>NZ_CP108109.1:2837500-3186500 GCF_036199905.1 Streptomyces sp. NBC_00223 | reverse complement strand
CGATGGTGTAGTTCGGCGCCCCGCCGGTCAGGTGCGGGTACCACGTCACCGGAATCCGCAGGTAGTTGAACTTCGTCGCGACCCGGTCGATCATCGCCTTGGTCGTCGCCGGATTGCCCCAGCAGGTCTCGCAGGGGGTCGCGTCGAAGGAGTTGCCGAGGTTCCAACCGGCCTTGATCCGGCTCCAGATGTCGGAGTCACCGGGGTTACCGGGGTCGGTGGTGCCCGCGCCGTTCACCGTCCAGTGCTGGTTGGCCGAACCGGCGCAGTCCCAGATCTGGAGATAGGAGCTGTTCGCGCTGCCGTTGGCGTCCAGGCACTTGCCCGACTGCGGGTTGGTGAGATTGCCGCCCGCGCCCACCTGCCACTTCTGCGCGCCGGTGCCGTTGCAGTCGTAGATCTGCACCCGGGCGCCGTTGGCGGTCGACGCGGCGGTGACGTCGAGGCAACGGCCCGAGGCCGGGTTCACCACGGAGCCGTCGGAACGCTGCTGCCACTGCTGCGCGCCCGTTCCGTTGCAGTCGTAGAGCTGGACCGCCGTGCCGTTCGCGGTGCCGGCGGCCGTGACGTCGACACAACGGCCGCTCTGCTGGCCCACGATGGTGCCGGGTGTGGTCACCGCGGCCGAGGCGGAGCTCAGGCCCGTCCATGCCGAGGCCATCGTCATGACGCCGACCGCCGTCACGGCGGTGGCTCTGCGCCACGTGCGTGCCCGGTGCCGGCCGGGGCTCTCTCGTCGGAAATGCATGGTGCGTTTCCTCCAGGATTTCCAGGATGCGGTCGATGTGCCGCGTCACGCATCCGTCGGTGGGGGGTTGAGGTGGGGAACCCTGTCCGCCGGGTCCCGCTGTGCCCCGGCGGACAGAGGTGTCGCCGGCCGGCCGGTCACGGATGGCGTTGCTGACCGGTGCGGCCGTACTGCTCAGTCAAGTTACTAGCTAGCAGCTACTAACTTGACGGCACTGTAATGCGCCCTTGTTCGCGCCGACAAGGGACATGACACGTCGGATTTCCCGACCGGGAGACGGCGTACTTGGCCGTGACGGTGGGGGAGGAGGTCGGCAAGTCCGTTACGGGCTGGGCGACATGATCGGCCGGCAGCAACGCGTCGCGTGGGACGTCCAGTGACTCGTCGCCGTAGGCGAGCGCGGCGGCCCACTCCCGCGGGTCAGTGGTGAGCGCCGAGGCCCGCTGCCACAGGCCGTCGTTCGAGGGTAGGAACACGCTCGGCCACAGGGAGAGTGCGGGGTACGGCCCCAACCGCTGCCCGCCATGCCAGCGTACTCAGGGCGTCGCGCGGCGCTCGGGGGCTGTGTTGGGCGGGGACATGCTCCTCCTTGGTCCAGCAGGTCGCCGACTGGGGGTTGGGCGGGACAGGTTCCGCCTCGCCACGGGAGGGCGGTGTCGGCGACCTGCTGGAGGAGGCGAGGCTGGCTAGGGGGTGGGGAATTCGTTGGCTGCGGCGGCTTGGACGAAGGCGGTCCACGCGGCCGGGGTGAAGGTGAGGGCCGGGCCGTGGGGGTCCTTGCTGTCGCGGACCGGGATCACGTCGGGGAGGTTGTCGGCGACCTCCACGCAATCGCCGCCGTCGCCACCGCTGTACGTGCTCTTGCGCCAACTCGCCGTCGTGAGGCTGTCGCTGGCCTCGATGCAGTTGTCGCCGCTACCACCGCTGTAGCTGCTCTTACGCCAAGTGACCGCCGTCGGGCCGTACTTGAACTCCATGCTCGTACTCCTCGGCTACCGCTTCGATGAGGGTCAGAGAGTCGTCCGGCGACAAAGCCGTCGCTCCGAGGAGATCGTAAGTCAGCGAACTGCGCTTGACCGTTGCCGGATCGTCGACCAATGCACCAGTCTCCTGGCCCTGGAAGTACACGACGGGGGCGTCGTCCTCGGTCGTCATCAGCTTCATCGAACCGTCCAGTCCGGCGTTCGCACCCGCGCTGAACGGAAGCACCTGGAAGACGATCCGGTTCCGACGGATCATCGCCGCGATGTGGCGCAGTTGGCCGGCCATGACCGCCGCGCCCCCAATCTGGCAGCGGATGGCGGCTTCGCCCACTACCGCCCAGAAGAGCGGCTTGTGCGGGTCGTTGAAGATGACGGCACGGGACAGCCGGGCCGCCAACCGTTCCCTGACCAGGGCGTCGGCGAGCACCGGGTCGTATCCGCGAATGACGGCCAGCGCGTACGCCTCGGTTTGCAGCAAGCCCGGTACCAGGGACGGTTCCCATTCTCGAATGGTCAGGGCGAGGGCCTCGATCTCCACCACGTCGGCGAAGTGCTCCCGGTACTTGGACACGCGACCCGCGGCCAGGTTCCGGACGAAGAAGCCGTCCGTCTTGAGGATGCGGTCCAGCATCTCGGCGTTGTCGGGGCGGACGCGGCGTTCGCCGGTCTCGATCTTGGCGAGTTGCGAGGCGCCCATGAACAGCTTCTCGCCCAGTTCGGTGCGGCTGAGACCCGCCTGCTCGCGCTTGAAGCGCAACTCCGCGCCGTACAGCGCGCGCGGCGACTTCTCGGGCTCGATCCGCTTCGCGTTGCTGGGGGTCTTGGGGGGTTCGGCGTTGGGCTTGTTGTTGGCCATGGGGCTCTCCCGTACGTGCCATGGATGGGTGGGGTGTAGCGCGCCACAACCCACAGTAGCGCGCTAGTACCTCCACGTACGGGTGAATCTGGGGAGCTAGGCCTCCAGCAGGTCCAGCTCCGTGGCCATGTTGCGGCGGGCGACCGCCTCCCACTCGTCGTGGCCGTACGGGGTGCGGAACAGGCGGGGGAGTGCCAGAAGTTGACGCAGGATCGCGGCCCGCCCGGCGCGGAAGTCCTCGTCGGGGACGAAGCCGTACTCCTTGCGGACGGCCGCCGCGTATTCGGCGTAGTCCGTGGGGCTTCCGGCGAGTACGGCCAGGTCGGCGTCGCACAGGACGGTGCCGTTGCGGTCGCCGTCATCGGGGTCGTGGCTGACGGTGAGGCGTACGAGGCGGGCGACCTCGGCCGTACGGTCGGCGCCGATGCCGGCCTCGGGCAGGGCGCGTTCGGCGAGTTGGGCGCTGCGCTCCTCGTTCTCGCTGCGGTCGGGGCGGTAGACGGCGTCGTGGAACCAGGCCGCGAGCGCGACGGCGTCGGGGTCGACGGCGTACGCAGTCAGCTCAGTAGTTCTGCGCAGTACCGCTACGATGTGGTCCAGGCTGTGGTAGCGGCGCTGGGGTTCGGCCCAGCGGTCCAGCAGGTCCTGCCCGTAGGGGGCGGGGTCGGGCGCGGTGTGCGGCTCCTCCTGGCAGCGGCGGACCAGTTCGCACCAATGGGCGAGCAGAGCGTCGTAGCGGGGATGCGCGGCGGCGTTCGACATGGGCATGCGGATCATTCTTCCCGTGGGGAATGCGGGGCGCCCGGCGGGGTGGGGCATGGTTGCGCGGGGTCGGTGCCTAGGCGGCGAACGGGAGGTCGCCGCCAGGGCGCGAACGTGCGGACGGGAGTGCGGCGCCAGGACGCGAACGTGCGGCTCGGTACGGATTCGTACGGCCCCGGGGCTGAGCGAGCGCGTTCCCGCCCGGCCCGCGGCCGTCGCGGTGCGCGGGTAGCGGCTAACGGACGGTTTCGATGCCGGCCAGGATGAGGTCGATCCCGGCGAGGAACTGCTCGCGGTCGTCGTGCGCGGGCAGCTGTGCCGCCACCTGGTGCACGAACGGGTACCGCGCGGGATCGAGCTGTTTCCACCGCGCGGCGGCCGCGTCGAGGAAAGCCACGCGATCGGTCCCGTGCGCGTGCAGGCGGGCGTTCGCGGCGTTCTGACCGGCGACGCCGAGGGTGTAGCTCACGAGTGCGGACGCGGCGTCGAGCTGCACCCGTTCGGGAACGCCGAGCGCCTGGAGCCGGCTGCCGATGCCTTCGAAGATCTGCGGCATCGCGGCCAGCCACGGCGCTCGGGAGAGCTGGGTGCCCACCCAGAGGTGGGCGTCGATCGCGTCGAAGACGCCCAGGGTGATGGCCCGGATCGCTTCCCGCGGTTCCGCGTCACCGGCTCCGTCCGTGACGACGCGGGCGATGACGTCGTTGGTGGCCGCCGCGAGCAGGTCGTCCTTGTTGGCGACGTGCCAGTAGATCGCCCCGCTCCCTGTCGCCAGGCGCGCCGCGAGCGCGCGGAAGGTCAGGGCGCTCTCGCCGCCGGTGTCGAGGATCTCGATCGCGGCCTCGACAATGCGCTCCTTCGAGAGCGCGTCCGTACGCCGCTCGGTCCGCTGTGCCCCGGTCTGTGCCCTCGTCGCCATGGGGACAAGTTTGACATGAGTGGAACGTTGTTCCAACATCGAGGAATGGAACGAGGTTCCAATCATGCTCGGGCGCTCACGCCCTGACATTCATGTTCCGGAAGGAGTCACGATGACCACGATGACCACGCCCGTCACGATCGTCGGCGCGGGCCTGGGCGGCCTCACCCTCGCGCGCGTCCTCCGCGTCCACGGCATCCCCGCGACGGTCTACGAGGCCGACCCCTCGGCCGGGGCCCGTACGCAGGGCGGCCAGCTCGACATCCACGAGGACGACGGGCAGCGCGCGCTCGCGGAGGCCGGCCTCACCGACGAGTTCCGCGCGATCATTCATGAGGGCGCCGAGGCGATGCGCCTGCTCGACCCGAACGGCGTGGTGCTGCTCGACGTCCCCGACGGCACCACGGCGGCGCGTCCCGAGGTGCTCCGCGGCGACCTGCGCCGGATTCTGCTCGACTCCCTGCCCGACGGGACGGTCCAGTGGGGGCGCAAGGTCACCGGGGTCCGGCCCCTCGGCGACGGCCGGCACGAGGTGGCCTTCGCCGACGGCTCGGCCGTGACCAGCGCTCTCCTCGTCGGCGCCGACGGCGCCTGGTCGAAGGTCAGGCCGCTGCTCTCGGACGCCCGGCCCGAATACATCGGCACGACGTTCATCGAGACGTACCTGTACGACGTCGACGAGCGGCACCGCGCGACAGCCGAGGCGGTCGGCAAGGGCGCCATGGCCGCGCTCACTCCGGGCAAGGGGATCGTCGCGCACCGAGAGGCGGGTGGCGTCCTCCACACCTATGTCGAGCTGAACCGTTCCGCCGAGTGGATCGCCGCCATCGACTTCGCCGACGCCGCCGCGGCGAGCGCCCGGATCGCGGCCGAGTTCGACGGGTGGGCGCCGCACCTCGTCGCGCTGATCACCGATGGCGAGGTCGCTCCTGTCGCGCGCATGATCCACACCCTTCCGGACGGACACCGGTGGGCCCGTATACCCGGGGTGACGCTCCTCGGTGACGCCGCGCACCTGATGCCGCCGTCCGGCGACGGGGCGAACCTGGCGATGTTCGACGGCGCGGAGCTGGGCAAGGCGATTGCCGCGCAGCCTGACGACGTCGAGGCGGCACTCGCCGCGTACGAGGAGGCGCTGTTCTCGCGCACCGAGGGCTTTTACGCGGACGCGCGCGAAATGCTGGACCTCTGCCTGGGGGCGCGGGCGCCGTTCGGGTTCGTCGATTTCTTGACGGGGGGTTCGCAGGGGTAGCGGGGGGCGGGCGTGGGCCGCGGCGGCGTCGGCCGGGGTCGGGCTTCGCGGCCTAGGTGGTCAGCGCGTGTCCTGCTCGGCGTCCTGGCCGGCGCGGGAGCGTTCGTGTCTGCCGAGGACGAACTTGAGGGGGACCAGCGCCAGCCAGGTCCAGAGCGCGGCGGTGGGGGAGAAGAAGGCGATCGGCACGGTGACGCCGAAGACGAGGATCGTCGAGCCCAGGTCCATGACGAAATTCCGGTTGAAGTGCGGCGGGACCGGGCGGGCCATCTCCGGGTGGCGCCGGATCGAGAAGAACACCGCCAGTTGGAGTACGTCGATGACGATGACCGTGCACGCGTAGACGACGACGGCCAGGGGCTGCGAGGCGTACTCGGACAGCATCGTGGTGGGGAAGGGCAACAGCGCGATGACGCCCAGCCCGGCGAGGGTGAGCCATACGGTCACCGTGTCCATCCACTGCGCCAGCCGGAGGATACGGCGGTGGTCGCGCCAGAATCCGGCGAGGATCGTGAAACTGAGCGCATAGGACGCGATCTTGGGCAGCAGGTCGTGCAGCATCTGCCGGAAGCCGGCCGGGTCCAGGTCGGGGGTCACACGGATGTCCAGCACGAGCAGGGTCATCGCGATGGCGAAGATGCCGTCGGACAGGGCGCTCAGCCGGTGCAGGTTCTTCTCGTCCACGCTGCGGTCGATCACGCGCCCCAGCCTGCGGCCCGCCCACCCGACCCCCCGCCATTACGCCTCCCGGCGGCACGCCGCCCCACCCCGGCGTAACTACCGTGTCGGCTCAGGCGGGGGGTTGGGCTGAGGAGTGGCGGGTGACGGGGTATCCGACCTCGAACTCGTCGGCGGACATACGTGTGTCGTTGACCTCGACCACGGTCTCGTCCTGGCGGGCCCTCACCCCACCGGCCCCCAGGGCGATCTCCCGGCTGCAACGTGCGGCCTGACGCCCGGTAGTCCTCGGAGCTGCTGTCCGGGGGCTACGGCTCACACCGGAACACCGTTCTCCATGTAGACCGTCTCTCCTCGCTCCTGAGTCAACTGCGTTACACACCAAGCAACCCGAGTTGGCTCGACACCGTGAACAGCACCGTGTCGGCCGCATGATCCTCAACCTCCTCACTACGGTGTCGGGATGCATTCCGACACCACCGGCCACGAGCCGGGCACCGCCCGCGGGGCCGTCGCGATCATCACCGACCGCCGCGGCGAAGTCCTGATGCACCTGCGCGACGACCGCCCGGACATCGCCTGGCCCGCCCACTGGAGTCTCCTCGGAGGCGGGGCGGACGGCGAGGAGACCCCGACCGAGGCGATCGTCCGCGAGCTCGACGAGGAAGCGGGACTTTCGGCGGATGAGCTGGAGGAGCTCTTCGTCGTACGCGATGTCCACGGCTCCGGGCAACTGATCACCTTCTTCGCTGCCGCCTGGGACGGCGACGAGACGACGCTGCCTCTCGCGGAGGGCGTCAAGCTCCAGTTCTTCACCCTCGAACACCTGTCCCTCCTCACGATTCCGCCGTTCATCCGGGACGGCATCCACCGTCATCTGGCCGCCCGGCCCTCCTGAAACGTCCCGCCTTCCGGACGAGGCGGGTGGGACCCGGCGGCTCCACCGAAAGGAACACCCGCCCGTGAGGCTCACCGTCATCGGCTGCGGCTACCTCGGTACCACCCACGCCGCCTGCATGTTCGGCGGCGGCTGCCTGTCCAAGGACATTCGCGGCTTCATGGCCCGAGCCGATGAGCTCGGAGCCGACCGGCGGCACCCTCCACTCCGGCACCTGGCGCGAAGCCGGTTGGACCTTTCGAGCGCTGGGCCGGCCGGCGGAGTACGACGCCTGACGGCGAACCGAGAAGGGCGTGGCGTTTCATGACCGTGGCCGCAGCCTTCGGGGGAGCGCGCTACACAGCTGCCGGGGCTTCGCGAAGTTTTGACTCGTGCACGTCAGCGCCCCTACTGTTTGTCGGCCTGGCCGGTGATCAGCACGAGTTGATCATCGAATCGATCCGGTTCTGGGGGGACACACAGTGCAGTGGTACATCGACGTGCTCAAGAAGTATGCCGTCTTCAGTGGGAGAGCGCGGCGCAAGGAGTACTGGATGTTCTTCTTGTTCAACATCATCGCTGTTGTGGTGCTGGCCATTGTCGGGGCTGTCGCTGACACCATGATCCCGTACTTCATCTACGTGGTCGCGGTCATTGTGCCGTCCTTGGCCGTGACTATGCGGCGTCTGCACGACACGGGCAAGTCCGGATGGTTCATTCTGCTCGGCTTCATTCCGCTGGTCGGCGGCATCATCGTCCTGGTCTTCGTGTGCACCGAGGGTGACAGGGGTCAGAACAAGTACGGGCCGGACCCCAAGCTGGGAGACGTCCCCCCGTACGCGCCGCTGCCCCAGTACTGATCCGTCCGCCGGTATGGACACCGGCCGACGGCAGTGGGCGGTCACCCCGGCGGGGTGGCCGCCCATTTCGCGTCAGATGAGGCCCTGCGCCGGCACTTTGACTCGTGCACGTCAGCGCCCCTACTGTTTGGCGGCCCGGTCGGTGATCGGCGCGGGCTGATCATCTGATCGATCCGGTCCTGGGGGGACACAGCATGCGGTGGTACATCGAGGCGTTCAAGAAGTACGCCGTCTTCAACGGGCGAGCTTGCCGCAAGGAGTACTGGATGTTCTCCTTGTTCGACCTGATCGCTATTGTGGCGCTGGTCATTGTCGGACTTGTGATTCACACCTTGATTCCGTGCTACGTCTACACCATCGCAACCACCGTGCCGACCTTCGCCGTGACCGTGCGGCGTCTGCACGACACGAGTAGGTCCGCATGGTTCGCGCTGCTCGGCTTCATTCCGATGATCGGCGGCATCATCATCCTGATCCTCGCGTGTATCAAGGGCGACAGGGGTCAGAACAAGTACGGGCCGGACCCCAAGCAGGGAGACAACTCCCTGTACGCGCCGCTGCCCCAGTACTGATCCGCTCGCCGGTACGGACTCCGCCCACTTCGCGTCAAGGGACACAGCATGCGGTGGTACATCGAGGCGTTCAAGAAGTACGCCGTCTTCAACGGGCGAGCCCGGCGCAAGGAGTTCTGGATGTTCGCCTTGGTCGAGATCGTCGCCATCGCGGCGCTGCGCATTGTCGAAACCACGGCGGGCACCTCGATCCCGTACGTGGTCTACGGCGTCGCGACCTTCATGCCGGCCGTGGCCGTCGCCGTACGGCGCCTGCACGGCGTCGGTAAGTCCGGGTGGTCCTTGCTGCTCGGCTTCATTCCGGTGGTCGGCGGCATCATCGTGCTGGTCTTCCTGTGCACCGAGGGCGAGAGAGGTCAGAACCAGCACGGGCTTGACCCCAAGCTGACAGAAAGATTTCCGTACGCGCCGCTGCCCCAGGGCTGACGCACCCGCCGGCGCGGACCCCGGCCGACGACCGACGACCGACGGCAGACGACAGTGGGCGGCCACCCAGGGAGGGTGGCCGCCACTTCGCGTCAGATCAGGCCCTGCGCCAGCATCGCGTCGGCGACCAGCTCGAAGCCGGCGATGTTCGCGCCGACCACGTAGTTGCCGGGGCTGCCGTAGTGCTCCGCCGTCGTGAAGCACGAGTCGTGGATGTGCCGCATGATCTCCGCGAGCCGCTCCTCCGTGTGGGCGAAGGTCCAGGAGTCGCGGGACGCGTTCTGCTGCATCTCCAGGGCGCTGGTCGCCACACCGCCCGCGTTCGCGGCCTTGCCGGGCGCGAAGGCGACACCGGCCTCCTGGAAGACGCGGACGGCCTCCGGGGTGGTGGGCATGTTCGCGCCCTCGGCGACCGCCTTGACGCCGTTGCGCACCAGGGCGAGCGCGTCGGGCTCCTCCAGCTCGTTCTGCGTGGCGCAGGGGAGAGCGACGTCACACGGCACGTTCCACACACCGGTGCCGGAGACGAAGCGGACGTGCGAGCCGCGCCGCTCCGCGTAGTCCGAGACGCGGCCGCGCCCGGCCTCCTTGACCTCCTTGAGGAGGGCGACGTCGATGCCCTTGTCGTCGACGACGTAGCCGTCGGAGTCCGAGCAGGTCACCACGGTCGCGCCGAGCTGCTGGGCCTTCTCGATCGCGTAGATGGCGACGTTGCCGGAGCCGGAGACGACGACCCGCTGGCCCTCAAGGCTCTCGCCGCGGCTGCGCAGCATCTCGGCGGTGAAGAGCACACAGCCGTAGCCGGTCGCCTCGGTACGCGCCTGGGCGCCGCCCCAGCCGAGGCCCTTGCCGGTCAGGACGCCGGACTCGAAGCGGTTGGTGATCCGCTTGTACTGGCCGAAGAGGTAGCCGATCTCCCGGCCACCGACGCCGATGTCGCCGGCCGGTACGTCGGTGTACTCGCCCAGGTGGCGGTGGAGTTCCGTCATGAAGGACTGACAGAAGCGCATGATCTCCGCGTCGGAGCGGCCCTTGGGGTCGAAGTCGCTGCCGCCCTTGCCGCCGCCGATGGGCATACCGGTGAGCGCGTTCTTGAAGATCTGCTCGAAGCCGAGGAACTTCACGATGCCGAGGTTGACCGACGGGTGGAAGCGCAGACCGCCCTTGTACGGGCCCAGCGAGCTGCTGAACTCGACCCGGAAACCGCGGTTGACGTGGATGTCGCCGGAGTCGTCCGACCACGGGACCCGGAAGATCAGCTGACGCTCGGGCTCGCAGACGCGCTCGATGATCCGGGCGTCCACGAACTCGGGGCGCCGGGTCAGCACCGGGCCGAGGGTTTCGAGGACTTCCCGTACCGCCTGGTGGAACTCCTTCTCGCCCTGGTTGCGGCGGAGGACCTCCGCGTACAGCGGCTCGATGACGCGGTGCCCGGCTTCAGTGAGAGCCGTGGTCTGGGGGGTGGCCGGCATCTGATCAAGACCTTCCGTGGTGGGATCCGCTCAAAGGCGCTCCCTCCCGGGTAACGCCCAATGGTCCCCCTCGCCATTGAGGGCGTCCTGACTACTGTGCGGGATCGCGGGAGTGACGTACAAGACCGTCTCGACGTGGTAAGTGTCGCAGCGCGGGCTCAAGAAGCTCAACAACGTCCCACATGGCGGCCCTGGTCATCGGCCGAAGGGGGTTCGGAACCGCAGCGGGGGCATGGGCGGGCGGCTCGTATACGACCTGGGTCCGCGGTTTGTATACGGACCGGGCGCGGGGCGGGTTACGGGCCGGTAAGCGGCGGTGACGGGCGCGCGCGGCGGGTCCACGGGCCGTTCCGGCGCCCCCGAGGCCCGTCCGGGACCCCTGCGAAGCCCCTGCGAGGCCCTCAAAGGCCGTCCCGGGTGGGAAAAATCGGACGCCGTGGTGACAGAGGGGGGTTGCCTCTCGCGTGGGAGTAACGCATGTGGCACCCTTGCTCATATGTCTAGACCAATCTTCGAGGTGATCGCCCTCGGCGCGGATGACGCCGTTGCGGCCCAGGACGGTGGCGCCGACCGCCTCGAACTGGTCACCAATATGGACGCGGACGGGCTCACTCCGACGCGGGCCACCTTCGGGGCGATCCGGGACGCCGTCGAGATCCCGCTGCGGGTCATGCTGCGGCTGTCCGACGGCTTCAGCGCGGGTGACGCCCGCGAGCTCGACGCGCTGTGCGAGGCCGCGCAAGGACTGCGGGCGGAAGGCGCCGAGGAGTTCGTGCTCGGCTTCCTCGATCCGCGGGGGCGGGCCGACCTGGACGCGGTGTACGCGCTGGTGGACGTGCTCGACGGCTGCCGGTGGACCTTCCACCGCGCGATGGACCGTGCCGCCGACCGGGACGCGCTGCGGCTCCAGCTCGACGGGCTGCCCGGCCTCGACACGTATCTCACCGCGGGCTCGGCGCAAGGCGTCGAGGCGGGGCTCTCCGTGCTGTGCGCCGAGGCCGCGCGCGAGGGCGAACCGGGTTACGGGCCGCGGCTGCTGGTCGGCGGCGGGCTGCTGCTCGACCACGTACCGGTGCTGCGCGCGGCCGGGCTCGACGCCTTCCACGTCGGCGGCGCGGTACGGGCCGGGGGCTGGGCCGGACCGGTCGACGTCCACGCGGTCCGCACGTGGCGCGAGGTCCTGGACGCGCCGGTGGCCGTAGCGAACTGAGCGGCCGCCGGTTCCGTACGGTGACGCGGGTCGGCCGATTCGCGTCCATGGAGGCGAACTCCTGCGGAATCGGGCGCGCTTCGCGTCCAAGGACGCGAGCTTGCGCCGGAACTCCGCGTCCATGGCGGCGAGTCCGTACGGGGGTCGGGCCCGCCGCTTTCGCGTCCATGGCGGCGAGCCCGCGCTTCGTCTCCATGGACGCGAAGTCCCGTGCGGTCTCCGGCCCTACCCCGCCAGCGCCTCCGGCAACGGCTCCGCGTGCAGCACCGCCAGGCCGGACACCGCGCGGGTCAGGGCGACGTACAGGCGGCGAAGGCCCGTACGCGGGTCCGGTTCGCCCGCGACGATCGCCGCCGGGTCGTCCAGCACCACGTAGTCGTATTCGAGGCCCTTCGCGAGCGAGGCCGGGACGAGGGTGAGCCGGGCCGTCGCCGAGGTCTCCTCGCCCGGGCGCAGGTACGGCAGTCCGGCCGCCGTGAGGGCCGCGTCCAGCGCCGGGATACGGTCGTCGGCCGCGATCAGCCCGATCGACCCCTCGTACGCCAGCGCGTCCCGGCAGCCCGCGACCACCGCCGCGTCAAGCTCCTCGCGGGCCACCTCCGTGACGGACAGCGCGCCCGCGGACTCGCGTACGGACGTGGCCGGGGCGAGCCCGGGGGCGATCGTCGGCAAGAGGCGCGAGGCGTAGGCGATGACCTCCAGGGGGACGCGAAAACCCCTGGTCAGCTCCTCGATCCGGGAGTCCGGCTTGCCCAGGTGGGTCAGCGCCTCGGCCCAGGAGGACGTCGCCCAAGGCGTCGTACCCTGCGCGAGATCGCCCAGGATCGTCGCCGAACCCGTCGAACAGCGGCGCCCCGCCGCCCGGTACTGCATCGGCGACAGGTCCTGCGCCTCGTCCAGGACGACATGCCCGAGCGAGGCCGTGCGCTGCACCAGGTCGTACGCCTCGTCGATCAGCACCGCGTCCGCCGCCGACCACCGCACCGAGCGCAGCGAGCGGGCCGGCGCGGTCCACAGGATCGTCCGCTGCTCCTCCGCCGACAGCAGCCCGTCCGCCGACTCGGCCAGGAACTCCGGGTCGGACAGCAGCCGCAGCACGAGCTTCGCCGGGTCGACCGGCGGCCAGCACTCCTTGACGGCCGCCTTCACCGCGGGGTTACGGGCCACCGCGTCCTGGACACGGTCGTCGGGCGCCTCTCCGGAGCGTTCCATCTGGACGAGCACGGCGTGCGCGATCCGCTGCGGAAGGGCGTCGCGCGCGGCGCCGTAACGGATGTCGCGCGCGGCCATCTCCCGTACCAGCTCCTCCAGTTCGTACGCGGGGACCCGCCAGCGCCGGGAGCCGCGCACCACCATGACCGGCTCGGTGGGCATCCGGATGCCGGACCGTACGGCCCTGCGCAGCACCTCGGCCATCCGCGCGTCGCCTTTGATACGAGCCGTGTCCGCGTGGTCGGCGCCGCGGACCTCGACATGGGCGACCAGGTCGTCCACGGTGGCCTGCTTGACCTGCAACTCGCCGAGCGCGGGCAGCACTTGCTCGATGTAGCGCAGGAAGGACGCGTTCGGGCCGATCACCAGGGTGCCGGTGCGGGCCAGCCGCTCGCGGTGCGCGTACAGCAGATACGCGACCCGGTGCAGGCCGACGGCGGTCTTCCCGGTGCCGGGCGCGCCCTGGACGCAGACCGTGCCGCCGACGCCCGCGCGGACGATCTCGTCCTGCTCGGGCTGGATGGTGGCGACGATGTCGCGCATCGGGCCGACGCGGGGGCGTTCGATCTCGGCCTGGAGCAGCCGGCTCGAACCCGCGGACTCGGCCGGGTCGGACAGGTGCTCGTCCTCGTACGCGGTCAACTCGCCGCCGGTGTAACCGAATCGGCGGCGCAGCCCGACGTCCATCGGCTCGGTGCGCGAGGCTCGGTAGAAAGGCTGCGAGACGGGGGCGCGCCAGTCGATGACCATGGGGTCGCCGTCGGCGTCGTGGACGTGCCTGCGGCCGATGTAGAAGCTCTCGCTGTCGCGGTGCTTGCCGTCGCCCGGGCCGCTTTGCGCCGCGTCCGGTGAGGGGTCCTCGACGAGTTCGCTGCCAGGGGTGTGCAGGTAGTCGAGGCGGCCGAAGAAGAGCGGGGTGTCGGCGAGGTCGGCGAGGGCCTTGATCCGGACGTCGATCTCGGCGGCGAGGATCTTGGCGTTGACCCAGTTGCCGGTGACGTCGGAGATGTCGAGCGATTCGACGTCGTGGCGCATGGCGCGCAGGGCGGCGCGGGAGGAGGCGAGGTGGGCGCGTTCGCGCTGGAGCGGGTCGTGCGGGTTCTGCGCGGCTTGCGGGTCGTGCGGGCGTGGCGGGTGCTGCGGGTCCTCTTCGTGGGGGGCCTGCTGGTGCGGGACGTGCGAGGGCACGGCTTTGCCTCCGGCTGATACGTGGGCGCGTACGCGAGGTCGCGAGGTGGTGTCACGAAGGCCGGCCGGTTTCCGTCCGGGCGGCGGCACTCCCGTCCGGGAGGCGGCAAGACCGGCGATCATACGCGGCGGGATGCGGAGGCGCGAACGGTTTTCCGGTGGCGGGGGTCCGGGCGGGGCCGGTGGGGCCCCTGGGCGGGGCTCGGGCGGCGGCGGGGCCTCGCGGCGCCGGCCCGCCGCCGGGCGCCGGGGCTGTGGGCTTCCGGGCACCGGGCGCGAGGCCCGGGTCGGGGCGCCTCGGGGTGACCCCGAGGCCGGGGTCGGGGTCGGGGATCAGCCTCGGGGCGGACTCGGGGAGCGGGAATTACATCCCTGGTCCGATGTCAACGGAATGTCCGCTTCGTACGTTGGAGACATGACCGCCACGACCATTCCCCCAGCCCCCGCCGCCCATGGCGGCACGGCGCTCGGCGCCAACCCCGACCACCCCCGCCACCGGCTCGGCAACGCCCTGCGCGCCGTCCGTGTCTTCGCCGCCACCGCCGTCGAGGTCGTCATACTCGGCAGCGGCGGCACCCGGCGCTACTGAGTACCCGGCTCGCGCCCTCTGAGTACGCCGTTCGCTTTCTGAGTACGTGAACGCATTCTCCGGGCGGGACCGGCGGCGTCCAATGGGCGTATGAGAAAGCAGCAGCCCGAGTACCGCGCGTACGAAGTGCCGCCTGCGCGGCCGCACGAGTGGCAGCACGGCGGAATGCCGCAGGGCTTCGGGGCGCCGTCCGCGTACGGGTTCGGGCCGCCGCCACCGCCGTACGGTGTGCGGCCGGTCGACCCCGAGCGGGACCGGCACGCCTTTGTCGCGCCGCTGATCGCCACGGTGCTGGCCGCGCCGGTGATCGTGGTGGGCGGGATGTTCACGATGATCTCCCCGATGGCCACGGACTCGTGCACGGCGCACGGGTGCCAGGCGCTGTACCGGATGCTGCTGCTCGCCCCCTGCCTCCTGGTGCTGGCCGCGGGCGCGCTCGGGGCGTCGTGGGCCATCCCGTGGCGGCGCAGGCACCGCGCGAAGCGGATCGCGCTCGCGGCTCTGGCCCCGCTGCTCGCGCTGACGGCCGCGATGATCTACCTCCACCTCCCGGCCGCGACGTAACGCCTCCGGCCTGGAGGGATTCGACGGCCTCGGATTCGACGGCGCGCGCCGCTCACGGCGAGGATTCCGCACTCCCCTGGCCGGGCGTGTCCGGGGCCGGGCGGGCCGCTGCTATCGCGGCGAGGACGACGGTGGTGAGGCGGTCGAGATAGCCGGGGTCGGTCGGAGTGCGGACCATGGCCAGCCGCCAGTAGAGGGGGGCGATGAGCAGGTCCACGGCCATCTCGCGGTCGGTGTCCGAGCTCAGCTCGCCGCGCGCGATCGCGCGGTCCATTATCGCGGTGGCCCGTGCCCGGCGGGTGTCCCGCAACTCGTAGAGGGTTTGGGCCAGTTCGGTGCTGCGATGGGCCTCCACCAGCAGGTCGGGGACGATACGTGACACCAGCGGGTGCCGGAGGCCGGCATCGACCGCGGTCAGGAAGGCGCTGACGTCACCGCGGAGCGAGTCGGTGCGGTCGTCGGTGAGGTTGTCCTTGACGCCGGCGATGAGTGCCTCGGTCAGCGCGTGCTTGGAGGGCCAGCGCCGGTAGAGGGCGGGCCTGCTCACCTTGGCCCGACGGGCGACCGCGTCCAGGGTCAGCCCGCCGTAACCGTGTTCGGCCAGTTCCAGGGCGGCGGCCCGCAGGATCGCCTCCGTCACGTCCGCGCGCATCACCGCCGCGCCGGCCGGTTTGCGCTTTTTCCCGGCCGATGCCGGTGCCGGGTCCGCCGTGCCGCTTGCGTCGACGTTCGTGCCGTGCCCCGCGGCGGGGTGTTCGGGTTCGTTCGTCACGGCGCCCAGCGTAGCCGTACGTCGATACGTATCCGCATCGACCTCACCCCGGCGGGCGGCCCGGCGCGCACCAAGGACCCTCGTGAGTGGCGTGGATCACTCTCTCCCGTACGTCGATACGTTTGCGCATCGACGTCGGCCGTGTCTTACTGGAGGCACGACGCCGATACGTACTCGTAACGACGTAACGGCGTAACGTCGTCCGGTGGGTGGCGCCACGCCACCGCCGTGACACCGCGAGCCGAACCGAACCCGAGAGGTCCACCCCATGAAGTTCCTGTTCGACGAAGAGTCCTTCTCCTACGAGACCCTGCGCACCGCCGGTTTCGCCGGCGCCGGCGGGGCGGACCTCGGCGAGGTGCTGGTCACCGCCGCCGCCATCCCCGAGCGCGACGAGACCGCCTGGCACCGGGCCTGGAAGGCCGCGGCCGACCGCGCCAGGGGCCTGGCCGACGACGCGCTGGCCGAGGGGGACCGGGTCGGCGCGCGCGGTGCCCTCCTGCGCGCCTCGAACTACTACCGCACCGCCGACTTCTACCTGCGCGACGACGCCGACCACGACCCCGAGGTCCGCTTGCTCTCCCGGCTGTCGCGCGAGACCTTCTCCCGCGCGGTGGAGCTGATGGACCGCCCGGTCCGCCCGGTCGCCATCCCCTACGAGGGCACCACCCTGCCCGGCTACCTCTTCCTGGCCGACGACAGCGGCAGCGCCCGTCCCACGATCATCTACAACAGCGGATTCGACTCGACGCTGGAGGAGTCGTACTTCGTACTGGCCGCGGCCGCCAACGAGCGCGGCTACAACGTGCTGGCCTTCGACGGCCCCGGCCAGGGCGCGGTGGTGCGCGAGCAGCGCCTGCGGTTCCGCCCCGACTGGGAGGCCGTGATCACCCCTGTCGTCGACTTCGCCCTGACCCAGCCGGAGACCGACGCCGACCGGCTGGCGCTGTTCGGCTACAGCCTCGGCGGTCTCCTGGTGGCCAGGGCAGCCGCCTTCGAGCCGCGGATCTCCGCGCTGATCCTCGACGACGGCCTGTACAGCTACCACGACGCCAACCTCCAGGCCGTGCCGCCGTTCCTGGCCGAGTGGATTCTCACCGGCAAGGACGCCGAGGCCAACGCGGTCGCCGGCATGGTCGCGAGCTTCTCCACCTCGGTGAGCTGGGGCCTGCGCAACGGCATGTGGACCTTCGGCGCCGCCTCCCCGGCCGAGTACATCCGGATGACCCAGCCGTACACCATGGAAGGCATCGCCGACCGGATCACCTGCCCCACCCTGGTCTGCGACGCCGAGAACGACTACTTCTTCAAGGGCCAGGCGGAGCGTATCCACGCCGCGCTGACCTGCGAGAAGGAACTGATCACCTTCACCGAGGCCGAAGGCGCCGGCGAGCACTGCCACATGGGTGCCATGTCCTACTTCCACCAGCGCCTCTTCGGCTGGCTCGCCCGCACCCTCCCCGCCGCGTGAGCGGTGCCGGAGGGAGACAGCCCCGGTGTCCGGTCCGCCGACCCGCGGACCGGACACGGGGGCTCCCGGACGCTATTCCGCGGCCGTCTTCCTCCAGCCCGCGGGACAGTCCGAAAGAAACGCCCTAGATGTCGTCGTCCGCGTTGGTGAGGAGGGCGTCCGCGTCGACGATGCGGTAGGCGTAGCCCTGCTCGGCCAGGAAGCGCTGGCGGTGCGCCGCGAAGTCCTGGTCGATCGTGTCCCGCGCGACCACCGAGTAGAAGCGGGCCTCGTGCCCGTCCGCCTTCGGCCGCAGCACCCGGCCGAGCCGCTGCGCCTCCTCCTGGCGGGAGCCGAACGTCCCCGACACCTGGATCGCGACCGTCGCCTCGGGCAGGTCGATCGAGAAGTTCGCGACCTTGGAGACGACCAGCACGGACAGCTCACCGTTGCGGAAGGCGTCGAAGAGCTTTTCGCGCTGCGCGTTGGACGTCTCGCCCTTGATGACCGGCGCGCCCAGGTGCTCGCCCAGCTCGTCCAGCTGGTCGATGTACTGCCCGATGACCAGCGTCTGCTGCCCCTGGTGCTTCTTGACCAGCGCCTCCGTGACCTTCCGCTTCGTCGCGGTGGTCGCGCAGTAGCGGTACTTGTCCTCGGCCTCGGCGGTCGCGTAGGCCAGCCGCTCGGTGTCCGTCAGATTGACCCGGACCTCCACGCAGTCGGCGGGCGCGATGTAGCCCTGCGCCTCGATCTCCTTCCACGGCGCGTCGAACCGCTTCGGCCCGATCAGCGAGAAGACGTCCGACTCGCGGCCGTCCTCCCGTACGAGCGTCGCGGTCAGACCGAGCCGGCGCCGCGCCTGGAGGTCGGCGGTGAACTTGAAGACGGGCGCGGGCAGCAGATGCACCTCGTCGTAGAGGATCAGCCCCCAGTCCCGGGAGTCGAAGAGCTCCAGGTGCGGATAGACGCCTTTGCGGCGAGTCGTGAGGACCTGGTAGGTGGCGATGGTGACCGGGCGGATCTCCTTGCGCGTACCGCTGTACTCGCCGATCTCGTCCTCGGTGAGCGAGGTGCGCCTGACCAGCTCGTGCTTCCACTGGCGGGCCGAGACCGTGTTGGTGACCAGGATCAGCGTGGTCGCCTTCGCCTCGGCCATCGCGCCCGCGCCCACCAGCGTCTTGCCCGCGCCGCACGGCAGGACGACCACACCGGAGCCGCCGTGCCAGAAGTTCTCCACGGCCTGCTTCTGGTACGGGCGCAGCGCCCAGCCCTCCTCGCGCAGCTCGATGGCGTGCGCCTCGCCGTCCACGTATCCGGCGAAGTCCTCCGCGGGCCAGCCGAGCTTGAGCAGCACCTGCTTGATCTGGCCGCGCTCGGAGGGGTGGACGGCCACGGTGTCCTCGTCGATCCGGGCGCCGACCAGCGGCTGCACCCGCTTGGACCGCAGGATCTCCTCAAGGACCGGCCGGTCGGTGCTGGTCAGGACCAGGCCGTGGGTGGGGTGCTTGCTCAGCCGCAGCCGGCCGTAGCGGTCCATCGTCTCGGCCACGTCGACGAGCAGGGCGTGCGGGACCGGGTAGCGGGAGTACTCCACGAGCGCGTCGACGACCTGCTCGGCGTCGTGGCCCGCGGCGCGCGCGTTCCACAGGCCGAGCGGGGTCAGCCGGTAGGTGTGGATGTGCTCGGGGGCGCGTTCCAGCTCGGCGAAGGGGGCGATGGCACGGCGGCAGGCGTCGGCCTGTTCGTGGTCGACCTCCAGGAGAAGCGTTTTGTCGCTCTGGACGATGAGGCAGGACACGCGGGACCTCCGGTCGGGGACGGGGTCGGGGGAGCGGTGGGGTACGTCGGGACGCGGGCGTCGGCGGGTCGGATCGGTCGGCGTGGTCCGCGCGGGGTCCTGGGGGACGGTCGCGCGGTGGGGACGGCCGGACGGGTGGGCGGGGGTGCTGTGTGCGGCCGACGTGGTCGGCCTACGGGGGCGAACAGAAAATTGTACGTCCGGCGGAGGGTGGCTCCGGGTGGTCGGCGTCACCGCGGCGGTGCGCGGGCCGGGGCGCCCGGGTGGTACGTGGCTCCGGGTGGCCTTCGTCACTCCGATGGCGGGCGGCCCTGCGTCGAACGGGTGGCCATCCGTGCGAATCCATGGCGTCGCCTATGTGTCATACATGGTGATCAGTCGTATTTGATGTTTTCTGCCCCCATGGATCACCAGCACTCGCTTCCTCCCGCCGAGCCGCGCAAGCGGGGGACGTTCCGCGCGGTCGCGGCGTCCACGGCCGTCGCCGGCGCGGCAGTCATGACCGCTGCCGGCCTGTTGCTCCTCCCCGGCTCCTCCGCCAGCGCCGCCTCAACGGCCGCCGGGTGGCAGAGCCAGGACGGGCAGTCGGACTTCAACTGGCACACGTCGTACGCCACGACCACGACCACGACCACGGCCGCGGCGTCGGACCCGTCCGCCGCCGCGGAGGCCCCGGGCGCCTCGGACGCGTCGGAGGCGTCGGACGCCTCCGGCACGTCGGACGCCTCCGGCACGTCGCACGCCTCGGACACTTCACACGCATCGGACACCTCGAAATTCCTGGACCAGATCCTGCACGCCCGTGTGCCGGGCGTGAAGGGCTCCGGGCTGAGCAAGGGCTCCTTGACCCCGAACCTGGGCTCGCTGCTGTCGAACCTGGGTTCCCACGACTCGTCGCACGGTCAGGACTCGGACGATTCGTCGTACGGGCGTGACTCGGACGACTCGTCCTACGGTCAGGACTCCGACGACTCGTCCTACGGGCAGGGGTCGGACGAGTCGTACGGCCAAGGTTCGGACGACTCGTCGTACGGCCAGGGTTCCGGTGACTCGTACGGCCAGGGTTCGGACGATTCGTCGTACGGCCAGGACTCCGGCGGTTCGTACGGGCAGGAGCCCGGCGGTTCGTACGGGCAGGGTTCCGGCGGCTCGACCTACGGGCACGACTCGGGTGGTTCCACGTACGGAAACGGCTCGGGCGGCACCTACGGGCACGCTCCGACGACACCTCCGACGACGCCGCCGACCACCCCGCCCACGACTCCTCCCACCACGCCCCCCACCACGAGTTGCCCGCCCACCACACCGCCTCCGACCTGGACCAGGCCGCCGACGACCCCGCCGACCACCTGGACGCGCCCCCCGACGACCCCGCCCACGACCTGGACGCGGCCGCCGACGACGCCTCCGACCACGACACCTCCCA
The DNA here is from genome assembly GCF_036199905.1 of Streptomyces sp. NBC_00223. Lineage (NCBI taxonomy): Bacteria > Bacillati > Actinomycetota > Actinomycetes > Kitasatosporales > Streptomycetaceae > Streptomyces > Streptomyces sp. NBC_00223. The sequence continues at coordinate 3,165,886 of NZ_CP108109.1, read as the reverse complement.
CCACCCCGCCGACCACGCCTCCCACGACGTGGACGACTCCGCCCACCACGCCTCCCCACCACCCGCACCGTCCCCACCTGCCGCACACCGGCGCCGAGGTGGGCTGGACCGCCGCGGCGGCCGCGGGCGTGCTCGGTGCGGGCGGACTGCTCATGGTGGTGTCGCGCAGGCGCGGACGTCACAACTAGGCACGCGCGTACCCGTACGCACGCCGCCTTCTCCCGTACGGCTCTCCGTACGGCCCCTGCGGTGATCCGGCCGCCGTACGCCGCTCGACCAGCGGCGTACGGCGGCCGGTCGCGGGTAGACGCCGCCGGGACGGTGGACACGCGAGGGGGCGGCTGATGGTGACGCGTATGACGCGGTTCGGTACGGCGTTGCGGAGGACGCGGCCGAAGGGGGAGGCGGTCCCGGGGCGGAAGCGCGGGCTGCGGGGAGCCGAGCGGGGGCCCAAGACGCCGAATTCGCGTCCTGGGCGCGAGGCGGATGCGAAGCCAGGGCGCGAGGCGGACGTCGTGCCGCGCGCTCCCGGGGCCCGGCGGCCGCCCCTACTCCAGCGGCACGCCCTCGGTCCGGCGCTCGCCCGCGCGGCCGTGCTCGCCGTCGCCCTCGTGTGCATGGTGGGCTTCGCGGTGGCGCTGGCCAGGGTGACCCTGGTGCCGTCGCCGTCCTCGGACGCCCTGATCCACACGAATCTGCGCCCGGGCGCCTCGATCCGGGCCTACCTCGACCAGCCACTCCTGCGGGACACCGTCAAGCAGATCGGCGGCAACATCCTGCTCGGCGTGCCCTTCGGCGTGCTGCTCCCGGTGCTCTTCCCGCGGGCCCGCGGACTGGTCCGGGTCGCGCTGCTCACCGCGCTGGTGATGGTCCTGGTCGAGACGGCCCAGGGGCTGATCGTCGAGGGCCGCGCCTTCGACGTCGACGACGTCATCCTCAACACGACGGGTGCCCTGCTCGGCTACCTCCTCCTCGGCCGCCGCCTGGGCCGCGCCCTCCACCCCCGCCGCCCCCACTGGTACCACCGCCGTCCCCCCACCCCGAAAGCCCCCCGCTGACGGCCCCACGGCCCATTGTCAGTGGTTCATGTCACGCTCTGTGAGTGAGGCATCGGAGCGGAGGAGGTACGGCAGTGGGCCCGAGTGGGCCGGGGGAGCGCTGGTTGTGGCGCGGGGGTGATCAGGTGGGGGTGTCGGTGAGTTCGGAGACGCCCGTGATGCGGTGGAGGGCGAAGGTGCGGACCTCGTCGGCGGTGTGGTCGTACGCGGTGACGTAGCCGCCCTCGACGCGGACCGGGGCGATCACGCGCTGGCTGGCGGCGCCGTCCGCGTTCACGTAGCCGATCCACAGGGACTCGCCGCTGAGCGTGGCCGCCTGCATCGTGGCCAGCGTGTCGGCAGCCGGGGTGCGGGGAAGGCCGTCGCCCGAGGCGGCCGCGGCGGGCGCGCGGTGCACGGCGGTGGCGGCCCGGTCACCCGCCCGGATCGCCTTGACCGCGGCGCCGAGCAGCGCGGTGTCGGGGGTCGGCGGACCGTCCGTGAGCGGGACGGGCGGCGTACGCGGCGGGGTGCGCTTGGCGTCCGGCCGGGTGATCAGCACGTCGCCCTCGGCGGACTCGGCGGCGGGCGCGAGCCCCATCGCCCGCAGCCGTTCCAGCAGCGTGGACGGGTCCGCCTGCGCGGCCAGCACGGTCGGCGCGAGGCGGCGCAGGCCAAGACCCGAGGCGCGGCGGTCGGCGAGGAGTTCGGCGAGCAGCGCGTCATCGTCGCAGCGCAGATAGGCGGCGGCCGCGCCGACCCGAAGGGTGCCGTGGCGGCGGGCCATGTCGTCGATGAGGTAGCTGAGCGGCTGCGGGACCGGCGTACGGGAGTGCGCGGTCAGGAACGCCTGGAGTTCGGCCGCCGTACGGCCCGCGTCCAGGGCGCGGCGCACCGACTCGGGCGTGAAGCGGTAGACGGTCGCGCCGCCCTTGGACTCGATGTCGGCGAGCACGCCGAGGGTGTCGGCGAGCGGGCCGACCAGCGGGCCGGGCGCGACGGCGGTCAGGTCGGCCTGGAGCAGCACGTGGTCGAGGGGTTCGGGCAGCAGCGGGGCGAGCAGCGCGGCGGCGGTCGCCCCCGGGTCGCCCCCGGTCCGGGCCTCGCCCTTGGTGCGGGCGTCACCCTTTGGCGCGAGCATCGCTCGGCCGTGGGCGGCGAGCGCGCCGCGCCCGGTGATGCCCAGGGTCTCGGCGTCGTGCAGCGTCCAGCTGAGCAGGTCCGCGCGGAAGGCGTCCGCGCCCGCCCGCAGCGGACGGTCCCAGCGCAGCCGGGCCAGCAGCGAGTCGCGGGTGGCGGCGGAACCGGGCGGCAGCTCGGCGAGCAGCCCGAGCGTACGGCGGCGTACCTGCGGGGTCAGCGCCCGGTCCAGATCGGGGCCGAGCGCGGCCAGCGCCCGGCCCTTGGCGTCGCGGCTGCCGACGAGACCGGGCGTACGGGTCGTGCCGAGCCAGGCGCCGGCCAGTACGGTCCACTGCTCGTGCGGCGGGAGCTGCCGCCAGTCGTCGGCGGCGGGCGTGGGCGCGTACGCCTCGTCGAGTTCGCCGTCGGTGGCGATCAGACCGGCGGCGTAGGCGAGTTCGAGCCAGAAGGCGGTCTGCGGCTCGGGCAGGTCGAGGGCGGTCGCGGCTCGCTTGAGGTCGCGGACGCTGATGCCGCCGGCCCGCAGCACCGCAGGGCCGCCGGTCTGCCACTCGGTGACGACCTCGGTGACGGTCCGGACCGCGGTGAGCGCCTGGCCCGCCGCCGTGAGGTCGACCGTGCGCTGCTGGCGGGGGACGGGCGCCAGGGGCGGGGGCAGCGGCTCGGGTACGCGGTGGGCGCGGCCGCCGCGCAGGGTCAGGGCGGCCTCGCGGGGCAGTACGACGTTGTGCCGGCCCGAGGGGAGCAGCAGGCCGCGGGCGAGCAGCCACTGCACGGGGGTGGTGGCGGTCGCGGCTCGTACGGGCACGGTGGCGTCCCGTACTTCGCCGTAGGGCGGGCCCCACACCAGGCGTTCCAGTACGGCCCCGGCGGCGGCCGGCGCGCCCGCCAGCAGCGCGGTGAGGCGTTGCGGGTCGCCGAAGAGGGCGGTGAGCGCGGCGATGGCGCTGATCGGGTCGTGGGTCGCGGGCAGGCCCGCGTCCGCGACGATCTCCTGCAACCGGGCCGGTGACATGCCGGCTGTCGCCTCGCCGACGGACGGGCCGAGGCCGGTGGCCGAGACGACGGTGGGGGAGGGGGCGAGGATGTCGCGGGCCGTCCGTACGAGCCGCAGCCGGTCCTCGCCGCCCCACACCAGCGCCCGCGCCCGCAGCACGTCCAGCGCCCGCGGCAACTGGGCCACGACGCCCTCGTAGGTCCCGACGTCCAGCCCACCTTCGCCTGCGGCGAGCCCGGCCTCGCCCCCCGTCCCGCCGGGGTGGTCGGGCGCGTCGGCGGGCGTGGCGGTTCTGGGCGGGGCCGGGGGTGCGGGTGGGCGGCCCGTCATCAGCGCGCGGAGTGATTCGTAGCCGCAGGGGTCCGGGGACACGGCCAGTGCCTCGGCCACCTGGTGGGTGAACGCGTCGAGCTGGTCCAGCGTGCGGAGCACGGACGCGCGGGTCGCGGCCCTGGTGGCGAGCTGGGTGAGGTCCGTGGGGACGGGCGTCAGGAGGTCCGGGCGGGTGCGCAGGAGAAGGGCCAGCGCCTCGTCGTCTCGGGCGCGCAGGTCCTCCGCGAGCGTGCGCGGCTCCGTGCCGCGGCCTCCGGTCGTCATCCGTCCCACATTAGCCGCACGGCTCGAATATCCGAGCCCGCGCGCGGGGTGAGGACAGCCCCCGGGCCGGGCGAGTACGGTCGTTCCTGGCCGAACGGGGGCCAACGCAGCATGGTGGAAGGGGGCTTGACGGTGGGTGTCGAGAGTGACCGGCTGGTGTTCGACTATCTGAGCCGGGTCGGCGATCTGGCGCAGACCGCCCTGCCCGCCGCGCAGCGGATGCAACTCGTCGCGCAACTGCGCAACGACATCGACCGCGAGCGCCGCGGCGCCGACAGCCCGGCCACCGTCGAGCGCATCCTGGGCCGGATCGGCAGCCCGGACGCGGTCGTGGAGGCCGCGGCGGGCACGGGCGGCCGTACCCGCGCGTCGTCCTCCGACGACGCGCCCGCCGCCGAGCCGCCGCCCGGCTCGTACGGGCCCTACGCCAAGCGCGCCCCCGGCCCCCAGGTCCCCCGGGCCCGCGCGGAGGACGCCGAGAACGCGTCCGACGCCAAGGGCGCGAAGACGGCCAGGGGCTCCGGCCGCGACTCCGACTGGCTGCGCGTCGACCCCCGCGGCGCCGGAGGCCATTTCCGCGCCGGGGACGAGCTGACCGGGCTGCCGGGGATGACCGGCGGCATCTTCATCCCGTTCGACGACGAGGACCTCGAAGAGGGCGAGGACGACGCCGGACCCGGCCCGGGCCTCGCCCCACCCGCGGCGGACGAGGAAGAGGTGTACGAGGAGGAGCCCAAGGGCGGCACGCCCCGCCGCCGGCTCCTGCGCCGCCGAGAGGGCGGAGGCGCCGGCAAGGGCCTCGGCAACCCCGTACTCCTGCTGGCCGCGGTCCTGTTGATCGCGGGCGCCGCCATCGGCTCGTGGATACCGCTCGGCCTCGGCTGGCTCGCCGGCTGGTTCTCGCCCCGGCTCTCGCGCCCGCAGGCGAAGTTCGCCGTCCTCGGCATCCCGGGCCTGGCCGTCCTGGGCATGGCGGTGTGGCTGTGGGGCCGCAATGCGGGCAAGTGGAGCACGCCCATCGCGCAGGGTCAGATGGGCCAGGCGATGCAGGACGCCTTCCCGGCCACCGTACGGCTCGCGGCCTTCGGCTCCGCGCTCTACCTGCTATGGCGCAGCCGGCGTACCGCGTAGCAGATCTGACACCACGTCAGGTCCAGCGCCGCCGGGTCACCCGGTGCGCGCCACCGGGACGATTCGGGCACCGGCCCACAAGAGCTCGACCGGCCGGTGACAATGGGTGGCGTGACCAACGATCTCTCCGCGCCGACGCCGGTCCCGACGCCGGTCCGGACGCCGACCCCGCAGCCGTCCGTTCCCCAGCCGGGAGCCCCGAGCCCCCGCTCCCCGCTGACCGTCGGCTTCGACCTGGACATGACCCTGGTCGACTCGCGGCCCGGCATCCGGGCGGTGTTCGAGCGGCTGGCCGCCGAGACCGGTGTCTTCATCGACGGGGATCTGGCCGTGACCCGGCTCGGGCCGCCGCTGGAGCAGGAGCTCGCCCACTGGTTCCCGGCCGAGCACGTCCAGGAGATGGGCGACCGCTACCGCGCCCTCTACGTGGACCACGCGATCGTGCCCTCACCCGCGATGCCGGGCGCGGCGGAATCCGTCGCGGCGGTGCGGGCGGCGGGCGGACGGCCGGTCGTCGTCACCGCCAAGTACGAGCCGAGCGCCCGGCTGCACCTCACCCACCTCGGCATCGACGCGGAACTGCGCGGCTGGCTGTGGGCGGAGGCGAAGGCGCGGGCGCTGATCGAGTACGGCGCGGCCGTCTACGTCGGGGACCACACCGGGGACGTACGCGGCGCCCGGGCCGCGGGGGCGCTGTCGGTGGCGGTGACCACCGGGCCGTTCGACGCGGAGACGCTGCGCGCGGCCGGGGCCGATGTCGTACTCGGCGACCTGACCGAGTTCCCCGCCTGGTTCGCGGACTACAGCTCGGCGGCGGCCTGAGCGGGCGCGCCGCCGTCCCGTACGCCTGAGCCGCCGTCCGCGCCCCCGACCGCCTCACGCAGCGCCTGCCGCTGGGACAGCGCCGAGCGCAGCACACCGCCGAGGGCCAGCGCGAGCCCGACGGCCATCAGCATCGACACGAAGTACGCCGGCGTCGGCAGCCGGTGGGTGCCCAGCAGCAGCGGGGCGACGGTGGCCATCGTGCCGACCGCCCCCACCAGGAACACGATCGCGCCGACCCGCACGAGCAGGTCACCGGCGCCCAGGGTTTGTTTGCTCACCGGACAAGGGTAGGTCCGTTCCGTGGACACCGGGGAACGTGACCTCGGCGTCTTGTCACACAGCGGCAGGCCATTAGCCTGGTGCCAGCGGGTCTCCGATGGACCCGCTGATGTCATATTCACAGCAGTTTCGAGCAATGAGGACGAGGTCGGACGTGCCTACCGGCAAGGTCAAGTGGTTCAACAGCGAGAAGGGCTTCGGCTTTCTCTCCCGCGATGACGGCGGCGACGTCTTCGTGCACTCCTCGGTGCTGCCCGACGGCGTGGCGGCCCTCAAGCCCGGACAGCGCGTGGAATTCGGAGTCGTCGCGGGACAGCGCGGCGACCAGGCACTTTCGGTGACTCTGCTCGACCCCGCCCCCTCCGTCGCGGCCGCTCAGCGCCGCAAGCCGGACGAGCTGCTGCCCATCGTGCAGGACCTCACGACCCTGCTGGAGGACGTCGCCCGCTCGCTCCAGCGCGGCAAGTACCCGGACAAGGCGCACGGCCACAAGATCGCCTCCGTGCTGCGGGTCGTGGCGGACCAGCTGGACGTATGACGGTGTCGGGCGGCGGCGTTTGACGTGACGGACGCCGGCGTTTGACAGGACGGGCGTTTTTCCGGAGGGGCCGCCTCCGGAAAAACGCCCGCAAGTATTTCAGGACACGATTCCGCGCGGTTTCCGGTCAAGGATTTCCGGGCGGGGGCGGAAAATCCGGGACGCCGCCGGACCTCAATGACCCCCGCCCGCAAGACCGTTCTAAAAAGCCAGCGCGTCCGCGCCCAGCGGCGGTACAAGCCCTTCGGCCGCCGCCCGGGTGAGCAGACCCCGTACGGCCGCGTAGCCGTCCTCGCCCAGATCGGCGGTGAACTCGTTGACGTACAGCCCGATGTGCTGGTCGGCGACCGCCGGGTCCATCTCCTGGGAGTGCGCGAGCACATACGCGCGGGAGGCGTCCGGGTCGTCCCACGCCCTGCGCACCGAGTCGCGCGCGGCCTCCGCCAGCGCGTGCAGCCGCTCCTTGCCCAGCGAGCGCTTGGCGATGATCGCGCCCAGCGGGATCGGCAGCCCGGTGGTGGACTCCCAGTGCTCGCCCATGTCCGCGAGGCTGTGCAGCCCGTAGTTCTGATAGGTGAAGCGGGCTTCGTGGATCACCAGACCCGCGTCCACCCGGCCGTCGCGGACCGCGGGCATGATCTCGTGGAAGGGCAGCACCACGATCTCGCCGACCCCGCCGGGCACCTCGGCCGCCGCCCACAGCCGGAAGAGCAGATACGCGGTCGACCGCTCGCTCGGCACCGCCACCGTCTTGCCCGCCAGGTCCACCCCGGGCTCACGGGTGAGCACCAGCGGCCCGCAGCCGCGGCCCAGCGCGCCGCCGCAGGGCAGCAGCGCGTACTCGTCCAGCACCCACGGCAGCACCGCGTACGAGACCTTGAGGACGTCGAACTCGCCGCGCTCGGCCATCCCGTTGGTGAGGTCGATGTCGGCGAAGGTCACATCGAGCGGCGGCGCGTCGGGGATCAGGCCGTGCGCCCAGGCGTGGAAGACGAAGGTGTCGTTGGGACAGGGGGAGTACGCGATCCGCAACGCGTCGCCGTCCGCCGTGCCCGGCCGGCCGGGCGCCGGCTCAGCCGTGTTCTGTGCGTTGTCAGCGTTGCTTGCGTTGTCCGCGTTGCTAGCCATGCTTTGCCTCAACCTCCAGCGCGGCCGGGAGCTTCCCGAACGCCGTCGTCAGCGCCGCCAGTGCCTCGCCGATCCGCCAGGCCGCCCGGTCCCGGGGGCCGACGGCGTTGGACACCGTACGGATCTCCAGTACGGGTACGCCGGCCGCGGCGGCGGCCGCCGCCACCCCGAACCCCTCCATCGCCTCGGCCACCGCGTCCGGGTGGCGGGCGGTCAGCTCGGCGGCGCGCTCGGCCGTACCGGTCACCGTGGACACCGTGAGAACGGGCCCGTACGCCGCGTGCAGCGCCTCGGCGACGGCCCGGCTCAGCGCGGCCGGCGGCAGGTGGCGCGAGGCGCCGAAGCCCAGCTCGTCGACCGGTACGAAGCCCTCGGCCGTCCGTACCCCGAGGTCCGCGGCCACGATCGCGGACGCGACGGCGACCGTGCCCACCGGCGCGGCCGGGGCGAAACCGCCGCCGATGCCGGCCGAGACCACCAGGCCGTACGGGCGTCCCGCCGCCTCGGCGCGGGCCAGCGCGGTCGCGGTGGAGGCGGCGGCCGCCGCGGGGCCGACCCCGCCCGCGACGACATCGGCGGCACCGTCCAGCCCCGCCAGCACGGCGTCGCGCTCCGGTGCCACCGCGGTGATCACGAGCAGCCGGGCGGGCACGGACGGGTGGGGCGGGCGCCCGGTCATGTGCCCCGGACGAGGGTGAACTGGATGACCCGGTAGGAGTTCTGGCCGCTGGTGTCGGTGGACTCCACGATGTTCAGCGTCACCGACTTCGCCTGCTGCGACTGGCCGGTCTGCGGGTCCTGCACGGTGAACAGCGTCGCGCTGTCGAGCGTCCAGTAGGTCTTGTCCTTGAGCAGTTCGGGCGTGGCCAGCGAGGTGTTCTGCACGATCAGCCAGCCCTTGTCGCCGATCGACGGGTCGACGCCGATCCGCACCTGGTCGCCCACCGGCACGGTGATGTGGTGCGTGGGCTTCGCCTGGAGGCAGGCCACGAAGATCTGCTCCGGCAGCTTGGCGCCCTTGGCGTAGCACTTGGAACTGGCCTCCGCCGTGACGGTGTTGCTGCCGACGGTCACCGTGGCCAGCGCGGTCGGCTTTTCACAGGCGGTGAGGGCGATCAGCCCCAGGGATACGGCACCGATAGCGGTGGCGGCGCGGCGAATGCTCATGGGGGGAGGCTACCGGGCGGTTGCCCCGGGCCCGCGTGGGGGTGCTGCGTGTCCCCGCGCGGGAGCCGCAGGCCGGGGCCGGTGCGCGAGGCCGACCGGGCGCGGTGCGCCGGGCCGGCCGGGCGCGTGCGTACGCCTTGCGGCACCACCCGTGCGGGGGGTGCCGCTCAGGCCACCCGGGCGCGCGCCGTACCGCCCCGGCGGGCGGCCCCCAACAGGCCGCGTACCGACACCGAGAAGGCCAGCAGCACCAGGCAGGCCGCCACCGCCATGCCCAGCGAACCGTTGAGCGGCAGGAGTATCCCGATGCCGCCGCCGACCACCCACGACAGCTGGAGGGCGGTCTCGGAGCGGGCGAAGGCCGAGGTCCGCACCCGCTCGGGCACATCGCGCTGGATCAGCGCGTCGAGCGACAGCTTCGCCAGCGCCTGCGAGATGCCCGCCACGGCCGCGACCGCGCCGACCGTCACCAGGCTGTACCAGCCCGCCGCGACGGTGGCCGCCGTCAGCGCGCAGACCAGCACACCGCCGATGATCACCTCGGGCCCGCGCGCCTTGAGCCACGCGCCGAGCGCCGTGCCGAGCGCGTTGCCCGCGCCCGCCGCCACACCCACGACGCCGAGCGACATCGCCGGGGTCAGCCCGCCGAGCGGATGCTCGCGCAGCATGAACGCCAGGAACATCGTCAGGAAGCCGGACAGCGCCCTCAGCCCCGAATTGCCCTGGAGCGCGTGCAGCACCGAGGAGCCGACGCCGAGCAGGCCCGGCTGCTTGCCCGGCACCCCGGAGGGCTCGGCCGGCGCCTCCTCGTCCGCGGTCAGCCGGGCCTTGCTCTCGCCGTGCGAGGAGTCCACCTTCGGCGGCAGCGACATCGACAGCAGCGCGCCGCAGACGAAGACGGCGAAGGCCCCGTAGAGCGGCCACTGCGGTCCGATGACGTGCAGCCCGGCCCCGACCGGCGCCGCTATGGCCGTCGCCAGCAGACCCGAGAGGGTGACCCGGGAGTTCGCCTTCACCAAAGTGGTACGGCCCGGGAGCAGCCGCGGCACCACCGCGCTGCGCACGACCCCGTACGCCTTCGAGGCCACCAGCACACCCAGCGCCATCGGATACAGGCCGAGGCCGGCGGTCGAGACCACCCCGGCCATCGTCCAGGCCAGCACCGCGCGGGCCACCATGGACATCGCCATCGCGGCCCTGCGGCCGTGCTGCAACCGGTCGAGCAGGGGTCCGACCACCGGGGCGAGGAGCGCGAACGGCGCCATGGTGACCAGCAGATACAGCGCGACCCGGCCGCGGGCCTCGCCGCTGGGCACCGAGAAGAACACCGTGCTGGCCAGCGCGATGGTGATCAGCATGTCGCCCGCGGAGTTGACCGCGTGCAGCTCGATGAGTTTGGCCAGACCCGACTCGCCCGCGCCCCCCGCGTGTGTCGTCCGGCGGACACGGCGGCGTACGCCACCCGCCAGCCGCCCCACGCCGCTCGCGAGGGCGCGCCCGGCGCTGCGTACGGGCCCTGGGCCCGCGGTCACGGTTCGTGCCACGACGCAATCCTGCCCCAATTGGAAGATCACGCACCCCCTCCTTTGCGCACGTGGTGCACACCGGTAGCGTGCGATCGCGCAGAATGGTGACAACAGGTGCGCTCGAAGAGGCTCGGGCAGGCCGGGGAAGCAGGGAACGAACGCGTTGAAGCGGTCCACAGGTCCGCTCCGCCGCCGCTCTCGGCACCGGGTCCGTCCGCCCGCGGGGGCACACGTGAGACGGCGTAGAGAGAGAAACGATTTCTGTGAGTCCTGCGATGCGAAGCCGTACCCCTGACCGCCTGTGCGCCGAGGCGGTCGATGTCGCGCTGGCCGTGACGCTGGAGGCGGCGGGCCCACAATCCGTCGGTGAGCACCTGGGGGTCGTCGCGGAGGGCGACCGGGTCGTCACCCATCTGTTCGCCTGCAACGAGCCGGCGTACCGGGGCTGGCAGTGGGCCACCACGCTCACCCGGGCCTCGCGCGCCAAGAACGTCACCATCGACGAGACGGTGCTGCTGCCCGGCCCCGACGCCGTGCTCGCGCCCGAGTGGGTGCCGTGGAGCGAGCGGCTGCGCCCCGGCGACATGGGCCCGGGCGATCTGCTGCCCACGGAGGCCGACGACCTGCGGCTCGAACCGGGGTGGGCGGGCGAGATCGTGCCCGTGGAGACCTCGGACGACGACGTGGTGCCCTCGGTGGCGAAGATCGGCTCGGTCGCGGGAGAGCTGGGCATGGGCCGGCCCCGGGTGCTGTCCCGGTTCGGGCTGCACACGGCCGCGGACCGCTGGGAGGAGCAGTTCGGGGCGAAGACCCCGATGGCCCAGGCGGCGCCCGCGCAGTGTGTGAGCTGCGCGTTCCTGGTGCCGATCGCCGGATCGCTGAGCCAGGCGTTCGGGGTGTGCGCGAACGAGTTCTCCCCGGCGGACGGACGGCTGGTCTCCCTGGCGTACGGGTGCGGTGGCCACTCCGAGGCCGCGGTCATGCCGGCGCCGCCCCGCCCGGCACCGATGGTCCTGGACGACCTCCACGACACGGACGAGCTGGACGAGTCGTAGCGACGGGGGCACCGCCGGCCGGATCGGCGGGGCCCGAAGGCCGACGTATCGCCGGTGACGCGTGGTGTCGCCGGTAGCGGGTGGTGCGGGCGGGCACCCGGCCGCGCCGCCGGACGCGGGCAGGACCGGTGAGCCCGGCAGCACCATTTGGCGGTACCGTCACCGCAAAGCCCTCAGGGGCGGACCACGGCAAGAACGGAAGGGCGGACGTGACCCGCGCAGGCGTGACCCGAACGGCCCCGGAAGGCCATCCCGACCCCTTCCGCACCAGCACCCTGCGCCACGCGGTGACCACCGCCTGGTCCACCTCCGCCGCCCGCTTCCGCGAGGACGCCAACGCCGAGGAGGACCTCGCCCTCGGCGGCTACCGCGACCGTCTGGTCGTCGAACTCGCCCAGAACGCCGCCGACGCGGCGATCCGCGCGGGCGTCCCCGGCCGCCTCCGCCTCACCCTTCACGCGGCCGACCCGGACGCCGAGGACGACGGCGAAGCCGTCCTCGCCGCCGCCAACACCGGCGCCCCCCTCGACGCCGCCGCCGTCGAATCGCTCTCCACCCTGCGCGCCTCCGCGAAGCGCGAGGAAGGACCGGCCGCCGTCGGCCGCTTCGGCGTCGGCTTCGCCGCCGTCCTCGCCGTCAGCGACGAACCCGCCGTGCTCAGCCGTACCGGCGGCGTCCGCTGGTCGCTCGCCGAGGCCCGAGCGCTGGCCGCCGACATCCCCGGCATGGCAGAGGAGTTGCGGCGCCGCGACGGCCATGTCCCGCTGCTGCGGCTGCCGTTCCCGGCGGAGGGCACCGCGCCGGAACCGTACGACACCGTCGTCGTCCTGCCGCTGCGCGACGGCGCCGCCACCGATCTGACGGTCCGGCTGCTCGACGCCGTGGACGACGCGTTGCTGCTCGCGCTGCCCGGACTCGCCGAAGTGGTGATCGAGACACCCTCGGGCGTACGCACCTTGACGCGACGTCAACTCGACGGCGGCGACGTGCTGATCGAGGACACCGCCCGGATCGAGCCCACCCGCTGGCGCGTCGGATCCGCCGCGGGCGACCTGAAACCCGAACTCCTCGCCGACCGACCGGTCGAGGAGCGGCTGCGTCCGGTCTGGTCGGTCACCTGGGCCGTCCCGGTGGACGCCGAGGGCGCCCCGGCCACCCCGCGCACCGCGGGCGTCGTGCACGCGCCCACCCCGACCGACGAACTCCTCGGTCTGCCCGCGCTGTTGCTCGCCTCCTTCCCGCTCGACCCGACCCGGCGGCACGCCGCCCCCGGCCCGCTCACCGACTTCCTGCTGGACCGCGCGGCCGAGGAGTACGTACGTCTGCTCGCCGGGTGGCAGCCCGTCGGCCCCGGCGTGGTCGACCTCGTGCCCGGCCCGCTCGGCAAGGGCGAACTGGACGCCGAGCTGCGCCGCCGGGTGCTGGCCGCCCTGCCCCGTACCGCCTTCCTGCCGCGCGCCGCCGAGATGCCGGTGGCCGAGAGCGGCGGCCCCGCCGCGGACCCGCACTCCTGGGACGGTGGCGGCCCGCTCGCGGGCGAGGGCCACGCGCTGCGCCCGGTCGAGGCCGAGGTGGTGGAGGGCGCCACCGCGCAGGCCGTACGCGTACTGGCCGAGGTGCTGCCGACGCTGCTGCCCGCCACGCTCGAACGGCGCCCCGCGCTGCGTCAGTTGGGCGTCGCCCGGCTCACCCTCGCCGACGCGGTCGACCGGCTGGCCGGCGCCGAACGCCCGGCCGACTGGTGGTGGCGGCTCTACGACGCCCTGGCCGGCACCGACGCGGACGTCCTCAGCGGCCTGCCCGTACCGCTCGCCGACGGCCGTACGGTGGTCGGCCCGCGCCAGGTGCTGCTGCCCGTGCGCGGCGAGAACGCCGCCGAGGTGGACCCCGCCGTGCTCGCCCGGCTCGGCCTGCGGCTCGCCCACGCCGACGCCGCCCACCCGCTGCTGGAGAAACTCGGCGCCGCGCCCGCCACCCCGAGGGCCATCCTGACGACCCCCCAGGTACGGGCCGCCGTCGCCGCCTCGCTCGACGACGACAACGCCACCTGGGACGACGAAACCGGCCTGGACGCCGAGGAGTTGGCCGACACCGTGCTCGGCCTCGCCAAGGCCGCGGGCCTCGCGCCCGGCGAGGAGCCCTGGCTGTCCGGGCTCGCCCTGCCCGACGAGGACGGTGAACTCGCCCCCGCCGGTGAACTCGTCCTCCCCGGCAGCCCGCTGGAGGCCGTCCTGCGCGAGGGCGAACTCGGCACCGTGGACGCCGAACTGGCCGACCGCTGGGGTGAACAGCCGCTGACCGCCATCGGGGTGCTCGCCACCTTCGCACTGGTCCGCGCCACCGATGTCGTCCTCGACCCCGACGACCTCGAACCGCGCGACACCGACTGGGCGCAGCCCGACGACGTCGGTCTGCTCGACGCCGTCGACGTCTGGTGCGAGGACATCCTCGACCAGCTCCCCGAGACCGATGTACCGCCCGTGGCCACCGAGATCATCGGCGTGCGCGACCTCGACCTCGTGGACGACGACGCCTGGCCGCAGGCGCTCGCCCTGCTCTCCCGGCCGCCGCTGCGGGACGCCGTGACCGCGCCGGTCCGGGTCCTGCTGCCCGACGGCACGACCGAGTCCGTACGCCCCTACGCCGCCTGGTGGCTGCGCGACCACCCGGTCCTCGACGGCCGCCGCCCGGTCGGCCTGCGCGCGGCCGGCGGCGACCGACTGCTCGCCGGGCTCTACGACGAGGCCGAGACCGACACGGCCGTGGACGAGCAGGTGCTGCGGGCGCTCGGCGTACGGACCTCCGCGGCCGCGCTGCTCGCCGAACCCGGGGGCGCGGCCGAGCTGTTGGGCCGTCTCGCCGACCCCGGACGGCAGGTCGGCGCCGCGCAGCTCCACCGGCTGTACGCGGCGCTCGCCGACCTCGATCCCGAACAGGTCACGCTGCCCGACGAGTTGCGAGCGGTCCTCGACGGCGCGACGGTCGTCGTGGACGCGGCCGACGCGGTGGTCGCCGACGCGCCCGATCTGCTGCCGCTCGCGGACGGGTTGCCGCTGCTGCCCGTGCCGCCGCGGCTGGCCGCCGAGTTGGCCGAGCTGTTCCAGGTACGGCGGCTGAGCGAGGCCGTCGAGGCGGCCGTCGTCTCCGAGGGGGAGGAGCACGAAGTGCTCCCGGCGGTCTTCGATCTGTTGCCGGCCGCGCCGGGGGCGTATGTCGAGCACGAGCAGCTGCTCGTCGGGGACGGAGACGGCGACGGGGTCGAGGTGGACTGGCGGTACGTGGGCGGGGTGCTGCACGCGTCCACGGTGGAGGGGGTCGCGGCTGGGCTCGCCTGGGCGGCGGGGCACTGGGAGCGGCGCTTTGAGGTGGCGGCGTTGTTGGAGGATCCGTCGCGGACAGGGGAGTTGGCGCGGGACCGCTGGTTCGACTGACGTAGGGGCGCTCAATCGCCGCGCGGGCTTGTCCTCAAACGCCGGACGGGCTTTTTCTGCCCTCAAACGCCGGGCGGGCTGATTCGCCCTCATGCGCCGGGCGGGCTTTCTGCGCTCAGACGCCGCGCGGGCTCCTGCGCTCAATCGCCGCGCGGGCTTGTCCTCAGACGCCGGACGGGCTTTTCCTGCCCTCAGACGCCGGGCGGGCTGGGATTTCCGCCGAGCGGGCTGGTTTTGCGGGCTGCCGCCGCCCAGCTGAGTTCCAGGAGGAGTGCGGCCGCCGCGGCGATGGCGACGGCGGTCCAGGGGATTTCGTGGCCGACCAGGCGGAGGGCGAAGAAGGTCTGGAGCCAGGGGGTGACCAGGACCACGACGAAGGCGAGGCCCATCGCGAGGACCAGGCCCACGCGCCACCAGGTGTACGGGCGGGCGACGATCGCCAGTACCCACACCTCCGTCAGGAACAGCGTCAGCGTCGCCGCGCTGGTCTCCGCGGCCAGTGCCCCGCTCCCGGTGTAGTGGTGGCGCGCCACCATGTACGTCGCGAAGGCGGCCGCCCCGCAGATCAGCCCCGCGGGCGTCGCGTACCGCATCACCCGGCGGACGAAGTGCGGCTGGGCCCGCTCCTTGTTGGGCGCGAGCGCGAGGAAGAAGGCCGGGACGCCGATCGTCAGTGACGACAGCAGCGTCAGATGCCGGGGCAGGAACGGGTACGGGAGCTGCCAGCACACCACCAGCAGCGCGAGCAGCACCGAGTACACCGTCTTGGTGAGGAAGAGCGTGGCGACCCGGGTGATGTTGCCGATCACCCGGCGGCCCTCGGCGACGACGGACGGCAGTGTGGCGAAGCTGTTGTCGAGCAGCACGATCTGGGCCACCGCCCGGGTCGCCTCCGACCCCGCGCCCATGGCGACGCCGATGTCCGCGTCCTTGAGCGCGAGCACGTCGTTGACGCCGTCGCCGGTCATCGCCACGTTGTGGCCGCGGGACTGGAGGGCGCCGACCATGTCCCGCTTCTGCTGCGGGGTGACCCGGCCGAAGACCGAGCCCTCGTCCAGCACGGCCGCCATCTCGTCCCGCCCGGTGGGCAACCGGCGTGCGTCGACCGGCCGTTCGGCGCCCGGCAGCCCGAGCTTCGCGGCGACCGCGCCGACCGAGACCGCGTTGTCGCCCGAGATGACCTTGGCGCGCACGTCCTGCTCGGCGAAGTACCGCAGGGTGTCGGCGGCGTCGGGCCGCAGCCGCTGTTCGAGGACGACCAGCGCCCGCGGGACGACCGCCGCCGCGGCCGCCGGGTCGTCGAGCGCCCGGTCGGTACGGGCCAGCAGCAGCACCCGCAGCCCCTCGTCGTTGAGCCGGTCGACCTCGGCCAGGGCGGTGTGCCCGTCCGGCAGCAGTACGTCGGGGGCGCCCAGCAGCCAGGTGCCCGTCGTGCCGCCGGGCTCGGTGAGGGCGGCGCCGCTGTACTTGCGGGCGGAGCTGAACGGCAGCGTCCCGGCGGTGTGCCAGCCCTCGGCGCCGCCCGCCGGGTAGGCGTCGACGATCGCCTGGAGGCTGGCGTTGGGGCGCGGGTCGGCGGCGCCGAGGGCGGCCAGCACCCGGGCCACGTACGGCTCGTCGGCGCCGTCGAGCACCCGCAGCTCGCTGACGTCCATGCCGCCCTCGGTGAGGGTGCCGGTCTTGTCGAGGCAGACCACGTCGACCCGGGCCAGCCCCTCGATCGCGGGCAGTTCCTGGACCAGGCACTGCTTGCGGCCGAGCCGGACCACGCCGATCGCGAACGCCACCGACGTCAGCAGCACCAGGCCCTCGGGCACCATCGGCACGATGCCGGCCACCGTACGGCGTACGGCCTCGTGCCCGTCGCTGCTCTCCACCGTCAGCTGGCTGATGATCAGACCGATCGCCGCCGGGATCATCATCCAGGTCACGTACTTGAGGATCTGGCTGATGCCGTTGCGCAGTTCGGAGTGGACCAGGGTGAAGCGGGACGCCTCGTCGGCGAGCTGGGCCGCGTAGGCCTCCCGGCCGACCTTGGTGGCCGCGAAGGCGCCGCCGCCCGCGACCACGAAGCTGCCCGACATCACCGGGTCGCCGGGGCGCTTGAGCACGGGGTCGGCCTCGCCGGTCAGCAGTGACTCGTCGATCTCCAGGCCGTCGGCCTCGACGACCTCGCCGTCGACCACGACCTTGTCCCCCGGGCCGAGTTCGACCAGGTCGCCGAGAACGATGCCGGAGGTGGGGATCTCGGCGGCCGTACCGTCCCTGCGGACCATGGGCCTGGCCTCGCCGATCACTGCCAGGCTGTCCAGGGTCCGCTTGGCGCGCAGCTCCTGGATGATGCCGATCCCGGTGTTGGCGACGATGACGAAGCCGAACAGGCCGTCCTGGATCGGCCCGACGACCAGGATGACCAGGAAGAGCAGGCCGATGATGGCGTTGAACCGGGTGAAGACATTGGCCCGGACGATGTCGGCGGTGGAGCGCGATGAGCGTACGGGGACGTCGTTGACCTCGCCGCGCGCGACGCGTTCGGCGACCTCGGCGCCGGTGAGCCCGGGGTGCCGGGCAGCGGCCGGTTCGGTGTCCGTGCGTTCCGTCATGCCCTCGACCGTACGTGGCGGCCGCGGCTTCTACTCGGCGGCCGGGCCCCGGGACGTCCCGTCGGAGTCCCGCGCGGCACGTGCCCGGGCGATGGCGTCGCGGCGGGCGCGTACGTACCACAGGCCGATCAGACCGAGGCCGGCCCCGGCCAGGCAGGTCCAGATCCACCAGGTGTGGCCGTGGTCGGAGTACCAGCCGTAGAACGGGAGCTGCACCACGAAGAGCGCGAACCAGATGATCGTGCCGACCGTGACGGTGGCGACGTCATTGGCCTCCAGCGCCTCGGGGGCCTCGCGCAGGGGACTCCGCTGCTTGCTCATGGCCCCCATGGTATGCGGCCCGCCCCCGGGGGCCGGGCGGGAGGTCGGGGCCGTGCGAGGGCTGGGGTCTACGCGCGGAGATGGTGTTTGGTTTCTTGGTTATTCATACTGAAACAGTCAAGTGTTGTCCTAAATCATTCGTATGATCGCCCAAATCCGGCGCGACAGTGCACGTGAGGACCCTCATGCCCAGCTCGGCCCCCGCTCCGGTCGACGCGCGCGAGCCCACCGGCCGCCCGCCCGTCTCCGGTCTGGACCGCTACTTCCGCATCTCCGCACGTGGCTCCTCGATCCCCCGGGAGATCCGCGGCGGCTTCGCCACCTTCTTCGCGATGGCGTACATCGTCGTGCTCAACCCGATCATCCTCGGGTCGGCGGCGGACAAATTCGGTCATCACCTCCAGGGCGGGCAGCTGGTCACGGCCACCGTGATCACCGCCGCCTTCACCACCCTGCTGATGGGCGTCGTCGGCAATGTGCCGATCGCGCTCGCCGCCGGGCTCGGCGTCAACTCGGTGGTCGCCCTCCAGCTCGCCCCCAGGATGAGCTGGCCGGACGCGATGGGCATGGTGGTGCTGGCCGGTCTCGCGATCATGCTCCTGGTCGCCACCGGGCTGCGGGAGCGGGTGATGAGCGCGGTGCCGCTCGGGCTGCGCAAGGGCATCGCGATCGGCATCGGTCTGTTCATCCTGCTGATCGGCCTGGTGGACTCCGGCTTCGTCAGCCGTATCCCGGACGCCGCGCACACCACCGTGCCGCTCCAGCTCGGCGGCGACGGTCACCTCAACGGCTGGCCGGTGCTGATCTTCATCCTCGGCACCCTGCTGACCCTGGCGCTGATCGTGCGCAAGGTGCCCGGCGCGATCCTGATCTCGATCGTCGCCATGACGGTGCTTGCGGTCATAGTCGACGCGATCGCCGACATCCCGGCCGCGAAGTGGGGCCTGACCGTGCCCGAGTGGCCCGGCAACCCGGTCTCGACGCCCGACTTCGGCCTGATCGGCAAGGTCAGCCTCTTCGGCGGCTTCCGCGAGGTCGGGGTGCTCACCGGCATCCTCTTCGTCTTCACGGTGCTGCTCTCGTGCTTCTTCGACGCCATGGGCACGATCCTCGGTGTGAGCGACGAGGCCGGACTGCTGGACGAGAAGGGCGACCTGCCCGGCATGAGCAAGGTGCTGATGATCGACGGCATCGCCACCGCGGCCGGCGGCGGCGCCTCCGCGTCCGCGAACACCTGCTTCGTGGAGTCCACGGCAGGTGTCGGCGAGGGGGCGCGGACCGGTCTGGCCAGTGTGGTCACCGGGCTGCTGTTCGTCCTGGCGCTCTTCCTCACCCCGCTGGCGACCATGGTCCCCGCACAGGCGGCCACGCCCGCGCTGGTCACCGTGGGCTTCCTGATCCTGGCCGGGTCGATCCGGGAGATCGACTGGAACGACTTCACCATCGCCATTCCGGCCTTCCTGACCATGCTGCTGATGCCGTTCACCTACTCCATCACCAACGGCATCGGCATCGGCTTCCTCAGCTTCTGTGTCCTGCGGGTCGCCGCGGGCCGGTGGCGCGAGGTGCCGGTGGCGCTGTACGCGGTCGCCGCGGTCTTCGCCTTCTACTACCTGATGCCGGCGCTCGGCCTGCTCTGAGGTGTCGGCGGGGCCCTGACGGGCCCGGCGGGTGGGCTTCCGGCCTGCTCGCCGGGCCCGTTCGCTTTGGGGTGCCGGGGGTCGGTCGGGGCCTTTACGGGGCTGTTCGCGGGGTCTTCCCGGGGCGGCGCGGCCCAAGTGTACTTAGCCTAGGTAATGAGCTAACCTAAAGAAGTGACCGAACTGTCCGAGGACGACCGCGCCGCGGTGAGCGAGCTGCGCGGAGCCGTGATGCGGCTCTCGCGCCGGCTCCGCAGCCAGCGTGTCGACGAATCGCTCAGCCCGACCGAGATGTCGGTGCTGGGCACCCTGGCCCGCTGCGGGCCGTCGACCCCGGGGGAGCTGGCCCGCAAGGAACACGTACAGCCCCCGTCGATGACCCGCATCGTGGCGATGCTGGAGGCCAAGGCGCTGGTCCGCAGGGACCCGCACCCCGACGACCGCCGCCAGGTCGTGGTGAGCCGCACCGAGCAGGCCGAGGCCATGCTCGCCGAGAGCCGCAACCGGCGGAACGCCTGGCTGGCCGAGCTGGCCGAGGGCCTCGACGAAGAGGAGCGGGCCATCCTGCGCCAGGCCGCTCCCGTCCTGGAGAAGCTCGCACACCTGTGACACCCGGGCCCGCGGGGCCGACCGCCCACCGGCGGCCGGCCCCCGGCCTGCCCGGCGCACCGATTGACCTGACGAACCCGACGAGGGGGAGGCGATTTCCGATTGAGTTCGGCAGCCGGACCAGACACCGCAACCGAACCTGACCGTCCCGCGGACAAGAGGACCAGCACGTTCAGTGCCCTCAAGGTCCGCAACTACCGGCTCTTCGCGACCGGCGCCGTGGTGTCCAACACCGGCACCTGGATGTCGCGGATCGCCCAGGACTGGCTGGTGCTCAGCATCACCGGTTCGTCCTTCGCGGTGGGCATCACCACCGCCCTGCAGTTCCTGCCGATGCTGCTCTTCGGGCTGTACGGCGGGGTGATCGCCGACCGCTACCCCAAGCGGCAGATCCTGCTCGGCACCCAGGCCGCCCTGGGCCTGCTCGGTCTGCTGCTGGCCGGCCTGACCCTCAGCGGTGTCGTCCAGGTGTGGCACGTCTACGCGATCGCCTTCCTGCTCGGCATGGTCACCGTCGTGGACAACCCGACCCGGCAGACCTTCGTGGTCGAGATGGTCGGCCCGACCGCCGTACGCAACGCGGTCTCGCTCAACGCCGCCAACTTCCAGGCCGCCCGGCTGGTCGGCCCCGCCGTCGCCGGTGTGCTGATCACCGCCGTGGGCAGCGGCTGGGCCTTCCTGATCAACGGAGTGTCCTTCCTGGCCCCGCTGACCGGCCTGCTGCTGATGCGCACCTCCGAGCTGCACATCATCGAACGCGTCCCGCGCGCCAAGGGCCAGCTCCGCGAGGGCCTGCGCTACGTCGCCGGCCGCCCCGAACTCATCTGGCCGATCGTGCTCGTCGGCTTCATCGGCACCTTCGGCTTCAACTTCCCGATCTGGCTCTCCGCCTACGCCAACAAGGTCTTCGACAGCGGGGCCGGCGCCTACGGCCTGCTGAACACCCTGATGGCCGCGGGCTCGCTGCTCGGCGCCCTCCTCGCGGCCCGCCGCAGCCGCACCCGGCTGCGCATGCTGGTCGCCGCGGCCGCCGTCTTCGGCCTGCTGGAGGCCGGCACCGCGATGGCCCCCGCCTTCTGGCTGTTCGCCGCGCTGCTGGTCCCGGTCGGTGTGTTCGGTATGACCTTCAACACCTCGGCCAACGCCACCGTGCAGCTCGCCACCACCGACCCGGCCATGCGCGGCCGCGTGATGAGCCTGTACATGATGGTCTTCGTCGGCGGCACCCCGATCGGCGGCCCGGTCATGGGCTGGGTCACCGACACCTACGGAGCCCGGATCGGCTTCCTGTCCGGCGGCCTGATCTCCGCCGCCGCCGCTGCCGCGGTGGGCCTGGTGCTCGCCCGGACCGGCGGGCTGCGGGTACGCGTCAACCTGCCGCGCGGCAAGGACCGCCGCCCGCTGATCGCCTTCGTGCCCCGCGACCCGGCCGCGGCGGCGGCCGCCGAGTCCGAGGCGGCGCCGGACGCCGACGCCGCACCGGACTCCTCCGGCGCCGTACCGGACCCCTCCGGTTCCGGGCCCGATGCCGGACCCGGACCGGCCGGCGCCCGGGTGTCCTCGGCGGCATGAGACTCTTCGTCGCGGTCCTGCCGCCCGCCGCCGCGACCGCGGAACTGGCCGCGGCGCTCGGTCCCGTACGCGCCCTGCCCGGCGGCCGGGAGCTGCGCTGGACCGCTCCCGAGAGCTGGCACCTCACCCTGGCGTTCCTCGGCGAGGTGCCCGACGACGTACGGCCGGAGCTGGACGAACGGCTCGGCCGGGCGGCCCGCCGACACGGCCCGTACCCGCTGCGGCTGTCCGGCGGCGGGCGGTTCGGGGACCGCGCGCTGTGGGCGGGCGCCGAGGGCGACCTGAGCGGTCTGGCCGGGCTCGCCGACTCCGTACGGGCGGCCGCGCGGCGGGCCGGGGCCGTGCCCGCCGAGGGGAACTTCCGGGCCCACCTCACGCTGGCCCGTACCGCGAGGCGCGCCCCGGTGCCGTTGCGGCCCCTCGCCGACGCGCTGGCGGACTTCCGCGGCTCGCCCTGGACCGCGGACACCCTCCACCTGGTCCGCAGCTCACCGCCGCGCTCCGGGGTGCCCGGCGAGCAGCCGCGCTACGACACGGTGGTGTCCTGGCCGCTGGCCGGTGGGGGGTCCTCGCGCGGTTCCGCCCCCAGGCTTCGCCGGGGGTACCCCCAGCGCCCCTGACGGGGTGCCCCTTCGGGTCGGGTCTCTGGCTTTCCGCTGGATGGGCCCGTCGGTGGGGGGTGGGCGGGGGCGGTTAACCTCGGTGCGTGGACCCCAAGACCCGTACTCGTGTGATGACCGCCGCCTTCGTCCTGATGCTCGTGGTGGTGGCGATCGCCGCCGCGGTCCGCTGAACCGCGGCGGCGCCCGGCCCGGCCTTTCAGCGGGTGCCGTTGCTCACCAGGCTCACCAGGCGAACGACTCCGGGGACGGGCCCGGGCCCGGGAAGATCTCGTCCAGCGCCGTCAGGAACTCCTCGGACAGTGTGAGGTCCACCGCCCGCAGCGCCGAGTCCAGCTGATCGCCGGTGCGCGGGCCGACGATCGGACCGGTCACCCCCGGGCGGGTCAGCAGCCAGGCCAGACCCACGTCACCCGGGTCCACCTCGTGCTTGTCGCACAGGTCCTCGTACGCCTGGATCTGCTCGCGCTGCTCGGAGGACTTGAGCGCGTCCGCCGAGCGGCCGGTGACCGACCGGGAGCCGCCGCCCTCGCGCTCCTTGCGCAGCGCCCCGCCGAGCAGCCCGCCGTTCAGCGGCGACCAGGGGATCACCCCGAGGCCGTAGAACCGCGCGGCCGGGACGACCTCCATCTCGGCGCTGCGCTCGGCGAGGTTGTAGAGGCACTGCTCGCTGACCAGGCCGAGCGAACCGCGCCTGGCGGCGGCCTCGTTGGCCTGCGCGATGTGCCATCCGGCGAAGTTGCTGGAGCCCGCGTAGAGGATCTTGCCCTGCTGGACCAGGACGTCGATCGCCTGCCAGATCTCGTCCCAGGGCGCGGACCGGTCGACGTGGTGGAACTGGTAGAGGTCGATGTAGTCCGTGCCCAGCCGCTTGAGGCTCGCCTCGACCCCGCGGCGGATGTTGAGCGCCGAGAGCCGGTCGTAGTTCGGCCACTCCTCGCCGGGCGCGGACATGTTGCCGTAGACCTTGGTGGCGAGCACCGTCTTGTCCCGGCGGCCGCCGCCCTGGCCGAACCAGCTGCCGACGATCTCCTCGGTGCGGCCCTTGCCCTCACTGCCGCCGTAGACATTGGCGGTGTCGAAGAAGTTGACGCCCGCGGCGAGCGCCGCGTCCATGATCGCGTGGCTGTCCTCCTCACCGGTCTGCGGGCCGAAGTTCATCGTGCCGAGAACCAGGCGGCTGACCTTGAGGCCGGTACGTCCGAGCTGTGTGTACTCCATGGCACTCAGCCAAGCTCTTCGAGTGCGCTCGAATCAAGGGCCGGGGGGCCGGGCGGGTGCCCTGACCCGCCCAGCTCGGGTCGGGCGGCGTGACGCGCGTCCGACGGCCGGTCAGCGGTAGAGGCGGATGCCGGCCGGACTCCACCAGTTGCCTGCCGTGCCGGTCTGGGTGACGCGCAGGTAGCGGGCACTGGTGGTGCGGTGCAGGTCGGCGGTGGTGAGCTGGCCGGTGCCGGTGCCGGTGCCGGTGCCGGTGCCCTGCGCGGCTGTCCGCCAGTGGGCGCCGTCGTCGCTGACGGACAGCCGCCAGCCGCGGGCGCAGTCGCCGAGATCGTCGCCGGAGTCGATCGCGACGCCGCGGAAGGCCGTTCGGCGGCCGAGGTCCAGTTGGACGTACTGGCCCGGCTCCTGGGCGGCGCCGCTGGTCCAGCGGGTGCTGCCGTCGTTGTCGAGCACGGCCGGGGCCGGGCCCTGGCCCGCGGGGAAGGGGGTGGCGGTGGCCGCGCCGGCCACTTCACCTGGACACAGGGCACGAGCGGTGGCGGCGACACGACGGCTCCCTCGGCTCCGTCGGGTCTGGCCGCGACCGTGTCGGGCACGTCGGTGTCCCTGGCGTGGAAGGCGTCGACGGACGATGTGGAGGTGACGGGGTATCAGGTCTGGCGTGGCGGCGGCCAGGTCGGTACCGCCTCGGGTACGTCGTTCACGGATTCGGGTCTGAGCGCGTCGACGTCGTACTCGTACACGGTCAAGGCGGTGGACGCGGCGGGGAACGTGTCGGCCGCGTCGAACACGGTGACGGTGACGACCTCCTCCTCGGGCGGGGGCGGCACCGGTCCGATCGACACCGCCATGTGGTACACGGTGAAGAACACCAACAGCGGCAAGTGCGTGGACGATGCCGACGGGTCGACCGGCAACGGCGGCCCCGCCCAGAGCTTCACCCTGACCGCACAGTAGCCCGGCGCCGGGAAGCGGTACCCGTGCCGGGGCCACTCTCCGGCACCGCGCCACGACAGGAGTTCCGGGTGGGCCGTCCGCCGCAGGGCGGCCCACCCGGACCGCACGCCGTGCCGGCGGAACGCCCCCCGGGCAGGCCGGGCGCCCGGAAGGCGCCCGCCGCGTCAGTCCTCGTCGTACGGCGCTCCGAGGTCCCACGCCTGGTGCATCGCGTTCGCGAAGGCCGCCGCGAGTTTGTGCTCGCCCGCCGCGTTGGGGTGCGTGCCGTCGTAGGTGTGAAGATTGACGTCGTAGCCCTCGGGCCGGGAGGCCATCAGCAGCGGCGAGGCGGCGGTGTCGTATTCGGCGACCGCCTTGGCCATCCGGTCGTTCAGCTCCGCGCACTGGTCGCCGAAGCCCGGGTCGAGGTCGGCCCTGATGTTCGCGATCACCGGCAGCAGCACCATCCGCACCCGGGGCCTGGCCGCGCGGGCGGCGTCGATGAAGTGCCGTACGTTGACGGCCGTCTGCTCGGCGTCGGTGTAGAAGCCGAGGTCGATCAGGCCGAGCGATATCAGCAGTACGTCCGGGCGGTGGTCGCGTACCGCGTCGCCGATCAGCGGGACCATGTGCTGCCAGCCCTCGCCCCAGCCCGCGAGATGGCGCCGGGCGCGCGGCGGGAAGGACGGGTCCGCGTAGTCCGCGGAGACCGCCGCGTCGGCCGATCTGTCGTACAGCGTGGTGCGCGGGCCCACCACCGAGAAGGGCTCGCCGAGGCCGCACAGGTGCTGCCACATGCGGTAGCGCCACGTGTAGTCGCCCGCGGTGCCGACGGTCATCGAGTCGCCGACGAAGAGGTAACGCATGCGGGGCATCATCCCGGACCTGCGGGGGACCATGGACACTGGGGTGCATGCGCGCGTATCTCCCGGCGGCCGCCGGCCTTGCCGTCTTCGTTCTGACCTGCGGTTCCGCCGCGCCCGCCGTCGCCGACAGCGGGCCCTCCGCGGCGTTCAGGATCACTGACCCGCGGATCACCGAGTCCAGCGGACTGGTCGCGAGCCGGCTGCACCCGGGGGTGTACTGGACGCACAACGACAGCGGCGACGGGCCGTATGTCTACGCCGTCGACTCGGCCACGGGGAAGACCGTCGCCAGGGTGACGATGCGGGGGGTGAACGCCCGCGACGTGGAGGCCGTCTCGATGGGCCCCGACGGCGATCTGTACGTCGGCGACATCGGCGACAACCTCGACGGCACCTGGCCCGAGGTGTGGATCTACCGCTTCGCCGAGCCCAAGGCCCTGCGCGACCAGACCGTGGACATCACCCGCTACACCGTCAAGTACGACGCAGGTCCGCGCAACGCCGAGGCGCTGATGGTGCAGCCGAAGACCGGCCGGGTCTACATAGCCAGCAAGAACGAGAAGGGCGGCCATCTCTACGAGGGGCCCGCCAAGCTCAGCGCCCAGGGTGTCAATTTCTTTCGCAGCATAGGCGACGTCCCCTGGGTCACCGACGGCGCTTTCTCGCCCGACGGCACCCGTCTGGTGCTGCGCGGCTACTTCTGGGCCGACGCCTACCGCTGGGTGGACGGCCGCCCGCAGCGGATCGGCTCCCTCACGCTGCCCATGCAGCGGCAGGGCGAGTCCGTCGCCTTCACCCGGGACGGCCGGGCGGTGATGTACGGCAGCGAGGGCAGCGACAGCGCGGTGTGGCGGGAGCCGCTGAGGGGGGCGGAGCTGCCCGACAGCGTCGCTCCGGCGGGCGCACGCGCGTCGGACACCACCGAGGCCACCGCGAAGGGCACTGCTACGGCCACCGCGACGGCCACCGCCTCGCCCGCCGCCACGAACGGGACGAAGGGCACGGACGCCGAGAACGAGCACCTGAACACCGGGAGCAAGGTGAAGGGCCTCGTCGTGCTGCTGGGCATCGGGGCCGCCGGGGTGGGCCTGCGGAAGCTGCTGCGGCGGGGCCGGCGGGACTGAGGGCCCGGTCGGCGGCCCGCTGTCGAGGGGTTGAGCTGTCGAGGGGGTGATCGCCCGGCCTGTGGAGAGCCGGGAGCGCCCGGGCCTTCGCGGCCCGGGCGCTCAGTGACTCGGCGCGGTCGGGATCAGAGCTGACCGATGACGTAGTCGATGCTGGCGGTCAGCGCCTCGACGTCGGCCGGGTCGACGGCCGGGAACATCGCGACCCGCAGCTGGTTGCGGCCCAGCTTGCGGTACGGCTCGGTGTCCACGATCCCGTTGGCCCGCAGCACCTTGGCGACCGCGGCGGCGTCGATGCCGTCCTCGAAGTCGATGGTGCCGATCACCTGGGAGCGCTGCGCCGGGTCCGCCACGAACGGCGTCGCGTACGCGGCCTTCTCCGCCCAGCCGTACAGCCGCGAGGAGGAGTCGCCCGTGCGCTTGACCGCCCAGTCCAGGCCGCCCTGCCCGTTGATCCACTCCAGCTGCTCCTTGAGCAGGAAGAGGGTGGCCAGCGCGGGGGTGTTGTACGTCTGGTTCTTCACCGAGTTGTCGATCGCCGTCGGCAGGTCGAAGAACGCCGGGATGTGCCGGCCGGACGCCGCGATCGTGGCGGCGCGCTCCAGGGCCGCCGGGGAGAACACGGCGATCCACAGCCCGCCGTCGGCCGCGAAGGACTTCTGCGGCGCGAAGTAGTAGACGTCCGTCTCGGTGATGTCGACCGGCAGGCCGCCCGCGCCCGAGGTGGCGTCCACCAGGACCAGCGCGCCGTCGTCCGCGCCCGCGACCCGGCGCAGGGGGGCCGCGACGCCCGTGGACGTCTCGTTGTGCGTGAAGGCGTACACGTCGACGCCCGCCTCGGCGGACGGCTCCGGGTGGGTGCCCGGCTCCGACTTCACGATCGTCGGGTCGGCCAGCCACGGCGCGAGCTGCGCCGCCTTGGCGAACTTCGAGGAGAACTCGCCGAAGGACAGGTGCTGGGACTTCTCGGTGATCAGTCCGTGGGTGGCGATGTCCCAGAACGCGGTGGAACCGCCGTTGCCGAGCACCACCTCGTATCCATCGGGCAGCGAGAAGAGCTGCCGGACACCGTCACGTACCTGACCCACCAGGTTCTTCACCGGCGCCTGGCGGTGAGAGGTGCCGAGCAGGGACGTACCGGTCGCGGCGAGGGCGTCGAGCGCCTCCGTCCGCACCTTGGAGGGGCCCGCCCCGAACCGTCCGTCGGAGGGCTTGATGTCAGCGGGAATCTGAATGTCGGCCACGTCGGCAGCGTAGCCCGTTACCGCCGTGTTGCCGTCGGCGTTCCATCCGATGAGACGGCGGTTCGCCCCTTGGGCGGAAGGCGCCGTTCACGGCCTGGTCACGGGCGCGGGACCGGCCCGTACGGGGGTGCCGGGCCGGGGCGGGCGCGAGGGCCCGCCCCGGCGGTGCGTACGGCGGCCGTCCGCGCTCAGTGGACGATGCCCTCGTACCCGTGCACGTCCCGCGGGCTCCGCGGCGCCGGGCCGACGTACCGCGCCGAGGGGCGGACAAGGCGGCCGGTGCGCTTCTGCTCCAGGATGTGGGCCGACCAGCCGGCCGTACGGGCGCAGGTGAACATCGACGTGAACATGGACGCGGGCACCTCGGCGAAGTCCAGCATGATCGCCGCCCAGAACTCCACATTGGTGGCGAGCACCCGGTCCGGGCGGCGGGCGTGCAGCTCGGCGAGCGCCGCCTTCTCCAGCGCCTCGGCCACCTCGTAGCGCGGCGCGCCCAGCTCACGGGCGGTGCGGCGCAGCACCCGGGCGCGGGGGTCCTCGGCCCGGTAGACCCGGTGGCCGAAGCCCATCAGCCGGTCGCCCCGGTCGAGGGCGGCCTTCACATAGCCCTCGGCGTCGCCGGTCCGCTCGATCTCCTCGATCATGCCGAGCACCCGGGAGGGCGCGCCGCCGTGCAGCGGGCCCGACATGGCGCCCACCGCGCCGGACAGCGCCGCGGCGACGTCCGCGCCGGTCGAGGCGATGACACGGGCGGTGAAGGTCGACGCGTTCATGCCGTGCTCGGCGGCCGAGGTCCAGTACGCGTCCAGGGCGGCGACATGCCGGGGGTCCGGCTCGCCGCGCCAGCGGATCATGAAGCGCTCGGTGATCGACCCGGCCTTGTCGATCTCCTGCTGCGGCACCATCGGCAGCCCCTGCCCGCGCGCGGACTGGGCGACGTAGGACAGCGCCATCACGGCCGCGCGGGCGAGGTCGTCCCTGGCCTGGTCGGCGTCGATGTCCAGCAGCGGGCGCAGGCCCCACACGGGCGCGAGCATGGCCAGCGCGGCCTGCACATCCACCCGGATGTCGCCGGAGTGCACCGGGATCGGGAAGGGCTCTGCGGGCGGCAGGCCCGGGTCGAACCGTCCGTCGACCAGCAGGCCCCACACGTTCCCGAAGCTCACATGGCCGACGAGTTCCTCGATGTCGACCCCTCGGTAGCGCAGCGAACCGCCCTCCCGGTCGGGCTCGGCGATCTCCGTCTCGAACGCGACGACTCCTTCGAGTCCCGGTACGAAGTCGGACATGAGGCGGCTCCTCTGAGTGAACGGGTGGCGGTGGGCGCGGCGGTCCCCGGTGCCGGTTTTCCGGCGGGCGCGGGGCCCGGTGAGCCTGGCCGTCCCGCGTCCGTGCGCGTGCGCCCTGTGACGAGCGCGTGGGTCCCGGCTGCCGGTACCGCGGCTGTCCTGCGGTCATGCCCCGTACGAGGGGTGTCCACCCCGCTCCCTTCGGATCGGGCCGGTGACATCGCGCACACTCCTGTTCCATGGCAACGCCTGCGCCGCCGTCCTGCAAGATGTGCGCGTGCGAGAACGACAAGAGGTACGTGAAGACGACCCGGCGGCCATGCGCAAGCAGTACCGGGCGACCGGGCTGACGGAGGCGGAACTGCCGGCCGACCCCTACGAGCAGTTCGCCCACTGGTTCGCCGAAGCCGTACGGGCCACCGGCGGCGGTCTGCTCGCCGAGCCCAACGCCATGGTGGTCTCCACCGCCGACGCCGACGGCGTCCCCAGCTCCCGTACCGTGCTGCTCAAGGGCTACGACCAGCACGGATTCGTGTTCTACAGCAACTACGGCTCGCGCAAGGGCCGCGAACTCGCCGCCAATCCCCGTGCCTCCCTGCTCTTCCCCTGGCACCCGATCGCCCGCCAGGTGATCGTCGGCGGCACGGTCGTACGGGTGTCCGCGCAGGAGACCGCGGCGTACTTCCACAGCCGCCCCCACGGCTCGCAGCTCGGCGCCTGGGCGAGCGAGCAGTCCCGCGTGGTGGCGTCGCGTACGGCGCTGGAGGAGCGGTACGCCGAGGTGGCCGGGCGCTGGCCGGAGGGGGCGCAGGTGCCGGTGCCGCCGACCTGGGGCGGCTTCCGGGTCGAGGCGTCGAGCGTCGAGTTCTGGCAGGGCCGGGAGAACCGGCTGCACGACCGGCTGCGGTACGTGCGCGGCGGTGACGGCGGGTGGACGGTCGAGCGGCTGGCGCCGTAGCGCTCGGCGGGGTGGGGGCGGGGCCGGGGGTTTCGCGTCCTGGGGCGCGGGTCGGCTTCGCGTCCTGGGGTGCGAAGCGCTTTTCGCGTCCTGGGCGCGAAAAGCGAACGACCCGCGGGCTGCTCCCCGGAGCCAAGGCTCCGAGCACCGGCCGGACAAGTCCGACGAGCCCGCGGGTCGGGTGAACTGCGTGGGATTGGCGCGCAACGCGCACGCCCAGTGCGCGGAGCTAGCCCGCAGCCACCTCACGTGTCCGACTGCAACTCATGCTTCAGACCACCTCCCTTCGTGTGTGCCACCAAAGTAGGAACGGATCCGGAAGCGCACAACCTATTTATGGAAATCTCGTGTGACGCAGCGCACACCGGGGTTGAATGTTGTGACGTGCAGCCTTTTGATGCGCAACCCAAAGGTGACGAGCAGCTGCTGTCCGCGCTGCTCAACGGCATGGAGGCGGGCCTGTGCGCCTTCGACCGCGACGGTGTCGTCACCCACTGGAACACCGAGGCCACCCGCATTCTCGGCTGGACCGCCGACGACGCGATCGGACGCCATGGCTTCGACGGCTGGGCGGCCCGCTCCGCCGACGCCGGGCAGGTGGAGAAACTACTCCTCGCGGCAATGGACGCGAACGGCCGCCAGGTGCACGAATTCGCCCTGGTGACCAAGGACGGCCGCCGTGTGCTGATCCGCGCCCAGTGCGCGGCCGTGCCGGGCCCCGACGACCGGCCCTCGGGCGTCTACTGCGCCTTCTCCGAGGTGCACACACAGATCGACCTGGAGCGGTCCATCGCGCTGAGCGAGTCGCTGTTCGCCGACGCCTCCTGGGGTGTGGTGGTGATCGACGCCGACCTGCGGCCCGCCCAGGCCAACGCGCAGGCCGCCCGCATGCTGTGCACGACCCGCGAGGTGCTGCTCGGCCGCCCGATCGGCGAATTGCTCGCCCAGGGCGCTGAGGAGCTGGAGAACGCCCTGCAACACGTGCTCGCCGAGGGCGCGCCGCCCGCCACCAACGAGCTGTGGGTCAGCCCGCGCGGCGACGAGACCGCCACCCGTTACTGCTGGCGCAGCGGCTTCGTCCGGCTCGGCTCCCCGCTCGGCGAGGAGCCCGTGCCCCTGGGCGTCGGCTGGCTCTTCGCCGACGTGACCGGCCAGAAGACGGCCGAGAAGGACGGCGCCCAGGTGCGCTTCCGCTACCAGCAGCTGCACCGGGCGGACCGGGCCGCCGCCGAGTGCGAGAGCGCCCTTGAGGCCGCCACCTTGCAGCTGGACTTCGCGCTCGCGGCCTTCGCCGACCACGCCCTGGTGGACCTCGTGGACGGCGCCGGGCGCCTCATACGGATCGCCGCCACCCCTGAGGGTGAACCCGGCCCCTGCCGGCCCCTCCCCACCAACGCCGTCCCGGTCGGCTACGACACCGCCCACCCCGCGCGGCAGGCGGTCGAGCGCCAGGGCACCGTACGCGCCAGCTCCGGCACCCCGGACCACGGGGAGCCGGAGTCCCGGGCGCGGACCGACGAGTGGGCGGCGGCCAGACGCTGGCCGCCGGGCACGGTCCACGGGCTCGCCACGGTGCTGCGCAGCCGCGGCCGTACGGTCGGCGCGCTGACCTTTCTGCGGGGGTCGGGACGCCGGCTCTTCGACCGCGCCGACGCGGCGTACGCGGAGGACGTCGCGGCGCGGGTCGCGATGGCCCTCGACCTGGCGGACCTGTCGGGCGACCGCTAGCAGGCCCGCCGCGGGGGCTGCCGTAGGGGCTGACCTGGGGCGGGCGGGCTCGCGGGCGGCCGGGGCGGCCGGGTGGCCGGGGCGCCGTGGCGGGTTCGCCGCGGGCCTGGGCTCAGCTGCGGAAGAAGATCCGGTCCCGGTGCTCTTCGAAGATCGCGCGGTTCCACTCGTGGCCGCCGTCGACATTGCCCGAGCGGATCATCGGCGGGGTGATGCCGCGGGCGGCCAGCCCGGTCGCGGCCGTGGCCATGACCGCCTGCATCAGCGCGCTGGTGACGACCGTGGACACGGGCGCGAACGGCGCCGGGATGCGGTCGTCGGTCAGCTCCGCGTCGCCGACCGGGATCTTGGAGTCGAGGACGATGTCGCAGTGGTCCTTGAGGAAGGTGCCCGAGGCGTGCCGGGACCGGGTCCCCTCGGCGTACACGAGCGAGGTGACGCCGATGACCGTGAGACCGCGGGACCGAGCGTTCTGCGCCATTTCCACCGGGAGCGTATTGCGGCCGGAGAGCGAGATGACGAAGAGCAGGTCGCCGTCGCGGGCCGGGCTGGTCTCCAGCACGGCGTCCGCCAGCCCCTCGACCCGCTCCAGCGCGCTGCCCAGGGTGGCGGGCACGACATCCACGCCGACCGCGCCCGGCACTGCGAGTAGATTGATCAGTGCGAGGCCGCCGGCCCGGTAGACCACGTCCTGCGC
Source organism: Streptomyces sp. NBC_00223 (assembly GCF_036199905.1). Classification (NCBI taxonomy): domain Bacteria; kingdom Bacillati; phylum Actinomycetota; class Actinomycetes; order Kitasatosporales; family Streptomycetaceae; genus Streptomyces; species Streptomyces sp. NBC_00223. Next base: position 3,133,601 of record NZ_CP108109.1, on the reverse strand, counting down.
AGGCAGGGAGGAGTGTCCCGCGCCGAAAACGAACACCCGGCCACCTGAGGCGATGACATCCGTGACGGCGGCCGCGGCGGCCCGGATACCGGTTCCCTCCTCGTCGCGCACCCGGCCCAGCAGGGTGATGGCGCTGTCGAAATACCGGTCGGCCAGGTCTTCGGAGGGCTCAATCATGCGGATCACCGTGCTGCCCGCGCGCGGCGGATGTCAAGAAAACAAGCCGCTGTGCGGTGCTGCTCCCGCCGAGCAGGGCCGGTTGTCTCCGCTATGCGTCAGAATTGGCACAGGGCCACGCACGAATACACGAGGGGCGCGCATGTCCGGACTGATCGACACGACGGAGATGTATCTCCGCACCATCCTGGAGCTGGAGGAGGAGGGTGTGGTCCCCATGCGCGCCCGAATCGCCGAGCGGCTCGACCAGAGCGGGCCCACGGTCTCCCAGACGGTGGCACGAATGGAGCGTGACGGGCTGCTGCATGTCGCGGGGGACCGGCACCTGGAGCTGACCGAGGAGGGGCGCCGCTCCGCCACCCGCGTGATGCGCAAGCACCGTATCGCCGAGTGCCTGCTCGTCGACGTCATCGGCCTGGAGTGGGAACAGGTCCACGCCGAGGCGTGTCGTTGGGAGCACGTCATGAGCGAGGCGGTGGAGCGCCGGGTGCTCGAACTGCTGCGGCATCCCACCGAGTCCCCGTACGGCAACCCGATCCCGGGTCTGGAGGAGCTGGGCGAGAAGGGCGACGCCGACCCCTTCCTGGGGGAGGGCATGGTCAGTCTCACCGAGCTCCAGCCGGGGGCGGCCGGGGCGAGTGTCGTGGTGCGCCGGATCGGTGAGCCGATCCAGACCGACGCCCAGGTGATGTACACGCTGCGGCGGGCCGGTGTGCAGCCGGGCGCGGTGGTGAGTGTGACCGGCTCCCCGGGCGGGGTGCTGGTCGGCAGTGGTGGCGAGGCCGCGGAGCTCGACGCGGAGGTCGCGTCCCACGTGTTCGTCGCCAAGCGTTAGGCAGCATCTTTCCCCGTCTCCTTCTTCTTTTCCGTGGGGGCCCAGACCCCTTCGTGGGGCCTGAGTGGCCTTCTGTGGCCCCGGCGCCGTCTGACGGCGCCGGGGCTCTTTCCTCCCCTTGTCCCTCCCCGGTGATCCCCTGCGGAGGACCCGGGACCCCGAGCTTCCCGTGACCTCCTCGCGGCCCGCTTCCCCTTCGCGCCGCGTCCCGCAGAAGTCCTCCCCTCGGCCCGGGCGGCCAATCCTTGAGCGCTGTCACTCGAACGAGCGGTGTTACTCGCCTTGGGCATCTGTTCGAATAAAAGTTCGATAGCGTGGGGCGGGAAGAGCACCGAACACTCGGCAAGGAAGGAGGTGCGGCGGATGATCCAGCGGTACGAGGTGACAGGCGCCGGCGGGGTACGCCTCACGGCCTGGGACTACGCGGGGGCGTGCGGGGAGCGGGACGGCGCCGCTGACCGGCCCGGCGTGCTGATGCTGCACGGGCTGCTGGGCCGGGCCTCGCACTGGGCGCCCACCGCCCGCCGGCTCGCCCCGAGGTTCCGGGCCCTCGCCCTCGACCAGCGCGGGCACGGCCGCAGCGACAAGCCGGAGGGGCCGTACACGCCGGACGCGTACGCCGCCGACGCGATCGCCGCGGTCGAACAGCTCGGGCTCGCCCCCGTCACCCTCGTCGGCCACGCCATGGGCGCGCTCACCGCGTGGCAGTGCGCCGCCCGGCGGCCCGACCTGGTCGCCGCAGTGGTGCTCTGCGACATGCGGGCCTCCGCCCTGGGCGAGGCCGGGCAGCGCGAGTGGGCGGACTGGCTGGAGAGCTGGCCGCTGCCGTTCGCCACGCTCGCGGACGTACGGCGGTGGTTCGCGGAGGAGGATCCGTGGGCCGATCCGCCGAGTCCGGCCAGGGGCGACTTCTTCGCCGAGGTCATGACCGAGGACGAGGACGGCTGGCGGCCGCTGCACACCCCCGAACACGTGCTGCTCTCCCGTGAGCCCTGGATACGTGACGCCCACTGGGACGAGCTGGCCCGGGTCGGCTGCCCGGCGCTGGTCGTCCGCGGCCCCGACGGCGAGCTGGGCCGCGCCGAGGCCCAGGAGATGGTCCGGGTCCTGCCGCGCGGCCGCTACGCCGAGATCGCCGACGCGGGCCATCTCGTCCCGTGGGACCGGCCCGACGCCTGGCACGAGGTGGTCGAGGGCTTTCTGCGGGAGGCGTCGGCGCAGCACCAGGGCTCAGGCCGGGCGTGAGGCGTCCCGCGGTGGGCGCCGCCGCCGTCCCGCTGTGGCCGGCCCGGGCGAGGGACGCCGGGGCCGGTCGGGGTCGGGCCGAGGTCAGCCGGACTCCGGCGTGTCATCACGCTCGTCGAAGCTGATCGTGCGCAGGATCGCCGTCATCATCTCGCAGAACTCACCCCAGTAGTTCACCGCCGCGGTGTCCATGGTGAAGACGGCCGTATAGGGACCGGTGGGGAAGGGCACGTAGACCTGCACCTGCCCCATCCGCAGGACGGCCTCCTCGCCGTTGGCGGTGAGTTCCGGGCTGAGGGTGATCTGCCGCAGGGTGACGCAGGAGACGGCGGGTCCGCAGGGCAGATCGATCCAGCGGGCGTCGTTGTTCTCGTCGCGGACGAGGATCTCGCGGATGCCCTGCGCGGCGACCTCGACCGAGGGATGGTCGGAGTTGACCGCGGCGACGGTGAAGGAGCAGTGCGCGATGCCCTCGTCGATGGAGAACAGCCCCATCGCGGAGTACGCGAGGCCCTGTTCGCCCATGGCCTCGCCGATCGCCGCGTAGTACGCGGCCGCGGGCGTCCACAGGTCGTCGTTCCCGTTCGGGTACAGCTCCCGTACGAACTCCTCCGCCAGCACCGCGCGTTCCTCGGGGGAGACGGCGATGGGCAGGGCGTGGAAGGACTCGGGGACGTCGAAGGTCAGCGGCGGCAGATCGGGGAGGGTGATCGCCTCCGTCGTCGTGGCGTCGGCGCCGTCGCCTCCGCCGTCCGCCGGAGCACCGGCGTCGGTGAGGGTCAGGGCCCCGGCGAGTGCCTGGATTGTCCCGGCCTGGGGTGTTGATCTCGGTGGTGGGCCCCGGAAGCAGGTGAACACGGCACCTGTGGATCATGGAGTTCTCTACGCTGCAAGATCCACGAAGGTGCCGTGTTCGTTCCTCCATCATCCCCTGTCGCTGTCCCCGTGCCTCATGCGCCCTGCCTGGAGGCTCTCGGCGAGGGTGCCGCCAAGGAGCAAGTCCGCTGCCTGGTAGTCGAGTTCGAGTCGGTCACCGATCCGAGAGGGGCTTGCGGAGTGCGGTACCGGCTCTCCTCGCTGCTGGCCCTGGTGGTCTGCGCGATGACCTCGTCCGGCCACGACTCGATCACCGCGGCGGCGGAGTGGTGCCGACGTGCGACGCCGGAGGAACTGGCCGCCTTCGGCCTGCCCTACCACCCACTCCTTGGCCGCTACCGGGTGCCGAGCGAGAAGACCCTGCGCAGCGTCCTGGGGCGGCTCGATCCCGGTGAGATCAGCGCGGCCGGCTACGACTACCTCCGGCCTCTGCTGTCCGCACAGGCCCGCCGGCCGGATCCGGTGATGCCCGACGGTGGCACCGAGCGTGAACAGCGCCGGGCCCACCGGGCGGCCGCCCGCGCCGAGCCGGTACGGCTGCGACGGCGGGCGATCGCGGTGGACGGCAAGTGCCTGCGTGGCGCGAGGCGCCCGGACGGCAGCCGGGTCTTCGTCCTGTCCGCCGTCCGTCACGGCGACGGTGTCACGCTCGCCTCCCGGGAGATCGGCGCGAAGACCAACGAGATCCCCGAGTTCGCACCTCTCCTCGACCAGATCGATGACGCTGATCTCGCGGGAGTGGTCGTTACCGCCGATGCCCTCCACGCCCAACGCGACCACGCCACCTACCTGCGCGAACGCGGCGCTCACTACCTGCTGACCATCAAGAACAACCAGCGCGGCCAGGCCCGTCAGCTCCACGCCCTGCCCTGGAAAGTGATCCCCGTGATCCACCGCGACGACGCCCGGGGCCACGGCCGTCACGAGCAGCGGCTCGTGCAGGTCGTCACCGTCAACGGACTGCTCTTCCCGCACGCGGCCCAGGTCCTGCGCATCCAGCGCCGTCGCCGTCTCTACGGGGCGAAGAAATGGTCCAGCGAGACCGTCTACGCCATCACCGACCTGCCCACCGAGGAAGCGAACGCAGCCGAGATCGCGTCCTGGGCCCGCGGGCACTGGACCGTGGAAAATACCGTCCACTGGTGTCGAGATGTCACCTTCAACGAGGACAAGTCCCAGGTCAGGACCCACAACGCGCCCGCCGTACTCGCTGCCCTCCGCGACCTGATCCGCAGCGCGCTCAAGCTCGCCGGCTACGTCAACACCGCCGCCGGACGACGAGCCCACACCGAGCGCCCCCGCGTCCTCGCCCTCTACGGCATCACATGATCAAACCAGACGATCCAGGCACTCGCCGGGGCCCTGCGGTGAGGGTGGCGGTGCCGGCGGGGGCGGGAACGGCGGGGACGGTTTCCGGTATTTCCGGGGGAGTGGTCATTGATTTTCGCCTAAAGATCGCCGGGCTGCGGGTGACCCGGCTGTCCGGATTCGCTCATCAGGATGGAATGGGTTTCGAACAGGCCCTTGCCGGCCTTCGCCGGTACCTGGCATTCGACGAGGACGATTCCGCTCGCCAGTCGGAAGAAGCGCGGCGCCCGGGCGGTGCCGGGCAATTCCGCCACGAAGCGGGCGACGCGTTCGCGCTGGCCCGGGTCGAGTTCGGACTCGGGCAGGAGCCGGCGCCGGTCGGCGAGGATGCCGACGAGCTTGGCGGCGTCGCCGGTCGCCAGCCGTACCCAGGAGCCGTCGGTGAACGTGATCCGCAGATCGCGGCCGTTCTCGCTGAACTCCAGGCGCTCCGCGCCCGCGACCTCGGTCCTGGACGTCTCCCACAGCACCTCGGCCCTGGCCGTCATGTCCGATCCGATGCCGAGGAGGACAAGGCGCCGTTCGGTGACGACCGTGTCGACCCGGTAGCGGTCAGGGGCGCGGGACGGGTCGAGCTGCCACGGCAGGGCGCGGGCCGCGGTGCCGGGCGCCGCCCACATGACCGGGAAGTCCTCGACCTCGTTCGCCGGGTCCTGCGAGGTGCCGCGCGGCTTCGGCAGGCCGCCTGGCAGGCCGGGGGCGCCGCTCACCGCCTCGACGACCAGGCGGGCGACCGCCGGGATGCCGAAGAGGGCCGCCCGGCCCGCCCTGTTGACGTTCTGTTGGCTCTTCGACCGCACGGTGAACTCCGGTCCGGCCGGCCAGCCGGGCAGCTCCGCCTGGATGTCGCGGCGCTGCGCGTCCCGGAACCAGCGCGCGCCCGCCACCGGTTCCGCGTATCCCGTCGCGAACCGGATCGGCGTACGCAGCAGCACGGATTCATCCGGGTCCGGATACCAGTCCATAGGTCGTGCGGCCTTTCGTTCGGGGGTGATCGGTCGTCGACTCGGCGAATCGTCCGGGGCCGGTCTCGTTCAGTGCGCGGTGGCGGACTGGTCGAAGCGGTCACCGAGATGGATGGCCTCGCCGATGTGCTGCGGAATCGAATAGAGCTTGGGCGCGAGCTTGAGCCCGGCGTCGATGCCCCGGCCCAGATTGCTCATCGCGTCAATGCCGACCCGCCCCTTGGTCGCCAGGGCGAGGCCCTTCGTACCGAGCAGCTGGCCATTGTGGTAAAGGCCCTCGGAGACCAACTGGAGGCGGTTGGCGAACTTCCCGTCGGACACAATCTTCCCCGCCGCTTTCAATCCGCCCAATTCCACGGTCTTTCCGAAGAGCTTGACCTGTTTGGCACCGGCCACGAAGTCGCCGGAGAGGCCGACGAAGTTGCGTCCCAGGGTCTGCACCCCGCGGAAGCCCTCGCCGAGCCGGGCCGCGCGGGTCGCGGCGACGGCGCCGTCGGCGACCTTGACCCCCTTGGAGAAGGCGCCGATGCCCGGTATCGCGCCGAGCGCGTCGAAGCCGATGCTCATCCAACTGACATCGGCGCCCGCGAGCTTGGCGACCAGATGGGTGATCAGCGCCGCCGCGCTGGTGACGACCGCGGCGGCGGCGAAGATCGCGCCCAGCGGCTCGAAGGGAGCGGTCAGGATGGCGAGGACGGCGAGGATGCCGCTGAGGTCGCTGAGCAGGTCACCGATGAGCTTGATCAGATCGGCGTGGTCCTTGACCCACTGCACCGTGTCGTTCCAGGCGCCCTCGACGCCGTGGACGATCCGGTGGAAGAGGCCGGGCTTGTCCGGGGCGATGTCACCGGCCTTGTCGAGGTCGTGGCTGATGGCGTCGGCGGCGCTGGTGAAACGGTTGTGCAGCTCTTCCGCGCGGTGGCGGACGCCCTGGAGCGCGGAGTTGGCGTCGGTGACGGCCTGCTGCTTCTTCTTGGCGTCGGCCGCGGCGTCGGGGTCCGGGTCGGGAGAAGGACCGGGCCGCGGGTGCGGGGTGCCGGTGTCGGCGGGGACCCCGGCTGCCGTCCTGGCGTGGTCCAGCGCGCTCTGCTTGGTCGCCGCTTCCTTCTCCAGGGAGTCGGCCTCGCTCTGGAAGCCGTGCAACTGGTCGGCCCAGCGGCTCAACGCGTCCGAGCCCCGGCCGAAGGAATCGTGCGCCTTCTTGATCAGCGGCGTCACGTCGTGGTCGATGTGGGAGATGAACGCCTTGGCGGCCTCCCCCTTCCAGTAACCGCAGTCGAGGCGGTTCAACTCGTTGACCGTCGTGGTCAACTCACCGTGCAGGTCGCCGAGCTGCCGGGCCAGCGCGCGGGTGCGCTCGACGTCACCGGGAGTCGGATCGAAACCGAGATGCGGAAAGCTGCGCGTCACGCTGTCACTTCTTCCCGTCTGCCTTCAGCGAGTTGGCGAGCTGCAGATCGGCGTCGTCGAACGTCTTGCCTATCTGGTCGATCATCTTCACGGCGGTGTCGGCGTGCTGGCCTATCTGTTTGATGCCGTAATGCCAGTCGTCGGCGAAATCATGTACGTCGTCGATGAGCCGGGGCGCTCCGACCGACTCGCCGTTGGCATTGCCCATGGCCCGGCTGACGACGTCCATCCGGTCCGCGACGGTTGAGAACGTTTTTCTCAAATCGCCCATCACGGTTCCGTTGATCTGTAGGTCCCCCATGAGAAATCAACCCTTTCTCGGCATTCCATGGGATTCCGCGGGGTGCTCGCGGAAGCCGTTCCTCTACTCTATTGGGCGTACACCGACCGTCCACGGTTCAGCCGTCACGGTCCTGCGACAGGTGTCCCGCACAGCAATCAGCCGACGCGTCTCCCCAGGACCTGCTGGTAGCTTGCGATCCGCCGGGTCCACTTCGCGACATGGGGGAGTACAGGTGCGTTCCAGAAGTCGTACGTTCACCGGAGCGGGGATCGCCGCCGCGGCGGTCGCCGCCGTCCTGGCGCTGAGCGGGTGCGGCAGCGGTGCGGACGACACCAGGAAGCCGACGGCGGCCCCCACCACGACGGCCGGGAAGACCGGCGCCGCGGCCACCACCACGAGCGACGCCCCCGTCGCCACGGCCTCGACCCCGGACGCGACCGATGTTCCGACCGATGCCCCGACCGGTGACCCGACCCGGGGGGTGGAGGGCGTCTGGCTGTCCACCCGGGGCTCCGCCAAGGTCCAACTCGTCCTGGGCAAGGGTCAGGCCGGACTGACCAGCTCCCATCTGTGCGGCGGAACGTACACCGACAAGGACGGCCTCGGGCTCACCCTGACCTGCATGGACGGCAACAAGGACCGCACCTCAGGCCGTGGTGTGCTGGCCGCCGATGGCAAGACGCTCACCGTGCGGTGGAAGGACGGGCTGACCGACACCTTCTTCCGCACCAGCCTGCCGAGCAACTGACCCGCGGCGGTCGCGGCCTCGCGGTCGGCGCCGCCGACCCGGGCCGGTCCCGGCCGGTGCTTTCCGAGCCGCGGGCCCGTACTCCCGGCCGGCCGACGCCGGACCCGCGTCGGCTCAGACCGTCAGAGGGACGGTCACCGTCTTCGGCTCCCCGTCCCCCAGATGGAGCAGCGCGCGACCGGGTGTGATCTGGCCGCCGACAGTGCTGCGGCTGAGCCGGGTGCCGATCAGCTCACCGCTCATCGTCTGCTGCGGAGAGAGCAGCACACCGCGGCGGGCCTTCTTGGCGTCGACCTGCCAGCCGGAGAAGCCGGAGCAGATGTCCTCCTCACCGCCGGCCAGGACCACCGCCCGGCCCTGGTCGGAGCCGCGGGCGATGATGTCCTTGAGCACGTCCCGGGCCTCGCAGTCGCGCAGCAGCTCCGCGTCGTCGATGAGGACCACCACCGGTGAGCCCGCGGCCTCGTCCAGGGCCTTGGTCAGCTCCTCGGCGGGTATCTCGCTTTCGGCGAAGACCCTCAGCACCCCTTCGCCACCGGCCAGTTCACGCATCGGCGACGGGCGCGGTGCGGCAACCACCAGCTTGACGCCCTGCCGCTGACAGCTGCGGGCGAGGGTGAGCAGCAGGGTGGACCGGCCGGACTTGCCGGGGCCGCCGATGACGAAGGCGGCCGTGCCGTCGGACAGATCGGGGCCGACACCGGTCAGCTCGTCACCGCCGACGCCGACCAGCGCCCACAGCGGGCTGCGGGCCGCGTCGGTGTCGCGCATCTCCCACGCGTCGGCGAAGGACAGCCGCGAGGGGAGCACATCCACCCGGAACGGCCGCCGGGCGCGGGGCAGTCCCGCGTCCCGCTCGGCGGCCGCGGCGCCGATCGCGGCGAGCGCCGCTGCCTGGCCCTGGCCGGTCGGGTCCCCGTCGAGCAGCGCGACCTGGAGCTCGATACCGGACTCCGAGCGGTAGGCGCGGCCGGGCCGGATCTCGTCGGGCACCTTGCGCGGATTGACCGCGATCAGGGAGAAGTCGGAGCGGTCGGCGAGCCGGAAGGCGACCTTGTCCTCGGTGAGGGTGGAGATCCGGCCCGCCATCAGGGTGCGGTCACCGGTGATGACCAGGTGGATGCCGACCGACGCGCCCTCGCGCAGGAACATGAACAGGTCGTCGGTGAGCGCCCCGTGGTCCAGCTCGCCGAGCGAGGGGGTCCAGCCCTCCCACCGGTCGAGGAGGATCACGATGTGCGGCAGTCGCTCCTCGTCGGTCGCCACCGCCCCGCGCTGCTCGCCGATGTCCGCGAAACCGTCCGCCGCCAGCAGCTCCTGACGGTAGGTCATCTCCGCCTTGAGCCGGCCGATCAGCCGGATCGCCCGCTCGGACTGGGCGCGCCCCACGACCGCACCGCAGTGCGGCAGCTTCGTCAGCGCGTTCAGCGCGCCGTTTCCGCAGTCGATGCCGTACAGGTGCAGATCGGCCGTCGAGTGGGTGCGGGCCAGCGAACCGGCGAGGGTGCGCAGCAGTTGGGAGCGGCCCGAGCGCGGCGCGCCCGCCGCCAGCAGATGGCCGAAGGTGTGCAGATCGACGGCGACGGCCCGGCGGGCCTGGAGCGCGGGCAGGTCCTCGACGCCGTAGGGCGCGGGCGGCAGCGGTCCGGCCGCGACCGGTGCGGGCAGTTCGTCGAGCAGCAGGGTGTCGGGCAGCGCGGGCAGCCACGGACTGTGCTGGGCGGGAATGGCAAGCCGTTCGTTGGCCCGGCAGATGGCCTCGACGAGCACCTTGAGGTCGGTGATCTCGTCCTCCTCGCCCTTGGCGCCCGCCGGGCGTCGCGGGGCGCTGCGGCCGAGCTGCGCCCAGTCGACCACGCCGACCCAGGGCGCCACCGTCACATTCTCGACGGCGCCCGGGCGGCGTCCGCCGACCCGGCCCGACTGGAAGGGCACCAGCGAGGTCGCGCCGAGCCGGACGTAGGCGCGGCCGGGGGTGGACTTGGAGATGTTTCCGGCGTCGGGGGCGTCGATGACGTCGGAGGACTCGCTGCCGTCGGTCACGCGCAGCGCGATCCGCAGGTTGGTGTTGGCCCGGATCTCCGGTGAGACGACTCCGCTGGGCCGCTGGGTGGCCAGTATCAGATGGATGCCGAGCGAACGGCCGCGCTGGGCGATGTTGACCAGGCCGGTGACGAAGTCCGGCAGTTCGCGGACCATGGACGCGAACTCGTCGATGACGATGAGCAGTCGTGGCATCGGCTTGAGGCCGGGCTGACGCCTGATCAGGTCGGTGTAGTCCTCGATGTCCTTGGCGCCGGCCTCGGCCAGGATGTGCTCACGGCGCTTCAGCTCGGCGCCCAGCGACTCCAGCGCGCGTTCCACCAGGTGGGCGTCGAGGTCGGTGACCATGCCGACGGTGTGCGGAAGCTGCACGCAGTCCTTGAACGCCGAGCCGCCCTTGTAGTCGATGAGCACGAAGGTCATCGCCTCGGGGGTGTTCGCCACCGCCAGGGACGCCACGATGGTCTGCAGCAGCTCGGACTTGCCGGAACCGGTGGTGCCGGCGATCAGACCGTGCGGGCCGTCCTTGCGGATGTCGATCGCGAACGGGCCGTCGTAGGACTCGCCGACGACCGCCTGCGTCGAGAGGGGGCTGACCCGCCAGCGGGCGGCGACCGCGTCGGCGGTGGGCGGTTCGAGGTCCAGGACGTCGAGCAGCCGGCTGGAGGAGGGGATCGCCGAGTCCTCCGCGTCGCCGCTGATGTCGCGGATCGGCGAGAGGCAGCGGGCCAGCCGGGCGCACCACGCGGGCGAGACCAGGTCGGGCCGCACCTTGCGGATCTGGGCCGCGCCGGTCTGCTCGACCCGCAGCCGGAAGGCACCGGGAGCCGGTTCCGCGACGACGGCCCGGGTCTGCGGGCCCGCCGCGTACCAGGCGTTGACCGAGGGGAAGCCGCCTTGCCGGGGTACGGAAGCGGTGGTCTCCGGCACGGAGGCGACCCGCGCGGACTCGGCGGGTGCCTCGAACTCGGCGCTCACCACGGCCTGGCACTCGCCGGGCAGGAAGCGGCTCTCGGAGTCCAGGCAGATGGCGAATATCCCGACGCCGGGCCCCTCGCGCAGCAGTTGCACGACGCCGGGCAGCGAACGCATCCGCCGCGAGCCGTCCAGGACCACCACGATGTCGGGGTCCTTGAAGAAGGCCGCGTGGTTCGCCGAGCTGCCCGCCTTCTGCTTGGCCTTCTGCCGCCCGTCGAGGATCGAGATCAGCTCGGCGACGCGGGCCGCCACCGTCTCCGCGTCGGTGCCCAGCAGGGCGCTGGCGTCCTGGCCGTCGGTGGGCCGGGAGTGCGGCAGCCACCGCACCCAGTCCCAGCTGTCCCGGCCCGACTGCTCGGTGAGCACATAGAACTGCACATCCATCGGGCTGCTGAGCGTGGCCATCTGGGCGACCGCCCAGCGGCCCATCGCCCGGGCGCCGTCACCGGGGGCCGCGAAACCGAGCACCCCGAGCCGCCGCAACTCCACGGCGACCGGCGCGTCGTCGATGTCCCAGGTGACCTTGCGGCGGTGCTCCTCCTGCTCCGGGTCGTCGAGCACCACCTCGGACGGCACCTTCGCCGTGCCGACCCTGATCAGCAGATGGTCGGCGTCGCCTCGGCGCCGCTCCCACAGCCGGGTGCGCGGGCCGGTCGCGGTGTTGAGCACCGTGGCCGGGTCGGGCGACGCGGCGGCCCGGTCCTTGCGCTCCGCGTCCAGCGCGTTGCCCGCGTCCCGCTCGATGCCCGCCTTGCGCTCGCGGTACTCGGTGACCGTCCTCGCGTACGACTTGCGGCCGTGCTTCTTGTCCATGAAGTAGTTGCCGACCATGACGACGGGGCTGACCACCGCCATGATCAGATACATCATGCGGTGCATCATGAAGGCCATCGTCACCGCCATGACCAGCGGCATGAGCGCCATCAGCCAGGGCAGCGGGCGGGCGGTGGGCTCCTTCGGCGGACTCGGCAGCCGGAACAGGGTGGTGCGCTCGGGCGGGGACAGCCGGGGCGGGCGGTTGTACTCGTACGTCGCCCCGTCCTCACCCGGGTGCAGCGCCGCGTTGGGCGGAATATAAGGACCGAGCTCCAGAAGGGTGTTGCCGAGGGCGACCTGACCGCCCAGCGGCCACTCCTTCGTCTCTCCCCCGACCGTGACCTGGCAGGTGCCGCCCATGCCTACCGTCAGCACGGCGGCCCGCTCGGCGAGTTCGGAGTCGTCGATCCTGACCCGGGCCGACCGGCCGCGACCGATCTCGACCTTGCCGATGCCCAGCCGGTGCACCGCGCCCGCGTCGGGACCGCCCGCGACCCGCAGTTCGACGACGCCCGCCGGCTCGCCCGGCAGACAACCTGCCGGGTCGTACAGACTCACCACCGCGCCCTCGCGCAGCGGTGACTGGGCCACCGACCAGCCGGGGTCGACGGCGTATCCGTCCACGTACACGGCGGGAGCGCCGGGCGAACGGGCCGCGCCGCCGGTGATCGAGATGATCTCGGCGCCGCCTCCGCCGACCTTCTGGCCCAGCACACGGGCGAGTTCGGCGACGGTCGACGCGGCATCGGCCTCGACCACCACATCGGCGCGGTCCCCGCCGAGCGGATCGACCACGGTCAACGACAGACGCACGGCGTTCCCCGTTCCCCCGGATTTGACTTGGTTGTTATGGACGATAACGGCTGCGGGAGGGCCGTGGGGCGCCAGGTGCGGCGCCTGTGGAAAACCTGCGCAGGGTTGTCCACAGGCCGGAATCGGGGCTGGACACAGGCCGGGTGAACGATGGGAAAGTGGTGGAGCGAGCCGGATGAAGCAGGGGTGCGCGGAGCGGACACGACACTGTGCGGCCGATCGTGGGCATGTCATGCACGTCGTTCTGTTCTGTTGCAAGGCTGTGAGTCTGTTGTCACGTGATGCGTCTTGAGGGTGTTTCTGCGGCGCTGATAGCGTGCGGTGACTTGACATCGGCCTGTGGGCTGCCGCCGGACCGGAGCGCGGCGCTTTCTCCCACACAACCGGTCGCCAATCGGTACGTTGGCTCAACGGGGGCAGTGAAGTGAAGACCAGGGAACGTTCCGCTGCGGGCGGCGGCGGTGGCCGTCAGTCCGTTCCCGCGCCGGCGCTCGGCGCGCCGGTCGGCGGAGAGCGGCTGCCGACGGCGCCGCGCGAGCGCAAGCCCGCACTCGCCGCGCTGGCCGTGCTGTTGATCCTGGTCGGCGCGCTGGGCGCCACCGTGATGGTGCTGCGCGCGGGGAACAAGATCTCGGTCGTCGAGGTCACCACGCAGATCGCCGCGGGACAGCCCATCCCGCAGTCGGCCCTGCGTGAGGTGATGGTCTCCGACGACACCGGCCTGGAGTTCATCACCTGGGGACAGCGCGGGGATCTGACGAGCCACTACCGCGCCGCCACCAATCTGACCCCGGGCTCCCTGCTGGTCGTCACGATGGTCACTCCCAAGGAGAACGTGCTGGCGGAAGGGAAGTCGCTGATCGGACTCTCCCTCAAGTCGGGACAGCTGCCCCACGGCCTCGCGAACGGCGACACCGTGGCCGCCTACCTGGTGGGCAACGAGGCGAACAAGGCCGTCAACAGCGGCGGCGACAGCACCGGCACAAGCGTGCCCAACACCCTGATCAGCGGCCACCTGGTGGTCAAGGACATCAGCAGCGGTTCCGAGGGCGGCATGAGCAGCGGTGACACCACGGTCACCGTGGTCGCCGACAGCGCCGACGCCGGTGCCCTGACGGCCGCGTCCGCCTCCGGCCAGGTCGCGCTCGTGCTCGTTTCCGGCAAGAACTGAGCGAGCGGGCGAGGACGTCATGGCACTGATCGCAATCGCCGCCGACAAGGGGTCACCAGGCGTCACCACGGCGGCTGTCGCGCTCGCCGCGGTCTGGCCCCGGCGGGTCCTGCTGGCCGAGACCGACCTGGCGGGCGGCGACCTGGTCTACCGCTCCGCCGGGGCGCACGGCGGCATGCTCAACCCCAACACCGGACTGCTCTCGCTCGCCGCGACCGCCCGCCACGGCCTGGCGGCCGAGCAACTGTGGGACCACTCGCAGCCGTTGGCCGGCGGCCTCGATGTCCTGGTCGGCCTCGGCGGCGCCGAGCAGGCCGCCGGACTCGCCGGGCTGTGGCCGATGCTCGGTCAGGCGTTCGCCACGCTCGCCGAGTCGCCCAACGGCGCGGCCGACGTGGTCGCCGACTGCGGCCGCATCGGGCCCGACTCGGCCACGCTCGAACTCTTCCCGCACGCCGCCCTCGTGCTGCTGGTCTCCCGTACCGAGCCCGAACACCTCGCCCGCGTCAGGGACAGGGCCGGCGCCCTGTCCGCCAAGCTGCACGGATCGCAGCGCGGCGCCGCCGCGCTCGGCCACCCGCCGATCGGCATTCTGCTCATCGCCGACCCCGGCCACAGCGCCCGGATCACCTCGCAGGTCAACGAAATGCTGGTCGCCTCGCAGATCTCCGCCCGGGTGGTCGGCACCCTCGCCCACGACCCGGCCGGCGCCGAGATGCTCAGCGGCCGCCGCCGCGGCCGGCTGGACAAGTCGCTGCTGATCCGTTCCGCCCGTCAGATCACCGCCGACGTACCGCAGCGGTACGGGGTCCTGCGATGAGCGAGGTCGTCGACCACCAGCTCGTCAAGCGCTTCCGGCAGGAGGCGGGCGACCGCATCGCCGAACAGCGCCGGATCGACCAGGCCACCGGCACCCTGGCCATGTCCCCCGAGGACGAACGGCACTTCGCGCGGGCGATCATCGCGCAGATCCTGGAGGACTACGCCCGCGCCGAGATCACCGCCGGCCGCACCCCGCCCGACGCGCGGTCGGAGGAGGCGTACGCGTCCGCGGTGCACGCCGCGCTCTTCGGCGTCGGCCGCCTCCAGCCGCTGCTCGACGACCCCGATGTCGAGAACATCGACATCAACGGCTGCGACCAGGTCTTCGTCGGCTACTCCGACGGCCGTGAACTCCAGGTCGACCCGGTCGCCGAGTCCGACGAGGAGCTCATCGAGCTGATCCAGGTGCTCGGCGCCTACTCCGGTCTGTCCTCGCGCCCCTTCGACACCGCCAACCCGCAGCTCGACCTGCGGCTCCCCGACGGCTCCCGGCTCTCCGCCGTCATGGACGTGACCCGCCGGCCCGCGCTGTCCATCCGGCGCGCCCGCCTCGGCAAGGTCTTCCTCGCCGACCTCGTCGGCAACTGCACGCTCAGCCCCGAACTGGCCTCCTTCCTGTCGGCCACGGTCCTGGCCAGGAAGAACGTGATGATCGCCGGCGCCACCAACGCCGGCAAGACCACCTTGCTGCGGGCGCTGGCCAACGTCATCCCGCCCCACGAACGTCTCATCACCGTCGAACGCGCCCTGGAGCTCGGCCTCGACCAGTTCCCCGAACTGCACCCCAACGTGGTGGCGTTCGAGGAGCGGCTGCCCAACTCCGAGGGCCTGGGCGCCATCTCGATGGCCGCACTCGTCCGCCGCTCGCTGCGTATGAACCCCTCCCGGGTCATCGTCGGCGAGGTGCTCGGCGACGAGATCGTCACCATGCTCAACGCGATGTCCCAGGGTAACGACGGCTCACTGTCGACCATCCACGCCAACAGCTCCGCCGAGGTCTTCAACCGCATCTCCACCTACGCCCTTCAGGCGCAGGAACGGCTGCCCGTCGAGGCGTCCCAGATGCTGGTGGCCGGTGCCATCGACTTCGTCGTCTTCGTCCAGCGGCGCAACGACTTCCAGCGCGGTGGCGTCCTGCGCCGTATGGTCACCTCCATCCGCGAGGTCAACGGCGTGGACGGCCGCGTCCTTTCCAGCGAGGTCTTCGCCGAGGGCCGGGAAGGCGTGGCCATGCCGCACGCCCCCATCTCCTGCCTCGAAGAACTCCTCGCCCACGGCTACCAGCCCACGGGGGTGTGGCGGTAATGACCGGGATCTTCTCCCTGTCCGTGCTCTGCGGCTTGCTCGCCGGAGCGGCGGTCGGCGGCGGTGTCGCGCTGTTCGTCGTCGCGATGCGCGGCTGGGCGCCCCGGCCGGACCAGGCCGGCCAGTCCTCCGCCGACCGGGCGTCGGAGCTCATCCGGTTCCTGTCCCAGCGCGGCTCGCTGGCCATCGTGATCGGCCTGGCCGTCCTCGGCCTCACCCGCTGGGTGGTCCTCGGCCTCGCCACCGCCGTCCTCGTCTTCACCTGGGACCGGCTCTTCGGCGGCGCCGCGGAGGAACGCGCCGCGATGAAGCGGGTCGAGGCGCTCGCCGGCTGGACCGAGTCGCTGCGCGACACCATCGCCGGGGCCGTCGGCCTTGAGCAGGCCATACCGGCCTCCGCCCGGGCGGCCGCCCCGGCGCTGCGCACCCACCTGGAATCGCTCGTCGACCGACTGCGGTCCCGTACCCCGCTGCCGGAGGCGCTCCAGCACCTCGCCGACGAGATCGACGACGCGTCCGCCGACATCATCATCGCCGCCCTCATCCTCAACGCCCGGCTGCGCGGACCGGGGCTGCGCGAAGTGCTCGGCGCGCTCGCCAAGTCGGCCCGCGAGGAAGTGGACATGCGGCAGCGGGTGATGGCCCAGCGGGCGAGCACCCGGCGCAGCGTCCAGATCGTGGTGCTGGTGTCCGTGGTGGTGGTCCTCGCGCTCGCGATCTTCAACCGGAGCTTCGTCAAGCCCTACGGCACGCTGGTCGGCCAGCTCGTCCTGACCATCGTGGTCCTGCTGTTCGGCGCCGGGTTCTGGTGGCTGCGCAATCTGTCCAAGGTGGAGACGCCGGACCGCTTCCTGGTGCACGCGCCCGGCCGCGCGGCCGAACGCCACGGCGTGCCCGGGCAGTTCGTCCCGACCGGTCACGTCCCGACCGGTCACGTCCCGACCGGTCATGCGCAGGTCGGCCACGCGCCGGGCAGCCAAGGTCCGGGCGGCCACGGTCCGGGTACCGGGCAAGGCCCCGTACCCACCCAGGAGGCGAGGCTGCGATGAGCACCATACTGCTGACCTGCGTGCTCGGCGCGATCGTCGGACTCGGCGTCTTCGCCCTGATCCGGGCGCTCATGCCCAGCAAGCGCAGCGCCGCCGCGACCATCGCCCAGATCGACGCCATGCGCGCCGCCGGACCCATGAGCGGCCCCGCGCCCCGGGCCACCGACCTGCGCGGCCGCCTCGGCCGGCGCATCGCGGCCTTCTATCTCGAACAGGGCTGGGAACTGCGCTCGCTCCGCGCCGACCTGGCGGTTCTGGAACGGAGTTGGGAAGGCTTCCTCGCCACCAAGATCATGCTGTCGGCGACCGGACTGGTCTTCGGCCCGTTCATCTTCGCGGTGATCTGGCAGCTCGGCATGGGATCGAGCCCGATCATCCCGGTCTGGCTCGCGCTGGCCTTCGCCGGGCTGTTCTTCTTCCTGCCCGACCTCGAAGTACGGCGGGACGCGGCCGCCAAACGCAAGGATCTCCGGCGCGTCATCGGCGCGTACCTGGACCTGGTCTCGATGAATCTGGCCGGAGGCCGCGGGCTGCCCGAGGCGCTGATGGCCGCGGCCGACGTCAGCGACGGCTGGGCCCTGGTCCGTATCCGCAACTGCCTGTCCGACGCCCGGATCACCGGCACCAGCCAGTGGGTCGCGCTCGGCCGTCTGGGGGCCGAGCTGGGCATCGAGGAGCTCCAGGACCTGTCGGTGACCCTCGGCCTCGTCGCCGACGACGGCGCCAAGATCCGTGAATCGCTCGCCTCCCGCGCCGAGACCATGCGCCACCGCGAACTCTCCGAGATCGAGGGAGCGGCGGGGGAGAACTCCCAGTCCATGCTCGTGGCGCAGCTACTGCTGTGCGCGGGATTCCTTGTCTTCCTGCTCTTTCCCGCGGCGATGCGGGTGTTCCAAGCCTGACCAGCCTGACCAGCCACTCGTCTCGTCATCCAGTCTCGAAAGGACTTGGACCATGAACCGTCCGAATGTCTTCCGCAGGGCGACCGACCGTGTCGCCTCGTTCGTCAGGGACCGCGTCGAGTGGACCAGGGGTGAGGCCCGCAGCAGGGGCGCCTCCGCGGTCGAGTGGGTCATCATCTCGGCGATCGTGGCCGCGCTCGTCGCCGGGATCGGTGTCGTCATCAGCAACGCGCTCGACAGCAAGACGGACACCGTCAAGAACTGCATCCAGAACGCCTCGAAGACCACCGACTGCTGAGGAGACCGGAACCCACGGGGATGAGGACAGACCACGCGCTGCGCCGCGCCCTGCGCCGCCGGCTGGACGCGGCCCACGGCGACAGCGGCGTGGGCCGTCGTGCGACGGACGACCGCGGGATGACCGCGATCGAGTTCGTCTTTCTCACGCCGCTGTTCTTCGGGGTCATCTTCGCCACGGTCCAGTTCGCGATGTACTACTTCGCGGACCATGTCGCCCAGGCCGCCGCGCGCGCCGGGGCGCGTGAGGCCCGGGAGCAGGCGGAGCAGAGCGACGACTGGGCGGCGAAGGCGACGATCAAGGCCAACGGCTACATCGCGCAGCTCGGCGGCAATCTGCTCACCGACCCGGTCGTCCAGCCGCGGCGCACCGGGAACACGGTGAGCGTACGGGTCACCGGCGGTGTGCCGTCGATCATCCCCGGGTTCGACCTCACGGTGGACGAAGTGTCGCGGGGGCCGGTCGAGCGCTTCGTACCGGACGGGGAGTGAGCCCGCGATGATCATCGCAACGGCGGTCGCGCGCCTGAGACGTATGAGCGCGGCGGACACGGACACGGACACGGGCACCGGTACTCGTCACGGCTCCGGCTCCGGCTCCGGCGCCCGTACCGGCACGGGCAGCGGCTTCCGGTTCGGCGTCAACTCCCGTGACCAGGGCATCTCCACGATCGAGGTGGTGATCCTCGCCCCCGTGATGATCCTCTTCATCCTCGTCCTGGTCGCCTTCGGGCAGATGGTGGACGCCCGCGGCTCGCTCGACGCCGCCGCCCGCGACGCGGCGCGGGCCGGCTCGCTGCGGGGCAGTCTGGCCGACGCGCAGCGGCAGGCGATGAGCACGGCGAGGCAGGATCTCCACGGCATCTGCCTCGACCACACGATTCGGATGACCACCGAGGGCACCAGCTGGACACCGGAGCAAGGGATCTTCGCCGTCCAGATCACCTGCCGGGTACGGGGGCTCAAAGCGGTCGGGCTCGGTATCCAGAGCACGATGAAGGGCGAGTTCTCCTCCCCCCTGGACCCGTATCGGAGGCTGACCGGATGACCCGCCTCGCGCCGCGCCCGGCTCCGGCGCGGCCGCACGGCGCTCGTGGGGAGGCGCGCCTCGACCGGGGCTCAGGCGCCATCGGCATCGTGATCTTCGCGCTGCTCTTCATGGCGCTCGCCGCCTTCGTCGTGGACGGCGGTATGGCGATCTCCAAGCGCGAGCGCGCCGCCGACCTGGCCGAACAGGCCGCCCGTTACGCCGCCCAGGACATCGACGTCGAAGCCCTGCGCAACGCGACCGAAGCCACCAGGACCGCGCCCATCAACTACGAGAACTGCACCGACGACATCCGGCACTTCCTCGCCACGACCGGCCTCGACCAGGCGGACGTGGAAGCCTCGGAGTGCCACGACTCGACGGCCGAGCAGGTCAATGTCACTGTCCAGCTCACCTACCAGCCGATGATGACCGGCTTCTTCTTCGACGGGGACCTGCTGGCGAAGGGCACCGCCTCCGCCTCGTCCATCAGCGGCAACTGACCCCGGCCCCGAAGACCGCCCACTTCCACCGCACCGAAGGCCACAGCACCAAAGGCCACGCACCGAAGGCCACAGCAGACCACCGAAGGCAGAGGAAGCAGCCATGGCACGTACGAGCGCCACGGGACGTCACCCCGCGCAGCAAGGTCGAGCGGCAGCCCGTCCGCCGCGCAGGCGGCGTACGTTCGGCGATTTCGTCCGTGCGCTCGGCGCGTTTCTGGCGCTGGCCGTGCTGGTGGTGGCCGTACCGGCCGCGCTGCTGTACTTCATCGGGTCGCCGTTCCCGCACCACCTCGACTCCGAGCTGCTGCGGCAGCCGATCACCAGTGAGACGTTCGTCAACACGCTGGCCGTCGTGGTCTGGCTGGCGTGGGCGCAGTTCACGGCGTGCGTGCTGGTGGAGGCCAAGGCGGCGGTGTCCGGCGTCGGAATGCCGAGCCGGGTGCCGGGTTCGGGCCCCAGCCAGCTGCTGGCCCGTCAGCTGGTCGCCGCGCTGCTGCTGGTCGGCGTGAGCACCGCGGGCCTGGTGCCGGGGCTCGCCCAACTCGGACAGCACCAGCAGGTGGAGAGCCAGGCGCGTCCCGGCGTGGCCGTGACCGCCCAGCAGACGCCCGGTCAGCAGTACCAGGCGCGGGCGGCTAGCGTGGCCGTACCGCAGCAGCAGGGCGGGGAGCACGGCGCCGCGGCCGCGCAGCCGCTCGGACCCGTCGCCCACCAGGACACGAAGTTCTACCGGATCCAGCCGCCCGAGGGCCGGCACCACGACTCGCTGTGGGAGATAGCGCAACGGCACCTCGGCGACGGCCGCCGCTACAAGGAGATCTACCAGCTCAACAAGGACCGGGTGCAGCCCGACGGCTCGCGGCTGTCGCAGGCCAGTCTCATCCGGCCCGGCTGGGTGATGGAGATGCCCGCCGACGCCCACGGCGGCGACCTGGTCGAGATGCCGGTCGCGGCCCCGCACACCGCGCCCGACGTGCAGCGGTACGCGGAGCACGGCGGCGCCAAGGACACCGTGGCGGAGGGCGCGCACGCGGCGTCGCAGAGCGCGGTGACCACCGAGCAGGGTGGCGGAGCGGGCGGCTCGGGAGGAGGGGACAGTGCTCATCGGACCACCACGAGTCCGGTCGAACAGCCGCCCGCCGCCCACGAGTCCCAGGGCCCCTCCGGCGCCGCCGTCTTCTCCGCGCCCTCCGCCGGGCTCGGTTTCGGGCTGTCGGAGGCGCTGATCGGAGCCCCGCTGCTGGCCGCCGGCCTGCTCGCCGCGCTCGGCCGCCGACGCCGTACGGCCCTGTGGCAGTCCGTCACCGCGGGCGGCCTGCGCACCCCGCGCACCCCCAACGGCCCGCAGGCCGATGTCGCCGACGCGCTGCGGGTGGGCGCGGAGCCGGAGACCGTCGCGTTCCTCGACCGCGCGCTGCGCTCGCTGTCCGCCCGGCTGGACGGCGAGGGCCGCAAGCTCCCGACCGTCTACGCCGCCTGGCTCACCGGTGACGCGCTGCATCTCCAGCTCGCCTGGCCGGAGGGCCAGCCGCCCGCGCCCTGGCAGCTCGGCCAGGACCAGACGTTCTGGCGGCTGGACCGCACCGACCTCGGTGAGGACGACGACGTGGCGGCGGCGGCCCCGTACCCGGGTCTGGTCGCGCTCGGCACGCTCGACGGCGCCCGGCTGCTGCTCAACCTCGAAGCGGTGCCCGGCATCGTCTCGCTCGCCGGGGCCCGCGCCGACCGTGAGGCCGTACTCGCCTCCGTCGCCGCCGAACTGGCGACCAACGGATGGTCGGACCGTATGACCGTCACCCTGGTCGGCTTCGCCGAGGACCTCACCGCCCTCGCGCCCGCCCGGGTACGGCACCTGGCCGATGTGCCCACGGTCATCGAGATCATGGCGGCGGAGACCGCGCAGCGCGCCGGGGCCCTGCGGACGGCCGGACAGGACAGCGTCCTCACCGGCCGTACCGGGCGCGCCCAGCACACCCAGTGGGCCCCGCACCTGGTCCTGCTCGCCGCGGAACCCACCGAGGCGGAGGCCGAACGCCTCGCCGAACTCGCCGCGGACGCGGGCCGGCTCGGCATCGGCTACCTCGTGGGCTCCGACCGCGCCGATCTGCCGGGCTCCGCCTGGGAGCTGGAGGTCACCCCGGCGGGACGGCTGCTCGCGCCGCTGCTCGGCCTCGACCTGGAGGCACAGTTGCTGCCCGAGGCCCAGTACCGGTCCGTCCTGCGGCTGTTCGCGGAGGCAGGCGGCGAGGACGGCCCCGGCGCGGACACGCCGCCCTTCCTGGTCGACCTCACCGACCAGGGCCGACCCGGGGTGTACGCGCGGCTGCTCGGCCCGTTCGAGGTCGTCGGCGTCGAGGCGCCCGCGGCCGAGCGCAGCCAACTGCTGCACGAGGCCCTGGCCCTGCTGCTTCTGCACCGCGAAGGCGTGCACCCGCGGGTGCTGGCGTCCGCGCTGTGGCCGCGAGGCGTGACCGAGGAGGTCCGCGACGCGCTGGTCGAACGGCTCCGCGACTGGCTCGGCACCGACCCGGGCGGCGCCGCGCGGCTGTCCTTCGACGACACCGGGCGGATCGTGCTGGCCACGTCGGTCGTCTCCGACTGGGACGTCCTCCAGACGCTGCACCACGAGGCGACGGAGGGACGGGCCGCGTCGGACCCCGTAGCGCGGCGGCGGCTGCTCAGCGACGCGCTGTCGCTGGCCCGCGGGCGGCTGTTCGAGGACCGGGCGCCCGGCCGTTACGGCTGGCTCAGCCACGAGATCGTGGACGCACAGCACCCGGTGCTGGTGGCGGAGATCGCCCTGGCGCTGTCCGGACTGCACCTGGACGCGGCGAAGCCGAAGGCGGCCGTCGCCGCGGTGGAGACGGGCCTGATCGTGTCGCCCCAGGACGAACGGCTCTGGCTCGAACTCCTGCGGGCCGCGCACGCCACGGGCGACCCCGCGCGGCTCGAAGCGGCGGCGCGGTCCCTGATCGCCCGCGGCGACGCCGTGAACGGCCCGGCGCGCGGCCTGCCGCCGAGGGTCGAAGCGCTGCTGGACGAGCTGCTGCCCGCGTGGCGGGGGAGCGTCGCCAACTGAGACCAGCGGCTGCCAACTCGGGTCCGGGACCGTCGGCTGAATCCTGAGGCCGTCAACCTGGGTCCGTGCCCGGCTGCTGAAACCTGAGGCCGTCAACCTGGGTCCGTGCGCGGCTGCTGAAACCTGAGGCGGCCGAGGACTACCCGATCGGTTGGCATATGCCGCTGTACCCGTAACCGCGGTGTGCACCCGGTCCGTTGTCAGGTCGTGCACAGCGACAACGGACCACGGCGGGCGGGGGCGCGCGGATGACGGACCTCAAGGTGACGGACCAGGTGCTCGCGGAATGCGAGCGGCGGCTGAGCGCGCTGCGGGCCGAGTTCACCGGGATCTCGGCCCACCGCGACGACCTGCGGCACGTGTGGGGATCGGCCGACGTGGCGGGCGCGATGGCCGCGTTCGTCGACAACTGGGCCTGGTACCGCAAGAAGCTGCTGTCGGGCATCGAGTCGGTCGGCGGCCTGGTGACGTCGGCCCGGGAGACCTTCCGGGAGACCGAGCGGCAGTTGGTGACGCGCGGTTGAGCGGGGCGTACGCCGGAGCGGCCGAGCGGCGGCGCCCCCGCGACTGGCACCCGCTCGCCGCCACCGACCCCGTACCCGGCGACCCCGACGCGATCCTCGCCGAGGTCGACCGCATGAAGCACCTCGCGGCCGTACTCAGGAGCGAGGCGAGGGACCTCCGGGCCATCGGCGAGGGCCAGGGCCTCAAGGGCCGTTACGCCGACGCGCTCGGCGAGGGCGCGCGCGGGCTGGAGACGCGGCTGCGGGAGACCGCCGAGCGGTACGAACGGGTGCACGGCCACCTCACCGGGTGGGCGTTCGAGCTGGAAAGCCTCCAGGCGGACGCCGCTCGTGTGCTGCGCAGGGCGCGCGAGGAGCGGGCGGGAGAGGGTCGGCCGGGCGGGGACCGGCCGGGTGAGGTCCGGCCCGGTGGGGACTGGCCCGGCGGGGATTGGTCGGGCGGGGATTGGTCGGGCGGGGACGACGAGTTGACCGTACGGCACCGGGCGTCCCTGGCCAGGGTCGAGGCCCAGCGCGACGAACGCGCCGCGCACTACGCCGCCCGGATCCGCGACGAGATCGACGACACGATCAAGGACAGCTGGTGGGAGCGGCGGAAGAACGCCGTGGACGGCTGCAAGGCCCTGATCTCCCTCGTCGTGGACGTGATGAGCTGGGCGGCGACCTGCATCGCCGTCGCCGCGATCCTCATGACCCCGGCGGGCTGGGTCGCCGGGCTGGCCGTCTGGCTCGCGTTCGGCGCGCTCACGGGACACGTGTTGCTCGCCGTCGCGGGCACCGGCTCCTGGGCGGACGTCGCCCTGGACGTCTTCGGGCTCCTGGCGATGGGCGTCGGCACGTTCGCGCTGCGCGGACTGCGGGACGTACGCGACGCCACGCGGCTCGCGGCCGGGGCGGCCGCGCGTGAGCGGGCGACCGCGGACGCGGCCCGGGCGACGCGGCCGGTACGCGACCGGGCGTCGGCCGTCGTCAACCGCCGCGGCTCCTCGCGGGCGGCGCGGGCCAGGGCCCGCCACGAGCGGAACATCGCCCGCGCGGCGAACCTCCGCGCGGGCCACGAGGCGGCGGCCGAGGAGGCCGCGATGCCCACGCCGGAAGCGTCCCGCTGGGAGGCGGCGGCGGTGGGCGGCGACCAGGAAACGGTGAACCTCTTCAAGGACGTCCGGCGCATGCGGACTTCGTACCCGGGCAGCACGGCGGTGTCGCGCGCGAGCGAGGGGGCGGAGCGGCACAAGGCCGTCTTCCAGGGGGCGTGGGCCGCGGCGTCGGGCGTGGACGCTTGGGACAAGGGCGCCGGAGGCAGTGATGTGTTCCCCGGCAAGTGGAGCTACGGCTCCTACGGGCACTTCAAGGCCCGCTATACGAAGGAGGTCGGTTCGACGTGGTGAAGGTTCCTGGGACGGAGTTCCGTGTCTTCCCGTGATCTGACCGATGACCCTTTGCTCGCGCGCGGCGAGAAACTCATTCGTTGGGGCGCATCCGTCCCCATGCTTGGCCTCTGCGTAATCGCCCTCACGGCACGGCTGTTGGACCCCGATAGAGCGGTGTTCGCCAGCGCGATGTTCTGTCTCTCAGCAGTCGGCCAGGGTCTCACCTGGCGTGGCCTGAATTGCGTGCGCCACCGCTCCGGGTGGGACTCGGGGGTTCTCTTCCCCGTCTGGGTCGGAGGCATTCTGGGCGCGATGGCCGTCCTCTCCACGGGAGTGGTGACCGTCGTCCCCATTCCCCTCGTCGCCCCCCTCGTCGCCACCTTCGCGCGGTGGCGGCTGCGGCGGGTGGGGAAGGCGACGCCGTGAGGGCGGGCGCGCCGCCGACCGGGTACACCGTCCTGCTCCCGCCGGGATGGGTGCGGATCCCGCTCCGGCACGGCACCGGGGAAGCCCTGGACGAGAAGGTGTTCCGGGGGATCGAGGCGATCCCCTCCGACGTCCCCCGGGACCAGGCCGTGGCCTACCGCCTGCACGTACGGCGCAAGGTCGAACGCCTCGCCGCCGAGGCGCGTAAGGCCGGCGGCCTCGATCTGTACGTACCCGTGCGGACCCGTCCGCCGACGCTGATGGCCGCTTCCTTCCTCGTCACGGAGATCAACCGCCCCGAGGGCGCCGATCCGACGCCCGAGGCCGTACTCGCGCAGCTCGCCGCCGACCGCCGCAGGGGCGAGCCCGGCGAAGTGCGCGGGATCGCGGAGACGCTGGCCGTGCGGTGGGAGTACGTGGAACCGCCCGGCGCGGGCGGCGCCGACCCCGATACGTACGCGCGGCACGTCGACTACGTACTGCCCGTGCCGGGGGACGTCGGCCGCTGGCTGGCCGTCAGCTTCTCGACCGCCGGGGACGGAGATCCGGACGGTGAGTTCGCCCGCGCGCTGACGGAACTCTTCGACGCCCTGATGACGACCTTCCGCTGGAATTCCTGAGCCCCCGCCGGCTCATCCGCGCGCCCGCAGCCCCGCCTTCTTGGCGCGGTTGCCGCATGTGTCCATGGAGCACCAGCGGCGGGTTCCCGGGCGGGACTGGTCGAGGAAGAGCGCCCCGCAGGTGGGGGAGGCGCAGTGGTGGACCCGCGCGAGCAGAGCGGGAGAGGTGACGAGGTCGAGGGCGTCACGGGCGATGAGCGCGAGCGTGGCGGTGATCGGATCGGCTGACTGCCATACGAGTTCACCGGACGGTGTGAGTCGCGGGGTGGGTACGGCCGCCGCGGCCGCGTCGTTGAGCCTGCGGCGGGCCTCGGCGCCGACCGCGCAGGGGCCTTCGGGGCCGAGCGCGGCCAGCACCGACACGTACACCGCCTCCCGCAGTGCCCGCGCGTCCCGCAACTGCTCGGCGCCGGGCAGCCTTTCCGCCCCCGGCCTCCCAGCGGGCCCACCGGCTGCGGGCCCCGCCGTCGTGAGCGCGTCGTAGCAGGGGCCGCACTGACGTACCCAGGCCGCGAGCGCCTCCGGATCGGTCAGCCGTTCCGTGACCTCGGGGGTGCCGCGATGCCGCACCGTACGCAGGAAGTCCAGGCACAGCCGTCCCGAGCCCTGGCGGAATCGGCCGGGAGCGGCGCTGTCGTTCATACGTCCACCCTACTGGCGGAACCGGTTTAACTGGTACCTTGTGCGAACCGGTTTAACCGGTTCATCAGTCGATCCCAGCGAGGTACCGATGCCCCAGCCCGCCGACCTCGCCGACTCGTGGGACACCCCGGGCGAGGTCCCCGGTACGACATCCGCCACCGGGTCCGGCGCCGGGGCGGCCACCGGGTCCGGCGCCGGGGCCGCCCGGCTGCCCGACGCGGGTCCGCCGCGCCGCCTCATCGTGCTGCTGGCCATATCCTGCGGCCTGACGGTCGCCAACCTCTACTACGCCCAGCCCCTGCTCAGCGAGCTGCGCCACTCCTTCACCATCACCTCGGTCGTCGCGGGCAGCCTGGTCACTGCCACCCAACTCGGCTACGCCCTCGGGCTGTTCCTGATAGTCCCGCTGGGCGACGTGACCGAGAAGCGCCGGCTCGCCACCGTGCTGCTCTCCCTGACGATCGGCGCCCTCGTCATCTCGGGTGTCGCCCCGGACTTCCCGGTCCTGCTGATCGCCTCGCTCGTCGTCGGTACGACGGTGGTCGTCACCCAGATCCTGGTGCCGTTCGCCGCTGACCTCGCGCCGGACGAGAGCCGCGGCCGGGTGGTCGGACAGGTGATGAGCGGTCTGCTCACCGGCATCCTGCTGTCCCGCACCTTCGGCAGCCTGGTCGCGGGCGCGACCAGCTGGCGGGTCGTCTACCTCGCCTCCGCCGGGCTGATGACCGTGCTGACCCTGGTGCTGCGCTCGGCGCTGCCGCGGCGCGAGCCCGGCGGGAAGGCCGCCGGGCTGTCGTACGGTGAGCTGCTGCGGTCGACCGCGCGCATGCTCAAGATCCATCCGCCGCTGCGCCGCAGGGCGCTGTACCAGGCGGCGATGTTCGGCGCGTTCTCTGTCTTCTGGACGACGATCTCCTTCATCCTTACGGGCCCTCCCTTCCACTACGCCCAGTGGCAGGTGGGGCTCTTCGCGCTCGCGGGGGCCGGGGGAGCGCTGGTGGCGCCGTTCGCCGGGCGCTGGGCGGACCGCGGCCTGGTCCGGCCGATGACCGCCGTCGCCTTCGTCGCCGCCGCGCTGGCCTTCGGGATCGCCGGTGTGGGCAGGCACAGCGTCGTGGCGCTCGGCGCGGCGGCCATCGTGCTGGACATGGCCACGCAGATCACCCTCGTCCTCGGCCAGCAGGTGGTCTACCAGCTCGACGGCCGGGCCAGGGCCCGGCTGAACAGCGCCTTCATGGGCACCTTCTTCATCGGCGGCGCGATCGGCTCCCAGGCGGGCTCGTACGCCTACCACGCGGGCGGCTGGACCGCGGTGGTCGGCTTCGGGGCCGCACTGCCCGTACTCGCCCTGCTGGCGTGGTGCACCGAACCCGGGCTCACCCCTTGGCGACGGCGGTGAGTATCTCCGGAAGGCGGGCGAGCAGCCGGGGAGCGGTGAACCGCAGTCCCGCCGCCGCGAGCGTGAAGCCGTAGACCACGCCGATCGGCAGCACGATCCACAGCAGCGCGTGATGGCCGGTGAGGTGCAGGGCGACGGTCAGCCCCAGCACCGGCAGGCACAGCGCGGTGCCGGCCAGCGTGCCGCCGAAGACGTTGAACATCACCAGACCGCTGTTCCCGGGCGCCGCGTTCCCGAACGGGCTGTCGCCCTGCACCGCGTACGGGAAACGGACGCTCGCGTAGCCGCCGGTGCCGATCAGCGCGCCGAGGAACGCGAGGGCCAGGCCCAGCGTCTCGGCCAGGGCGGAGGTACGGCCCAGCAGCAGCGCGGTGGCCGTGGTGACGACGGCGACGTACGGCACCGCGACCGTGGCCAGCGTCAGCGCCCGGCCGCGCAGCTCCAGCTCCGCGTCCCGCCGGGTGGCGATGGTCGCGCTGATGGTCCAGAACGCCGAGTTGTCCATGCCGAACTGGTTGTACATCTGCATGCCGAGCAGGCCCGCCGCCCACAGGCACTGGTAGACCGAGCCGTGCTGGACCACCGCGACCAGCGGCAGCAGCAGGCCCACCGCGAGCCCGGTCGCCCAGGACGCCCGCAGCCTGGGGTCGCGGCCCACGTAACGGAACTGGCGCTCCATCACCGTGGCCGTCCGCCCGGCGACCAGCCACTTGGGCAGTATTCGGGCCGCAAGCGGCCGGCCCGTCCCGCCCTTGCGCTCCACGCGGTCGGGCGCCGTCTGGATCGTGGACGAGTCCGGCGACAGCATCAGCCGGAAGAGGCTGTGGTACCACCAGCGCAGGATCAGGGCCAGCACGGCGACGCTGAGCGCCAGTTGCGCGGCGGCCAGGCCGTACGCGCCGCGCGAGGTGGACCAGACGGCGTCCACGGCGGGCGCCGGCGGTATCCAGCGCAGCACCGAGGAGACCGAGGTGACCCGGTGCAGGCCACGGTCGGAGGTCAGGGAACTGAGCCCCAGGTTGACCAGTTGGGCGCCGACCGCCACGAACAGGCCGCTGAGCAGCGCGAGATCGCGGCCTTTGCGGCTGGTGAGCAGCCGGGTGTTGGCGGCGGCCACCGCCCGGGACAGCGTCACACAGGTCAGCAGGAAAAGGGCGACCGAGAAGACCGCGACGACCGCCGCCGCGCCGCCGTGCGCCACCGCGACCACGGCGCCGGCCGACACCAGCAGTGTGAACAGCGGGCCGACACCGACCAGCGAGGACACCAGCAGCGCGACGACCAGCGGGCGCGGGCGCAGCGGCAGCATGGCGAGCCGGGTCGGGTCGAGGGTGTCGTCGCCGCCGAAGAAGAACAGCGGCATCACCGCCCAGCCCAGGCCCAGCACAACGGCCACGGTGATGGCGGCGGCGGACGCGTAGTCGTTGCCGCGCAGCACGATCATGCCCGCGCCCTGGCCGAGGGCGTACAGCATCGCGAAGGCGACGCCGATCGACCAGCTGACCGCGCGGCCCGTGGACCGGCTCAGCCCGTTGCGCATCACGGCGACCTTGAGCCGGACGAAGGTCGGGATCACCGACGCGGCCCGGCCCTGGACGGGGTCGGGCGGCGGCGCGGTCAGGGGACCCGCGGTGGTCATCGCGCGCCCCCGCCCAGCCAGTCGAGATCCTGTCCGGCGTTTCGGTCCGCTCCCACCAGCGACAGGAAGGCGTCCTGCAGCGTGGGCGCGTTCCCCCGTACGTCGGCGAGCGGGCCGTGCGCGACGATCCGGCCCGCGGCCATCACCGCGACCCAGTCGCACAGGCTCTCCACCAGCTCCATCACGTGCGAGGAGAACACCACGGTGCCGCCCGAGCCCGTGTAGTGCTCCAGCACACCGCGGATGACCTGCGCGGACACCGGGTCGACGCCCTCGAAGGGCTCGTCGAGGAAGAGGACTTCCGGGTTGTGCAGCAGCGCGGCGGCCAGACCGATCTTCTTGCGCATACCGGTGGAGTAGTCGACGACCAGCTTGTGCTGGGAGGCGGCCAGATCGAGCACGTCGAGCAGCTGCGTGGCGCGCTTGTCGACCTCCTCGGCCGGCAGACCGCGCAACCGGCCGGTGAAGGTGAGCAGTTCGCGGCCGGACAGGCGCTCGAACAGCCGCAGCCCTTCCGGCAGCACACCGATCCGGGACTTCACGCCCACCGGGTCGGACCACACGTCGTGGCCGACGATCTGCACCACGCCGTCGTCCGGCCGCAGCAGCCCGGTCACCATGGACAAGGTGGTGGTCTTCCCGGCGCCATTGGGCCCGACCAGGCCGATGAAACGCCCCGACGGCAGCTCCAGGTCGATCCCCGCGACGGCCACCTGGTCGCCGAACCGCTTCACCAGTCGGCGCACGCGCACCGCGGGCACGGGTCCGCTCTGCCCGGCGGGCTCGGGCGTGCCGAAGTACGGCTCCAGCTTCCGCCCGGACCGCTCGCGGACGCTCTCCCGCCCGCTCTCCCGTGCTGAGTCCTTCGACTTCCCCATCGTGCGGCACCTCCCCGGTCGTGCCCAGCCGTGGTCCGCCGCAGGTCGGCGCGGCGGACACTTTTTCATCGCGCACCGCCACCTTAAGCGTGACCACTGACAGTGACCGAAAATCTGAGCGGATCTTGAGGTAGAAGGGCTGGCCAGAGGGCGGGTCCGGGGCCGGTCCGGGGTCGGCCGGAAGAGTCGGGTCGGGACTGAGGGTGAGCGCGACCGGTCACGGTGAGCGGTCAGAAGAGCCGGCCACGGGCGCGGGTCGCCGGTCCGGGCGGGGCCACCCGTCGTCCGCCCGCGCGGCCCGCCGGTCGTCGTGCGGCCCGTCCACACCTGCCCACACCCCGCCCGGACCGGGGCTCCGCCCGGTCGGACGAGATACCGAAGCACGCGTCCCCGCGTGCCACGCCCGGCGCCCGGTGCCGGGGCGCCGTCCGCCCGCGCGGACCGGTCCGCGCTGGTCGGGCGGGCTCCGGGGCCGGACAGCGGGGTGAGGCGCACGGTCGGAGCGGTGCGCCCCCGGCCGGTCGCCGACCGGCCGGTGAGCCGTGCGTCCCGGTGGCGTTCATGCGCCAATCGGACCGACACGCCGCGCAGTTGACGGCCGGTGAGCTGGCGCGGAGGCACGCCGCCGCCCCCGTGCGCGGCCCAACTGCCCTGCGGGCGGGAGCCCCAGGGCCCCGATCGCGGTTCACGGCGGGCGCACGGGTGCACTGCCGGGGGCGCGTACGGGGACCCGGCCTTGTATCCGGGTAGGTCAACCGGGAAGCGGAGGCCGCCCCCAGTGCGGGTGAAATGCCGTCATTGCGGAGTTTATCGGCCGATGAATGGGAAGAACGACGTCGAAGACGACGAGGGGGGACCGATGGCCGCACGACCACTTGTGGCGCGGCAGCCGAACGAAAGGCTCCAGGCCCTGATCCAGGAGGCCGGCTGCTCCAACGCCGGGCTCGCTCGCAGGGTCAACCTGTGCGGGGCCGAGCATGGCCTCGACCTGCGCTACGACAAGACCTCCGTGGCCCGTTGGCTGCGTGGGCAGCAACCGCGTGGCCGGGCCCCGGCCATTGTGGCGGAGGCGCTCGGCCGCAAGCTCGGCCGCGCGGTCTCCATCGACGAGATCGGCATGGCGAACGGCAAGAACCTCGCCACCGGCATCGGCCTGCACTTCGCGCCCACGGTGCTCGGTGCGATCGAGCAGGTCTGCGAGTTGTGGCGCAGCGACGTGGGGCGCCGTGACTTCCTCACCGGCTCCACGGTGGCCGCGTCCGCGCTCGTCGAGCCCAGCAGGGACTGGCTGATCACCCGCCCCGACCAGGGTGTCGCGCGCAACGGCGGCTCCAGGGTGGGCATGTCCGACGTCGAGGCGGTCAACGCGACCACGCAGGCGCTCACCGACCTCGACCACCGGTTCGGCAGCGGGCATGTCCGGCCGGTCGTGGTGCACTACCTCAACAGCGTGGTCTCCGGGCTGCTCGCGGGCAGTTACCGCGAGGCGGTGGGCCGCGAGCTGTTCTCCGCGGTCGCCCGACTGACCGAGCTGGCCGGGTACATGGCGGTGGACACCGGCCAACCCGGCCTGGCCCAGCGGTACTACATCCAGGCGCTGCGGCTGGCCCAGGCGGCCGGCGACCGCGGCTACGGCGGCTACATCCTGGCCGCGAGCATGAGTCACCTCGCGGCCTCGCTCGGCAACCCGCGCGAGATCGCCCAACTCGCCCGCGCCGCCCAGGAAGGCGCCCGCGGGCATGTCACCGCCACCGCCGAGGCGATGTTCTACGCGGCGGAGGCCCGCGGCCACGCGCTGCTCGGCGACGCCCGTACGTTCGCCACCGTCGCGGGGCTCGCCCTCGAAGCGATGGAGAGGTCCGAGCCGGACCGGGACCCGGCGTGGATCGCGCACTTCGACCACGCCTATCTCGCGGACGAACTCGCCCACTGCCACCGCGACCTGGGCCAGGCGGTGCCCGCCGCCCGCCGGGCCGAGGAGGCGCTGGCCGCGCACCCCAAGTCGCGCTCCCGGCGCCGCGCGATCGACCTGCTGCTGCTCGCCGACGCCCAGGTGCAGCAGCGCGAGTTGGAGCATGCCTGCCACTCCGGCGCCCAGGCGGTCACCCTGCTGTCCGGACTGCGCTCCAACCGCGGCGCGGAGTACCTGGACGACTTCCGGCGCCGCCTCGAGCCCTACGCCGACGAGCCCGCGGTAAGGGAGTTCGGCGCCCGGCTCGATGAACGGGAGGCGGCCTAACAGCGAAGGGAGGGCACCAACGGCCGTGCCCCGGCGAATCGTTACCTGACCGACACCGTGCCCGCGCACGGCCGTCAAAGCGCAGTGCAGACCCGGCAGCGCCCGGCCTCGCGCCCAAACGTGCCGTGCCGCGGCGGTGTGTCGTGGCGCTCACTCGTTCGGGTGCGTGGTCGGCGTTCCGATTGACCCGGTAGCGTGGGTCGACGGTTCCGACGGGTTGGCAGAGGCGGGAGTGGGCGGCGATGCACAGCAGCGGACGCGGCGAGGAATCGCCCGACGCGTACCGGGGCGTCGTACTCCCCTCGGATCAGCACCAGCAGCCGTTGGTGTACGGCGAACACGTGCAGCCGGCCGGCGGCAGTCCGTGGGGTGCCCCGGCGCCCGAACCGGCCGACGCCACCCAGATGCTGCCGCCCTACCCGGCCGGAGTGCCCGCGCCCGGCGCCCCGGCACCGGCCGACGCCACCCAGATGCTGCCGCCGTACCCCGGCGGCGCGCCCCAGCAGCCCGCGGGCCAGGCCGCCCCGCCGCTGCCGCCCGTACCGCCCCAGGCGCCGCACACCCCGCAGGTCCAGTACGCGTCCGACCTGCCGGCCGCCGAGGCCACCCGGGCGCTCCCGCTGCCGGCCTTCCAGGAGGACCAGGGCTATCAGCGGCAGGGCTACGAGCAGCCGTCGTACGACCAGGCCGGCTACGGCGGACAGGCGCCGTACGGCACCCAGCCGTCGTACGGCCAGGAGTACACCGACTACGAGGAGCAGCCCGCCGGGCCGCAGCACGACAGCGACTACGACCACCTGTTCCGCAACGACGTGCCGAGCCCGGCTCCCGTGCGCCCGCACATCATCCAGCCGCCCTCCCAGCAGCAGGGCCGCCCGCAGTACGGCCGGCAGCCCGCACAGGCCCCCGCGGGCCAGGCCGGGGGCCGACCGCCGTACGGGCAGCAACCGGGCGGGCAGCAGCCGGGCGGGTACGAGCCCGCGTACGCCTACGACGACGGTGACGGCGGCTCCGGCGGCCGGCGCCGGATGTCGCCCAAGGTGCTGATCGGCATCGTCGTCGCCGGGTGCGTGGTGGCCGGTCTGGTGCTCGGCGGCCTGCTCAGCGGCGGTGGCAAGTCCGACAAGGACGACACCGTCGCGGGGAGCAGCACCTCCGCGCCCCCCGGCGCCTCCGCGAGCAGCACCGACGCCCCCAGCAGCGACACCGACGCGGCCGAGCAGCAGGCGCAGGCCCTCGACTCGCTGCTCAGCACCAGTGACGCCAGCCGCAGTTCGGTGGTGAGCGCCGTCGAGTCGATCAAGAACTGCAAGGAACTCCCCGGCGCCGCGAGCGACTTGCGCGCGGCCGCCGGACAGCGCAAGGACCTGATCACCCAGCTGTCCAAGCTCTCGGTGGACCAGCTGCCCAACCACGCCGCGCTCACCGACGCGCTCACCAAGGCATGGCAGGCGTCCTCCGCCGCCGACAGCCACTACGCGGGCTGGGCGGACCAGGCCCAGCAGGGCCACAAGGTCTGCAAGGGCGGCCACGCCCGGACCACGTCCGAGACGCTGGCCGGCAACCGGGAGAGCGGCACCGCCACCACGCAGAAGAAGAACGCGGTCAAGCTCTGGAACAGCATCGCCAAGAAGTACGGGCTCACGCAGCGCCAGTTCAGCCAGCTGTAGCGGCGCCGCGCCCGAACGCGGCGGGCGCGGCCGTACGACCGGCGGGCCGCGCCCCACGCCCTCCGCGGGCCCGGCGCGTCCGGCCGGTGTCGCCCGCGGCTACCGCAGGGCCGTGTACGCCTTCGGCCTGAGCGTCGACGTCAGGTCGATGAAGCCCGGCCTGGCCTGGACGAGCCGGCCGTTACGCACCACCTGGTAGGTCACCTTCGTGTTCACCATCCGGGGGTGCTCGGGGATGCCGAGCATGTCGGCGTCGGTCCACCCGAGATCGGGGGTGAGGCCGCCGGTCGACAGTCGCGCGGTGCGGTCCATCGCCCGCCGTACGCCGTCCGCGTCCAGCGTGGTCTTGTCGCTCATCGCCTCCACGACCTTGGTGAAGACGGTGTACGCGACCCAGGTGGTCTGCACCCCGGGGTCGGCGATGTCGATCCGGTCGTCACCGAAGGCGTACTTGTTGACGACCGACTTCATCCGATTCCACTTGGGATCGGAGGCCGGCGGGTACCAGCCGGTGATGTAGGCGTTCTCCAGCGGGCTGCCGGGGCCGCCGGTGGAGTCGATCACCGACTGCTGGACGCTGCCGAGCACCGACGACAGCCGCACCTTGGGCTTTTCGTCGCCTACCCGGCGCAGCGAGTCGAAGAAGGTGCTGGTGTGGTCGCCCAGCACCGCGGAGACACAGGTCGAGGGCTTGTCGTCGCCGACCGCCTGCTCGGCGACAGCCGTGTAGTCGGTCGCGTCGTCGGCCGCGAGCAGGTCCGTCGTCGGCCGCCGTCCCGCGGCCTTCAGCCCCTGATCGAGGAAGATCGGGAACTGATCGCCCGTGATCGAGTCCGGCCGCACCAGCGCCACCTTCTTGCACAGCCCCGCCAACTGGAGCCCGCTCCCGGCCAGAAGCGCGGGCAGCCCGCCGTTGATCGGGTACGACATCGGGCTCTGGTACTCGTCCTCGGTGATTCCGTAGCCCCCGATGTACGGGATGTCGTCCGCCTCCAGGGCCGAGATGAAGCTGCTGCCCTCCTCGCTGTACGAGCCGACGACCGCCACCGCGTGCGCGTCGGCGGCCTGCTGGGCGCAGTCGGTGACCGCGACGGCGTCGTGGCGTTCGTTGCAGGTGAGCACCTTGAGCTTGCGGCCGCGCAGCCCGCCCTCGTCGTTGACGTACTGCTCGAAGACCTTCGCCATGGCCGGCATGCCGGGCATATTGGTCGCATTGGTGCCGGTCGGCGCCCAGGTCATGACGACCACGGGCCCCGGGGAGCCCCCCGCGCCCCCCGTGAGCGAACCGCAGCCACTGAGCAGCGCGGACGCGGCCAGAAGCAGGACGACAGCTTGACGTGCCCGATGCGTACGCCGTTCAGTCATGTAAGCGGAAGATTCCGCCTCGGCCTCAACGTACGGGTGACCGGGTCCGAACACACGGTCACTTTCAGGTGAATTACGGGTGCCGTTGTTCGAGTGCGTACGATCGGGCGTTGTGCAAGGTTCGGAGAAGTCTTCCCGTCGCGGCCCTCACTCCTCCACGATGGGGGGCATGCCGCTCAACGACATGCCGTGGTGGCGCTGGCGCAGCAATGTGCGCTCGGCGTTGCACATGATCAGTGACCCGGTGTTCCAGCGCGAGGTCTGGCAGGCGGGCCTCGACGGATACGGGGACGTCACCGATGCCGTCTACCGCCTTGTCGAGGACACCTGGCTCGACAACTGGTCGGCGGAGAAGTACGTCGGCACGATCTTCCGCGACTCGCAGGAGGCCGCGCTCGTCGACGTCGCGGTGCTGCGTGTGCTGAAGATCCTGCACCAGGTCGGCGCGGACGCGCCCGCCACCGCGTATCTGGACCACCCCGCCTGGCCGGAGGCGATACAGGCGGCCCGCGAGGCACACCTGCGGATGGCCGCCGCGGACGGCGACGACCCGGAGGCGCCGCCGCGGTCGCTCCAGGTGCTGGCGATCTACAACCGCTCCGCCTGACCCGGCGAGGGCCCGCGATCAGGTCCGGGTGGCGTTCCGGTTGCCGGACATCCGTGCCGGGTGGGGCAGGTGTGTGCGAGGCTGGCGCCGTGAACGAACAGCAGCCGCAGCCCGCCGCCGAGCCGTCGCAGTACGTCCTCACGCTGTCGTGCCCCGACAAGCAGGGCATCGTGCACGCGGTCTCCAGCTATCTCTTCATGACCGGTTGCAACATCGTCGACAGCCAGCAGTTCGGCGACCAGGACACCGGCCTGTTCTTCATGCGGGTCCACTTCTCCGCCGAGTCCGAGGTGACCGCGGACCGGCTGCGGGCCAGCTTCGCCGCGGTGGGCAGCGCGTACCGGATGGAGTGGCGGATTCACCCGTCCGAGGAGCGCATGCGGATCGTGCTCCTGGTCAGCAAGTTCGGGCACTGCCTGAACGACCTGCTCTTCCGCACGAGCATCGGCGCACTCCCGGTCGAGATCGCCGCGGTCGTCTCCAACCACACCGAATTCCGCGAGCTGGCCGGGTCGTACGGCGTTCCGTTCCACCACATCCCGGTCACCAGGGACACCAAGGCGGAGGCCGAGGCACAGCTGCTGGAGGTCGTGGACAAGGAGGGCGTCGAGCTCGTCGTGCTCGCCCGCTACATGCAGGTGCTCTCCGACGACCTGTGCGCCAAGCTGTCCGGCCGGATCATCAACATCCACCACTCCTTCCTGCCGAGCTTCAAGGGCGCGAAGCCGTACCACCAGGCACACCTCCGTGGCGTGAAGCTCATCGGCGCGACCGCCCACTATGTGACGGCCGACCTCGACGAGGGGCCGATCATCGAGCAGGAGGTCGAGCGCGTCGGGCACGAGGTCACGCCGGAGCAGCTCGTCGCCATAGGGCGCGACGTGGAGTGCCAGGCGCTGGCGCGGGCCGTGAAGTGGCACAGCGAGCACCGGGTGCTGCTCAACGGGCGGCGGACGGTCGTCTTCGCCTGAGACCCCTCTTCGCCTGAAAGGCGGCGAAGGGGCGGCGAGGTCCGTTCGCGGCAATGGCGGCGAAGCGGGTGGTCCGGTCCGTTCGCGTCAAAGGTGCCGAACGGGACCCGTGCGCCGCGCTCGCTCAGAGCCGGGACAGGGAAGCGGCGGCGAACAGCACGTCCCGGATGACGTCCCGGTCGCCCAGCTGACCGGCGGCGATCTCCTCCGGCTTCACATGGCCCGCCGCGAGTCGGCAGAACTCCACACCGTCCATCGCCACATGCGCGACCGTCTCGTCCTTCGACGCCACGGCACCGGGCGAGTCGAGCGACAGATACCAGTCGCCGCCACCGTCGCCCTCGATCTCCAGCAGCAGCGAACGGCCCGGCGACCCCGCCGCCACCAGACGAGACGAGGACATGGTGAGCCCGGCCCTGCGGCGGTCGGCGAGCGCGGTCGGCAGCAGCCGCGCGGCCAGGTCGATCATGCGGTGCAGATGACGCGGCGCCGGAGGGTCGTACGGATAGTCCACGGCCTCGGCGATGTCCGTGGCGTGAATCCAGCACTCGAAGGCGCGGTCCAGGAAGGCGTCCCGCAAGGGCAGCGAGAAGGAGCCGTACTCCACCGAGAGCCCGCCCACCCCGCGCCCCGCGAAGGAGACGGTGCGCACCAGGTTGTGGGTCTGCTCGCGCCAAAGGGAGCGAAGCGTCGCGCCCGGCAGCCGTTTGCGGCTCTCCCAGTGCGCGGCGGTGCGCTGCCAGGGGTCGACGGGCAGATCGGCCTCGCCACGGCCACGGCGCGGGCGGCCCCGGCCCGCCGCGGCCGTGCCGGTACGGGACCGTGGCTGCTCCCTGCCATGCCCGGGCAGCCCCAGCGCCCTGGACACCAGGCTGTCCACCGCGCTGAGATGCGCGATGACCTGTCCGACGGTGTACTGCTGCGAAACCGGAGCGCCGTCGAACCACTGCATCCGCACCGGCTCCTTCCAGTAGCTGTCGCCCAGATCGCGCAGCAGCGCGTCCAGCCGGGCGGCTTCCGCGTCGTACGGCCCGGCCCACTCCGGCACCGGAATCCGGGCCGGCCGGCGGCCGAGGCAGCCCTCCAGCACACGGGCGCGCAGCAGCGGATTGAGGTCGAGCGAGTCCTCCTGGTGCAGCAGGCCGACCGCGTTGCGCAGCCGCAGCGCCTCCTCGGCGCAGGTCGCGCAGTCCGTCAGGTGCACCTCGACGGCCAGCGCCTCGTCCCG
Organism: Streptomyces sp. NBC_00223; assembly: GCF_036199905.1. Lineage (NCBI taxonomy): Bacteria > Bacillati > Actinomycetota > Actinomycetes > Kitasatosporales > Streptomycetaceae > Streptomyces > Streptomyces sp. NBC_00223. The sequence goes on along the minus strand of NZ_CP108109.1, from coordinate 3,095,308 downwards.
TGAACAGGCCGACAGCGCCCAGGCACCGAGCAGCGACTTCAGCGTGGCGTGGTCGTAGTGCGGCAACTCGGGCGCGTCCTTCGCTTGCGAAGACGGCGGTTCCCCGGCCGGCCGCGATGGCAGGGGTACGGGGTCGCGCCGCGCGAGTGGCCCGTAGGCCACGTCGTCCGGGGCGCTGCGCTGCTCGCGCTGGTACGGCACGCGGGGCTCGTCGCCTCCGTCGGCCGGGTGACCGCCGCCACCGCCGTACGCGGAACCGCTCACCGGTGGCCTCGCTGTCCGCGCGGCTCGATCGCCCGGGGTTGCTGCTCGGCCGGTTCCATCGCCGTCGACAGTAACTGGAGACCGAGCCTCAGCCGTCGGCGCGCCTCGTCCTCGCTCACCCCGAGGCCCTCGGCGGCCGCGCGGTAGTCGAGCCGTTCCCGGTAGGCGAGTTCGAGGGCCGCGCGCAGCGGGGCGGGCATCGAGGTGACGATGAAGTCGGCGCGGGCCGCGGTGTTCGCCTTCCGCACCCGGGCCTCGACCTCGGCCGGGTCGGACCTGTCCCGGTTCTCGTACTGCCGCAGCCGGTGCACCGCGTGGCGCTGGGTGAGCTCGGCCATCCAGGAGCGCAGCGGGCCGTGCTTGGGGTCGTAGGCGTCCGGGTTCTCCCAGATGTAGCCGAAGACCTCGCGGGTGATCTGGTCCGCCGCGTCGTCGTCGTCCATCACCCGGTGGGCGAGACCGTGCACGAGTGAGGCGTATCGGTCGTAGAGCTCGCCGAGTGCGGCTTCCTCGCCCCGCGCCAGCCGCTGCTGCATCTTGCGGTCCCAGCGTGGCGGTGCGGGTGTCGCCATCTCCCCGGCCCCTCTGCTCGTCCACCGATGAACACCGACGGTAGTCATATGTGTTCGGTTCGTCCGACTGCGCTCAGACCGACGGTACCGGCCCCCTATGACGGCGTGCGTCGCTTTGCACCAACCTGGCACCGCGCGCGACCGCTTTTGGCGGTCTGTTATGCGGGTGTGACCGGAAGATTGCAGAGTTACGACTGAGAACGGGCATAGGGTCATTGTGATGACATTGCTGAAGTCGACGGCGAGGCGAGGTGGGAACCGGTGCTGGTGACCCAGGCCGAGCGGGACGGCTGGGTGGTGGTGACGGTCTCGGGCGAGATGGACCTGATCTCGTCGCCGGCGGTCCGGCAGAAGGTGCACGACGCGGTCGCCGACGGGCGGCGCAGCGTTGTCCTCGACCTCGCCGCCGTGCGCTTCTGCGACTCCAGCGGGGTCGGTGTGCTGATCGGTGCCCGCCGTCTGATGCGCTCCTGTGCCGGGCGGCTGCGGATCGTGCTCCCGGACGACGACCCGGCGGGCCGCGACCGCTCCTTCGACGAGGGATACGGGGGAGGGGCACACGTCAACCGGGTGCTGGCCGCCCTCGGTGTGCGCAGGCTCTTCGAGGTCTTCCCTGACCTGGTAGCCGCCACCGACGACACGGCCCGGCCGCTGTCCGCCTGAGCCCTGTCCGACTGAGCCCTGGCCGGGCACCGGCCCGCCCGTGGTGAACGCGCCCGGGGCGGCCGGCGGTTGATGCACGATGACGGCATGGTCCAACTCACCTTTGTCCAGGGCGACATCACCGAGCAGCGGGTCGACGCCGTCGTCAACGCCGCCAACTCCTCACTCCTCGGAGGCGGCGGAGTCGACGGTGCCATCCACCGCAGGGGCGGCCCCGAGATCCTCGACGCCTGCCGCGATCTGCGCGCCTCCCGGTACGGCCGCGGACTGCCCACCGGACAGGCGGTCGCTACCACCGCCGGGCTGCTGCCCGCCCGCTGGGTGATCCACACCGTCGGGCCCGTGTGGCAGGCCCACGAGGACCGGTCGGGGCTGCTCGCCTCCTGCTACCGCGAGTCCCTGCGCGTCGCCGACGAACTCGGCGCGACCACCGTCGCCTTCCCCGCCATCTCCACCGGCGTCTACGGCTGGCCGATGGACGACGGTGCCCGGATCGCCGTGCGCACCGTGCGGGAAGCGGAAACCGCAGTGGCGGAAGTGCGCTTCGTGCTCTTCGACGACGAGGCATATGAGGAATTCGTCGCCTTTGCGTAGAAAGGTCGACGCCAAGGGTGCTTCGGTTACGGAGCGTCCGCACGGTGTTGTGTCCGATGCGTGACTTGTGACGCGGTGGAGTCGGGCGGGTCCTCGGGTACGCTCCTTCGGGTGTGCACCCGAACCGAGTCCCCGCGAGGCGCCGCTCTGCCGCGCCGGGCGGGATGCGCGCCCGGGCGCACTGCCTTTCACCGAGTGCGCCGCACAGTATGCAGTGCGCCCCCTGCGTTGCACCGGTATATGCCCGAAGCGCTTGTTGGGGTGACTGTCGGTCGAGCATGCTGTGTCATGCCAAGGTCACGCTCGGTGATCTTGGGCAGGCGTCGGGCGTCGTGTCCGCCGGTTCGGATGGTGTGAGCAGTGCAGGTGCTTCAGGTACAGCTGGAGGTCGGTGTCGACCCCGCGGAGGTCGGGCGGGCCCGTCGATGGGCACGTTCCCGCCTGGTGGGCTCCGGCATAGGAGCCGACGAGCCGGTGGCCGAGACCCTGATCCTGCTCATCTCGGAGCTGGTGACGAACGCGGTGGTGCACACCGGCTGTCCCGCCGTCCTGAGAATGCTGTTCCCCAGCGCGCCCGCCGCCCCGGTACGGGTCGAGGTGGCCGACACCAGTGAGCTTCCGCCCGCCCCGCGGCACGCGCAGCGCGACGAGACCGGCGGCCGGGGCCTGGAGCTGGTCGACGGGCTCGCCGACCGCTGGGGCTGGCACCCCGAGGGCGCGGGCAAGCAGATCTGGTGCGAGGTGGACCGCGGAGCGGTCGCCGTCCTGACGTGACGCGGACGGGCCGGCCTGGCGGCCGCCCCTCCTGACCCCACTCGTGCTGCTCCCGGGTGTTCGCGGCCTTGGGTGCCGATCTACGGGCGGACCGAGGTCTGGAAGGTGCGGCGGTAGGACGTCGGTGACACCCCCAACGCCGCCTGAAGATGCTGCCGCATGGACGCCCCGGTGCCGAAACCGGCCTGGCGGGCGATCTGATCGATCCCGAGATCCGTGGACTCCAGCAGTTGACGGGCGTGTTCGACACGTTGCTGGGTCAGCCACTGGCCAGGACTCAGACCCACCTCCTCACGGAACCGCCGGGTGAAGGTCCGGACACTCATCGCCTCGCGCTCGGCCAACTGCCGCAGGGTGAGCGGCTGGTCGAGGCGGGTCAGGGCCCAGGCGCGGGCCCTTTCGGTGCCGGCCAGCTGCGGTTCGGGCAGCGGGCGGCGGACGTACTGCGCCTGACCGCCCTCGCGGTGCGGCGGAACGACGGTGCTGCGCGCTACCGCGTTGGCCACCGCGGTGCCGAAGTCCCGGCGCACGATGTGCAGGCACAGATCGATGCCCGAGGCGACCCCGGCCGAGGTGAGCACATCGCCGTCGTCGACATAGAGCACGTCCGGGTCGACCTTGATACGCGGGAAGAGCCGCTGGAAGTGGTCGGCGCTGGACCAGTGGGTGGTCGCCGGGCGCCCGTCGAGCAGACCGGCGGCGGCGAGCAGGAAGGAGCCGGTGCAGATCGACACGACGCGCGCGCACGGCCGGATCGCGGCGAACGCCTCGGTGAGCGCGGCCGACAGCCGGCCCTCGGTGTAGACGGGACCGAGTTCGTGCGAGGCGGGTACCACCACGGTGTCGGCCTCCGCCAGCGCTTCCAGGCCGTGCTCGACCACGATCGGGAAGTCCGCGTCCGTGCGCACGGCGCCGGGACGGAGGCTGCACGTGACGATGTCGTACAGCTCGCCGCCGTCCTCCTGGTTCCAGGCCGAACCGAAGATGCGCAGGGGGACGCCGAGTTCGAAGGGGATCACCCCGTCCAGGGCGAAGACGGCCACCCGGTGCCGGCCCGGGTGGCGGAAGATCTCGCTCGGCTGCGAGCCAGGGGCGTGAGAGCCCGGGGCCCGGGAGTCGGAGCCTTGAAGGTCGGCGCTCTGCGAGCCGGAGTCCTGGGAGACGGCCATGGCCCGATTCTTGCACATCATGGCCATCCGGCCACTCGTCGCGGATGATCGCCGCCCGGAGACTGAACGGCGTGACGCAGACATCTCAAGCCCCCGCATCTGCCGCAGGCCGCCCGGCCGCGCCCGGCCGACGACCACGGACGCGTGTGCACCGCGCCTGGGCGGTCGCCGCCGTCACCTTTGTGACGCTCGTCGGCGCCGCGGCCTTCGCCTCCCTCCCCGGACTGCTGATCGACCCCCTGCACAGCGAGTTCGGCTGGTCGCGCGGCATGATCGGCTTCGCGGTGTCGATCAACCTCGCGCTGTACGGACTGACCGCGCCCTTCGCCGCCGCCCTGATGGACCGGTTCGGCATCCGGCGGATCGTCGCCTGCGCGCTGCTCACCATCGCGCTCGGCTCCGGACTGACCGTCTGCATGACGGCGAGCTGGCAACTCATCCTGTGCTGGGGCGTCCTGGTGGGACTGGGCAGCGGCTCGATGGCGCTGTCCTTCGCCGCGACCGTCGCCAACCGCTGGTTCGCCGCCCGCAGGGGGCTGGTCACCGGCATCCTCACCGCGGGCGGCGCGGCGGGGCAACTGGTCTTCCTGCCGCTGCTGTCCTGGATCACCGAGCACCACGGGTGGCGGCCCGCCGCGGCGACGGTGTCCTGCGCGGCGCTCGCGACCGTGCCCTTCGTCTGGTTCCTGCTGCGCGACCACCCGGCGGACGTGGGCCTGGCGGCCTACGGGGCCGAGGAGTTCACCCCCAAGCCCGCGCCGGTGAGCGGGTCCGCCGGCCGGGCGCTGCGGGCCCTGATGGACGCCTCGCGCACGGGCACCTTCTGGCTGCTCGCCGGCACGTTCGCGATCTGCGGCGCGTCGACCAACGGGCTCGTCAAGACCCACTTCGTGCCCGCCGCCCACGACCACGGACTGCCGGTCACCACCGCGGCGTCGCTGCTCGCCGTCATCGGGGTGTTCGACATCGCGGGCACGGTGGCCTCGGGCTGGTTCACCGACCGCCTCTCACCCCGGCGGCTGCTCGCGATCTACTACGGGCTGCGCGGTCTGTCGCTGATGTTCCTCCCCATGCTCCTGGGCGACAGCATCCACCCGCCGATGGTGCTGTTCATCGTCTTCTACGGCCTCGACTGGGTGGCCACCGTGCCGCCGACCATCGCCCTGTGCCGTGAGCACTACGGCGAGAACAGCGCGATCGTCTTCGGCTGGGTGCTCGCGTCCCACCAGATCGGCGCGGCGCTGGTCGCCTACCTCGGCGGGGTGGCGCGTGACGCGCTCGGTTCCTACGACGTCGTCTGGTACTCCTCCGGTGCGTTGTGCGCGGTCGCCGCGCTGATGTCCCTGGTGATCCGCCACCGGCCGGTCGCCCTGCCCGCGGTGTCGGTCACCGGATGAACGCCCGGGAAAGCACGGTCTGTTCCGGAATACCCGTCGTTCACTCGCACGAGTGAGCGACGGCGGAATCGCCGTCCCCGCGGGCCGTCCCCGCAGGCCGGGCCCGCCCACCGGGCCCGCCCACTGAGCCCGCCCACCGGGCGCACTTACCGGGCGCCGTCGCCGTTCCCGCTCATGGTCCCGCTCACCGGTCGCGCGTGGCAGCCCGGGCGATACGGCGGGCGTCGATCGCCATCTCGCGGATCATCCCGCTGATGGGGTTGGTGAAGCCGGTGAAGTAGAGCCCGGGGGCGCCGGGCGCCGTACGGGGGCCGTGCGCGACCGGGCGGCCGCGTTCGTCCAGGACACCGAGGTGGCCGACCAGCGATTCCAGGCCCCGCCGGTAGCCGGTCGCGGCGACGACGACCTCGGGACTGATCTCGGAGCCGTCGGCGAGCCGCACCTTGTCCCCGTCGAACTCCTCGACGGCGGCCACGGGTTCGACCTGCCGGGACCGTACGGCGTCGATCAGACCGGCGTCCTGCACCGGGATCGCGCCGTCGCGCACCCGCGAGTACAGACCGGTCTTCGGCCGGGGCAGGCCGTACGCCGACAGGTCGGGGACCCCGGCGCGCGCGACGAGGGGTGCCAAGTGGTCCACCAGCCCCGTGGGCAGCCGCCGGCACAGGATGCCGCTGGCCTGCGCGGGCCAGCCGGCCGTGGAGCGGCGCAGGATGTGCGGAGGGGTGCGCACCGAGAGCCGTACCCGGCCCGCGCCGCCCTCCATCAGGTCGACGGCGATCTCGGCGCCGCTGTTGCCCGCCCCGACCACCAGGACGTCGCGCCCGCCGTAGGGGGCGGCGTTGCGGTACACGGAGGCGTGCAGAAGATCACCGGAGAAGGTGTTTCGTCCCTTCCAGTCGGGTATGTACGGCGTGTGGTTGTGGCCCGTGGCCACCACGACCACGGGGGTGGCCAGCACCCGCCCGCCGGTCGCGGGCAGTTCCCAGCCCGCCTCGGCCTTCTCCACCCGGTCCACCTGTATGCCGGTGGCGATCTCCAGGTCATGGTGTTCGGCGTACTGCTCCAGGTAGCGGACGAGGTCGTCCCGTCCGACCCAGCGGCCGTACGCCCGGGGTATGGGCATCCCCGGCAGCGAGGACAGCCGGCGCGTGGTGTGCAGACGCAGCCGGTCGTAGTGCCCGCGCCAGGACGCGCCCAACTGTTCCCCGCGCTCCAGGACGAGTGGGCGCAGCCCCCGCTGCCCGAGCGCCGCCGCCGCGGCCAGCCCACCGGGGCCGGCGCCGATGACGATGGCGTCGGGAGTCGCGGTGGTCGTGGGGACTCGCGAGGCGGCTGCGGTGATGGTGGGGTCGGCCATGGGGAACTCCTGGAGCCTGAAAGGTCATACGAAATAGGGAGGGTGGTGGTACCGGAAGTGGCGGCTCGGCGGAGGGCGAGCGTGGCCCCGGCGGTGGCGGTGGAGCGGTCAGCGGCGCTTGCGCAGCAGGGCGACCGCGCTGAGGGACTGGGTGATCGAGATGACGGACAGCAGGACGTAGAGCACCCGGCGCAGGGTGTCGGGGTGCGACCACCACTGGGCGCTCACCCACACGGGGAGCAGCAGCGCCCAGACCGTGGCGTAGGCACGCAGTTGGGCCGTCGAGGAGTCCGGGCCCGGGGAGAGGAAACGGGACAGGGCGCCGCGCGGTGGCTTGTCGGGGTTCCGGCTGCTCGTCATGCGGGACATGATGCCGGGCCGGGCCGGGTACGTCGCCCGCCGGACCGGACGCGCGGGTGCACGCGGCCGGCGCGGCGGCCGCCGGACGCGCGCCGGGCGCAACCCCGGCGCGCCCCGGACGGCGGACGGATACGGCGACGCGGGCACCTACGACCTCCCCCGAGACCGTGCGGCGCCCGCGTCGGGGCGTGATGGATGTGGCAGGACGGCGAATACGGATCAGGACCGGCGAAGTGGCGCCGTGCGACTACTTCGCCGGCTTCTTGCCGGTCACTCCGAGATGGACGAGCAGCGCCAGGTTCGGTTTCAGATCGGCCTGCTTGACGCCGGTGCCGGTGAAACCTTTCTGGTGCCCGGCCACGGCGGCCAGCATGGCGACCAGCGAACCGGCCACCGCCGGTGCGCTGACCTCCTGGCCGACCTTGCCCTTGCTCTGCAGGTCCTTGATGGACTCGCTGAGAGAGCCGGTGACCGAGTTGAGGATCTTCATGCGGATCTTGTTGAACCGCTTGTCCCCTTCGGCCGCGCCGAGGTCGACGACACGCAGGATGGCGTCGTTCCTGCGCCAGAAGGAGAAGAAGCCGTCGACGAGCTCGTCCGCCGCCTGGGCGCCGGACTTGCCGACCCAGGAGCGCCCGGCGACCAGTTCGGTCAGACCCGCGCCCTCCTTGGCCATTTCGTCGGCGAGCTCCAGGACGGCGCCCTCGACATCGGGAAAGTACTGGTAGAACGTTGCGGGGGAGGTGCCCGCCATCCGGGCGACGTCAATCACCTTGACGTCCCGGTACGGCGACGTGCTGAGCATCTCGCCGAGGCAGTCGAGCAGCTTCTGCCGCGTCGCCTGCCCACGGCGGCCCGCCACACGGCCGTCGACGGTGCGAACTTGTCCTGTCATGCCGTCAGTTTACCGACCCGTGACCAGCGCGCGATTTGGCGGCGTGCAAACGGGGAACTCGATCCTCCACTTGACGAACTGCCAGTTCAGAGCCTCTTTTCCGATTCCCTCCCGGGCCGTGCGCAGCCGCGCCGGATTGCCGCGAATGGGTGATTTGAGTCCGGTCACGCGTGCATGGAAAAATTGACCATATGTTCGAATTGAAGCCCGCGCGGTGGGGAAGATCACTCATTACCGTGGTGGGTGGAGCGTTCATCACGGACGTACGCGAGAGGAGCGGGTCATGTCCGCATTCAGTGAGGGAACCCCCAACTGGGCCGATGTGTCGCTGACCGACCTCGCGGCCGGGCGGCGCTTCTACGGCGAGCTGTTCGGCTGGACCTTCGTGGACCACGGCGAGCGGTTCGGCCATTACACGACGGCGATGCGCGACGGGAAGAACGCGGCGGCGCTGATGGCCAAGATGGACCCTTCGGCGCCCAACGCCTGGAACGTGTACTTCGCGACCCCGGACGGGGCGAGGACGGCGGCGGAGATCAAGGACGCCGGCGGACAGGTGGTCTTCGGCCCCGCCGAAGTCGGCGACTTCGGCGTCATGACCGGCGCCGTCGACCCCGGGGGCGCCTACTTCGGCACCTGGCAGCCGGGACAGCACCGCGGCTTCGACATCACCGACCGGCCCGGCGCCTTCTGCTGGACGGAGAACCTGACGCGGGACCCGGACGCCGTCGACACCTTCTACGACGCCGTCTTCGGCTTCGGCGCCGAGCAGCTCGGCGACGGCGAGCACTTCGACTACAAGGTGTGGTCCCTGCCCGGCGAGCCCGAGAAGAAGATCGCGGGCCGGATGAAGCAGGGCGACGACCTGCCGGCCGACGTCCCCGCCGCCTTCCAGCTCTACTTCGCGGTCGACGACTGCGACGCCGCCGTGGCCGCGGTCCAGCGGCTCGGCGGCACGGTGAGCGGCGAGCCGCAGGACTCGCCCTTCGGCCGCCTCGCCGCCGTCGCCGACGACCAGGGCGCGAGCTTCGTGGTCATCGACCAGCAGCGCAGAATCGGAGCCATACCCGGCCGATAGCGGCACCGGCCACCGCCCGGTAGGCGCACCGGCGGCAGCATCGGCCACCGACCGGCAACCCGTACGGCGCGGCGTGCCACCGCCGCGCAACTGGGGGCGGATGATAGGGAGTTCGCCCTCCGGGTGTGTCGTGGCGGCCCCGGGTTCGCAACCGGAGCCCATCCCAGGAACAATCAGGCCCGTACTCTGGCACGGGAGCCGGCGGGCCGCACGGGGCCGCGGAGCATGGGGAACGGCCGCGACAGCGCGGGGCACGGGGAGGTGGCAGGGCAGTGGTGGAGCAGCTGACGCAGCACGACCCGAGACGGATCGGCCCTTTCGAGGTCCTGGGACGGCTCGGCGCCGGCGGCATGGGGCTGGTCTATCTCGCCCGCTCGGCCTCCGGCCGCCGGGTGGCGATCAAGACGGTCCGCGCCGAGCTCGCCGAGGACCAGTTGTTCCGGGTCCGCTTCACGCGTGAGGTGGAGGCCGCCCGCGCGGTCTCCGGCTTCTACACCGCGGCCGTGGTGGACGCCGACCCGCGCGCCGCCGTGCCGTGGCTGGCCACCGCCTACGTACCCGCGCCCTCGCTCGAAGAGATCGTCAACGAGGCGGGACCGCTGCCCGCCCAGGCCGTACGGTGGCTCGCCGCCGGGATCGCGGAGGCGCTGCAGTCCATCCACGCGGCCGGCCTGGTGCACCGCGACATGAAGCCGTCCAATGTGCTGGTGGTCGAGGACGGGCCGCGGGTGATCGACTTCGGCATCGCCTCCGGCGTCTCCAACACCCGGCTGACGATGACCAACGTCGCCGTCGGCACGCCCGCCTACATGTCGCCCGAGCAGGCCCGCGACTCCCGCAGCGTGCGCGGCGCCAGTGACATCTTCTCGCTGGGCTCCACGCTGGTCTTCGCGGCCACCGGCCACGCGCCCTTCCACGGCGCCAACCCGGTCGAGACGGTCTTCATGCTGCTGCGCGAGGGCCCCGACCTCAACGGACTGCCGCCCGAGCTGCGCCCGCTCATCGAGTCCTGCATGCGGATGGAGGCCGAGCGGCGGCCCACCCCCGCCGACCTCCAGGCGCAGCTGGCCCCCCATCTGTACTCCTCCGGCGGGGACGACACCGGCACGGCCTCGGCATGGCTGCCGCCCGGCGCGGTGGCACTGATAGAGGAGCGGCACCGCGGACGGGCGGCCGCGGTCGCGGCCGGCGGGCGGGGCGCGCACGCCGCGGGCCCCCGAAGCCCCGGCCCGCAGGTCTCCGGCCCCCAGGTGCCGGTGAACGCCCCGCCGCCCCCGCAGTCGCCGCCACCCCGCCCCCAGCAGGCCCCGCGCGGCGCCCCCGCGCCCGGTCGTGACAGCCGGGGCCCGGAGCAGTCCGCGGCCGCCTCCGTACAGCTCGCAGGCTCGGTGCCGATCGGCCCCGGGCTGCGGGTGTCGCAGGCCGCCGACCACAAGGCGACGCCCGGCCCGGCGCCCGGCACCGAGTGGGTGCGGCACCGGGCGGGCACGCACCGCGCCGCCGAACCGGCCCCGGCCGCCCTCCCCACTCAGGGGACGCCCCCGGCCACGCCGGGGGAGTGGCGGCCGTGGCGCTTCCGGATGTCCAACGACGTGTGGGGCACCCCCGTCGTCGCGGGCGGTCTGCTCTATGTGACCTCGTTCGAGGTGCACGCGCTCGACGTGGCCAGCGGACGCCGTCAGTTCAAGACCCGTGACGTCGCCTGGACGATGGCCGTGGCCGACGGCCGGATCCACGCCTCGGACGGCCCGAGCCTGTTCGCGCTGGACGCCACCGACGGCGGCGAGCGCTGGCGTACCGCGACGGACGGCTGGGTGTACGCGGTCCGGGCCGACGCGGGCACGGTGGTCACCGGCACCCGCGGCGGCGGCGTACAGGCGTGGGACGCGGCCCGCGGCGGCCTGCGGTGGGAGCGCGGCGGAGCGCAGACCGAGTTCGAGTCCCCGGACTCCGGGCCGACCGTCGTCGACCGCGCGGTGTACTACCAGGGCGGCGGGCTGCTGCACGCCGTCGACGCGCTGACCGGCGCCGAACTGTGGTCCTACCCCGTGGGCGAGTCGGGAGCGGCGGGTTCCGTGCCGACCAGGCCGGTCGTCGCGGACGGCGTCGTCCACCTCACCGCGGGCACCCGGGTGGTCGCGCTCGACGCCCGCACCGGCCGTGAGCGGTGGCACTTCGACGCTCCCGCGGTGATGTTCGCGCCCCCCGCCCATGTGCCCGGGGCCGGCGCCGCCGGCGGCGGGATCTACGTGGCCGACCACCTCGGCACGGTCTACGCGCTGGACCCCGCGAACGGCCGGGACCGCTGGCGGGTCGCCACCGAGCCGCGGCAGTCAGTGGAGCCGGTGGTGGTCGCCGCGGGCGGTGTGCACCTCGGCGCCGGGAGCGCGCTCTACACGCTGGACGCGGTGACGGGCACCCCGCGGTGGAGGTTCGCCGCCCAGGGCGAGATCGTCGGTTCGCCCGCGGTCGCCGACGGCCGGGTGCACTTCGGCTCCAAGGACCACTGCCTCTACACGGTGGACGCCCAAGGCGGCCAATTGCGCTGGCGGCTGGAGACCGGCGGCGAGATCACCGGTTCGCCGGTCGCGGCCGAGGGCGTGGTCTACGCGTGCTCGAAGGACCGCTGCGTGTACGCGCTGGACGCGGCGAAGGGCACGGGAGCCACCTCGCGCCGCGCCTGAGGCGGCGGGACCGCTCCGAGCGGCGAGGGCCGGCCGTCAGCGTGCGGGCGGCTGCCAGGTGGGCGGCGGCGGAGCGTCCGGCGGCTCCGGGAGCGCTTCCGGCACGGGCTGCGACACGGGACCCGGCGGGTACGGGGGCTCGGACGGCGGCGGCCCGGACGGCAGCGCGTACGGCGCCGGGTCGTACGGCAACTGTTCGTACGGCGCGGTGTCGTCGTACGGCTTCGCGTCGTACGACGACGGTTCGTGGGCCGACGGCTCATACGGTCGCGGTTCGTACGGCGGCCGGTCGGGCGGCGGCGGGTCACCGTAGCGCCGGTCGGGCTCGGTGAGGCGCGGACGGCGGCGCTGCGGCGGCAGGAGGGCGGCTGCCAGGAGGAGCAGCCCGCCCAGGAACGCGAGGCCGAAGCCCTGGCCGAGGCCGTTGCCGCCCGCGGTCAGCGAGCCGGCGTACTGGGCCTGCCTGACCATCCACAGCACGGTGACCCCGAGGACGAGCACCCCGGCCAGCGCCACCGCGAAGCGCGAGCGTGCCAGCACCCCCAGAAGGGTGAGCAGCGCCGCGAAGGCCATGGGCAGGAAGAGGGAGCCGAGCAACGCCGCGTCGTGCGGCGTGACCCCGACATGTGTGAACAGGTCGTCCACCCTGATGTCGGAGCCGTGACGGCCGTCGTACCAGACACGGAAGGGACTCCGGACGGCGGCCGCCGCTCCGGCGAGCGCGAGGAGGGCCCCCAGGATGTTGCGGACCATCGGGTGCCACCGCCTCGGGTCGCTCGCTCGGCCCCCATGTGGCCGACGCTACGCCGGACCCGGCGGCCTTGCCACCGTGAGCGCTCCACCCGGACGACTACCGGGAAAAATCCCAGGTCAGCGGCGCAATGGGCCGCTTCCACACAACTGACCGCGGCGCCCCCTCCGCGCCGCGGTCAGCCTGCCGAGCCCTCCGGGAATCACGCGTGGTCCCCCCCGCTATCCCGGCCCCCTGGGCTCGCCCCCCGTTCCCCCGTTCCCCCTGTTTCCCCCTTGTTCCCCCCGGTTCCCCCCGCGGTCTGCCGGCGTATCCCCCAATACGCCGGCAGAAGTCATGGCCTGACTGTCAGCGGTCAGGGACGCTCGTCGGTGACGTGGAAGTTGTCCGGCTTCACCGTGCCGCCACTGACGTCCCCGAGAAGCCCCTCGGGCAGCTGGCCCGGCTCGCTCGTCACGTGGAAGTTGTCCGGGTCGAGCGGGTTGTCGGTCTTCGGCGGCTTCGGCGGCTTCGGCACATCGGTACTCATGGTGCTCTCCCTGTAAAACGTCGGGGACGTGCTGTCGTGAAGCCCGCCCGGCGGCGACCCCCGTACACCACCGAGCGGGCAGCTCGTGCAGTGATGGAATCGTGGCAGCCGCCGATAATCAACTGATAAACGGGCCCGTTGAGTTGACGGGTACGCGGTCGGACCGCGCCCCGCATCCGCCGCTGACCTGCGGATTTACGTTTGCATCGCAGCGGCGGACGTCGGTTGGTCGCCGAGAAGTTCGCGCACTTCGTCGGCTTCGGGGGCGCCCAGGGCGACGAAGACGCCCAGTGCGTCGTGCCAGCAGGCGTAAGCGCGCACGGTCTGCCCGATGCCCGCGAGCGCCTGTCCGAGGAGCACCAGGTCATTGGCCGTACGCCACTCGCCGCCCGACTCCCGCAGCAGCGGCAGCGCCTGTTCCGCGCACGCGGCGGCCTGCCGCCAGCGCTGCGCGGTCAGATGCGCCTTGGCGAGCCGGTAGAAGGCCATGCCCTCCCACAGTTGCTGCCGGGCGTCACGGAAGATGGTCAGCGCCTCGGTGAGACAGGTGACGGCCTCGTCGAGCCGGTCGGCCGCGGTGAGCGCGGTACCCATGGCGTACAGGCCGTTGCCGAGCCGGAAGCCCGCCCGCAGGTCGCGATATATCTGTACGACCTGTTCGGTGGCCGCCAACGCCGACTCGGTGTCGCCGAGTTCGATCTGCGCGCGCGCCAGGTTGCTCAGCGTCGCCGCCTCGCCGTGCCGGTTGCCGTCCGCGCGGAAGGCTTCGAGGGCGTTGTGCAGATAGTCGGTGCACTCGTCGAAGCGGCGGCCGTAGATCGCGATGATGCCCCGCAGATTCGCCGCGTAGCTGCACGTCATGGCGTCCTCCGCGGCGAGGCCCTGCACCATGGCGAGCTGTGCCTCGGCCTCGGCGTCGCGGAACCGCCCGGACATGCACAGCAGTTGGCCGAGCCAGACCCGGCCGCGGCCCTCGACCAGCAGGTCGCCGCAGTCGTGCGCGGTGCTCACCAGCGCGCGGGTGGCCTGCTCGTACTGCCGGGCGTGGATGCCCGACTCCATCAGGTCCTGCGCGGCGAGCAGCAGGTCGACCGCGCGCCGCATCGGGCCCTCGCAGCCGCCGGCCGCGGCCTGCTGCACGGCCGCCAGCAGCCCCTGCGCCTCGGAGAAGAGCCACTCCAGGGCCTCCTCGCGGCCGCCGAAGTCCAGCCCGGCGTGGGTGGTCGGCGCCAGGTGGTCGAGGACGCGGTCGCCCGGGTTCTCCAGCTCGTACACGCACGCCGCCGACGACAGATAGAAGTCGAGCAGCCGGGAGAGCGCCTGGCAGCGCGCCTGCGGGGTCTCGTCGCGCTCGGCGCACTCCCGCGCGTACAGCCGCAGCAGGTCGTGGAAGCGGTAGCGCGCCGGCGCGGCCGACTCGATGAGGCTGATGTCGACCAGCGCCTCCAGCAGCTCCTCGGTCTCGTACGGGTCCAGGTCGAGGACGGCAGCGGCGGCGGAAAGCGAGATGTCCGGGCCCTCGGGCAGCGACAACAGCCGGAAGGCGCGGGCCTGTTCGGGGGACAGATGGCCGTAGCCGAGGGCGAAGGTGGCCTTCACCGCGAGGTCGCCTGCCCGCAGTTCGTCCAGCCGGCGGCGGTGGTCGGCGAGCTTGCGGGCCAGTACGGAGACGGTCCAGGTGCGGCGGGCGGCGAGCCGGGAGGCGGCGATCCGAATGGCCAGCGGCAGGAAGCCACAGGCGCCCACCACGTCGAGCGCGGCCTGCCGTTCGCTGCTGACCCGCTCCTGGCCGACCACCCGGGTGAAGAGCTGAAGCGCCTCCTCCGGTGACATCACGTCGAGGTCCACCAGGTGCGCGCCGGCCAGGTCGACCATCCGGACCCGGCTGGTGACGAGGGCCGCGCAGCCGGGGGTGCCGGGGAGCAACTGCCGGATCTGCGCGGCGTCGTAGGCGTTGTCGAGCAGGGCGAGCACCCGGCGGCCGTCGACGGTGGAGCGGTAGAGCGCGGCCCGTTCGGCGAGCGAGTCGGGGATGGCCGGGTTCGGTACGCCCAGCGCCCGCAGGAAGGCGCCCAGTACGGCCTCGGGTTCGGCCGGCCGCGGGTCGGTGCCCTGGAGGTCGACGTACAACTGCCCGTCGGGGAAGGCGTCGCGGGCGGCGTGCGCGACATGGACGGCCAGGGTGGTCTTGCCGACGCCGCCGATGCCCGCGACCGCGGAGACCGCCATGACGCCGCTGCCGCGCGAGGCCTCGGTGAGCTGCTCGGTCAGTTCGCGGACGAAGTCGGCGCGGCCGGTGAAGTCCGAGACGGTGGCGGGCAGTTGCGCGGGACGGGCGATCTCCCCGCCCATCGCGGTCCCGGCGGGCGCGGCGAGGCCCGGGTCGGCCTCCAGGATGCGCTGGTGGAGTTCGCTGAGCTCGGGCGAGGGGTCGATGCCGAGGTCCTCGGCGAGCAGACGGCGGGTGTCGGCGTAGACCCCGAGGGCCTCCGCCTGCCGTCCGCTGCGGTAGAGCGCCAGCATCAGCAGGGCGCGCAGCCGCTCGCGCAGGGGGTGTTCGGCCGACAGGGCGGTGAGTTCGGAGACGGTCTCGGCGTGCGCGCCCAGCTCCAGATCGAGGTCGACGCGGGTCTCGATGAGGCCGAGGTGCCACTCCGTCAGCCGTACCCGCTGCGTCTCGGCGTACGGGCCCGGCAGTCCGGCCAGCGGTTCGCCGTGCCACAACTCCAGGGCGGAGGCGAGCAGTTCGCGGGCCTGTCCTGGATCGGTGGCGCGTACCTTCTCGGCCTCCGCGGCGAGCCGTTCGACCACGGCGCTGTCCAGCGCGTCGGTGCCCACCCGCAGGGCGTAGCCGCCGGAGTCGGTGATCAGCGCCTCCGGGCCGAGCGCCTTGCGCAGCCGGAAGGCGTACGAACGCAGCGCGGCGAGCGCGGTGTTGGGCGGACTCTCGCCCCACACGGCGTCAAGGAGCTCCGACGCGGTCGCCGTACGTCCGCCGCGCAGCAGCAACGCGGCGAGCAGGGCGCGCTGTTGCGGCGCGCCGGTGACGATCGGCTCGTCGTCGCGCCAGGCACGTACCGGGCCGAGGACCGCGAACCGCAGGCCACCGCCCGGCTCCGTCCTGGTTTGCATCTCTGCCCCCTGAACCGCCCGCGAGCCGGGCCTTCCCCGGGCCCGGCTCTCCGCGCGTATATCTATCGTTCATCGCTGGACGGAACAGTTGTCCGCATGGCACGTGGAGCCGAGGGTTCGGCCCCGTCCGTGTCAGTTTGCCGTGTCGGGCCGCCGGGGTCACCCCGTGCATGGTCCCGATCCGGCCTCGCGGCAAAAGTTGGGCTGAATTTGAGGTTCCGTCTGTGCGTGCGCGGAGGTTGTGCTGTGTGGGGATGGTTCGTACCAGTGGGCGTTCTGCGACAGGGCGGGTGACGGGACCCTCATGTGTACTCAGTGCACGGCCTATTCACCCGATTCTTCGGTTTCAGGGGATTTCACCGGGGAAAGTATGGAATTGTTCGAGGCGGCGCCCTGGCGGTGGGGGCCGCGGCGGACACATACGGCTCCGGAGGCGCGACCGGCGGCGGGGGTGCGGCCCGTCGCGGCCGCACCCGCCGGGACGGCTGTGGTGAGCCGGGACGGCGGCAGGCCCGGCGGGACCGGACGCGGTGGCGGCGGCCCCCGCGCCACGCCCGGCGATGTCGGCCGGCTGCCCGGACCGATGCTGCGCCACCGCGCGGAGCGCCGTCCGAGCGGTGTGCCCGCGCTGCCGTACGGGGGCGCGGAGGCGAGCGGTACGGGCGGGTGCAGCTTCGGCGAGCTGGACCGGCGGGCCAGGGCGGTGGCGTCCCGGCTCGGCGCCCAACTCCAGCCCGGCAGCCGGGTCATGCTGGCGTACCCGCAGGGTCCCGACCTCGCGGGCGCGTTCTTCGGCTGCCTGTACGCGGGCATGGCCGCGGTGCCGCTGGTGCTGCCCGCGCCCGGCGCCACGGAGCAGGTGGCCCGCGCGGTGCGCCGCTGCGACCCGGCCCTGGTGCTGACCGGCGCCGACACCTGGACCCCGCTCGCCGTCGACCGCAGCCGTACGCAGGTCCTGGAGGCGGACGGGGACCGGGTCTGCGGCGAGCCCGTGTGGCGGCTGGCCCAGCAGTGGAGCCCGGTCGGCGTACTGCGCAGCGCCCCCGCGTACCACCGCTACCACGACGACGGCGCGGTCGGCGGCCGACTGGAACCGGCCATGTCCCACGCCGACCTCGCCGAGGTCACCGGCGAACTCGCCCAGGCGATCCGGCTCGGCACGGACGAGGAGAACGTGGGATGGATCGCGGCGGTGCACGGGGTGGAGGACGCGGTCTGGCGCGTACTGCTGTCGGTCCGGATCTCGGGATGACGTTCGGGGGCGGCCGCGGGCCGGGCGGGGGACGCTGAGCCGCCGGGGCTTGCGAGCGGCGGCCGCCGGACCGGCAGGAAGGCGGCGGACCCCCCGGACACGAGCGCGACGGACGCCGGGCGCTCCGGGCGGGCGCGCGCGGTGAGCCGGGGCGGCGCGACCGCCGCCGCGCACCCCTTTCCGCCGCGCGCACCCCTTTCCGCCGCGCGTACGCCGTCACTCAGCGCGCACGGGCGCAAAAACTCGCACGCCGTCAAGCGCCGCCCGACTACGCGCAGTTCCTCCGGCGTCCTATTCCTCGTCCGGGCCGATCGCCGGGTGATATTGCCGACAGTTCACGGACCCGGCTCATTGTCCGCGGCTCCCCGCATTGTCCGTGCCGCCGCATATCCTCGGAGAATGACCTTGTCGCAGCCCACCGCCAATGCCATGCGACGCGCCCTGCACCGCGCGGAGGAAGGCGTCGCCCTCGACACCGGCGAGGCCGCGGTGCTGCTCCGGGCCCGCGGCGCCGACCTGACGAGACTCGCGGAGACCGCCGCCCGGGTACGCGACGCGGGCCTGGAAGCCGCCCGCCGGCCCGGCGTCATCACCTATTCCCGCAAGGTCTTCATTCCGCTGACCCGACTGTGCCGCGACAAGTGTCATTACTGCACTTTCGTCACCGTGCCCGGCAAGCTGCGCCGCGCCGGTCATGGGATGTTCCTATCGCCCGACGAAGTGCTGGACATCGCCAGGCGAGGTGCGGAAATGGGCTGCAAGGAAGCCCTGTTCACGCTCGGCGACCGCCCCGAGGACCGCTGGCCCGAGGCCCGCGAGTGGCTGAACGCGCACGGGTACGACGACACGCTCGCCTATGTGCGCGCGATGTCGATCCGCGTCCTGGAGGAGACCGGACTGCTGCCGCACCTCAACCCCGGGGTGCTCGGCTGGACCGACCTCCAGCGGCTCAAGCCCGTCGCCCCCTCCATGGGCATGATGCTGGAGACCACCGCCACCCGGCTGTGGTCGGAGCCCGGCGCCCCGCACTACGGCTCGCCCGACAAGGAACCCGCCGTCCGGCTGCGGGTCCTGGAGGACGCCGGCCGCTCCAACGTGCCCTTCACCACCGGCATCCTCATCGGCATCGGCGAGACCCACGAGGAGCGCGCCGACTCGCTCTTCGCCATCCGCCGCACCGCCCGCCGCTACCACGGCGTCCAGGAAGTCATCATCCAGAACTTCCGCGCCAAGCCCGACACCGCGATGCGCGGCATGCCCGACGCCGAACTGGAGGAGCTGGCCGCGACCATCGCGGTCGCCCGGGTCGTGCTCGGCCCCGCCGCCCGTATCCAGGCCCCGCCCAACCTGGTCGACGGCGAGTACGACCGCTTCATCGCGGCCGGCATCGACGACTGGGGCGGCGTCTCGCCGCTCACCCCCGACCATGTCAACCCCGAACGCCCCTGGCCGCAGATCGACGACCTCGCCGCCCGTACCGCCGCCGCGGGCTTCACGCTCAAGGAACGCCTCACCATCTACCCCGAGTTCGTCCAGCGCGGCGAACCCTGGCTCGACCCCCGGCTGCTCCCGCACGTCCGCGCGCTCGCCGACCCGTACACCGGCCTCGCCCGGGAGGACGTGCGCCCGCGCGGTCTGCCCTGGCAGGAGCCCGAGGACACCTTCCCGGCCGCCGCGGGCCGCACCGACCTGCACCGCACGATCGACACCGAGGGGCGTACGGCCGACCGCAGGGACGACTTCGACGAGGTCTACGGCGACTGGGCCGAGCTGCGCGAGCAGGCCGCGCCCGGCCTTGTCCCCGACCGGGTGGACGCAGACATCAAATCGGCCCTGTCCACGGCCGCCGACGACCCCGCCAGGCTCACCGACGCCGAAGCGCTCGCCCTGCTGCACGCCGACGGCCCGGCGCTGGACGCGCTCACCCGGATCGCCGACGACCTGCGGCGCGCGGTGGTCGGCGACGAGGTGACGTACATCGTCACCCGCAACATCAACTTCACCAACGTCTGCTACACCGGCTGCCGTTTCTGCGCCTTCGCGCAGCGCCGCACCGACGCGGACGCGTTCACCCTCTCGCTCGACCAGGTCGCCGACCGGGTCGAGCAGGCGTGGGAGGTCGGCGCGACCGAGGTGTGCATGCAGGGCGGCATCCACCCCGACCTGCCGGGCACCGCGTACTTCGACATCGCCAAGGCGGTCAAGGCCCGCGTTCCCGGCATGCATCTGCACGCCTTCTCGCCGATGGAGGTCGTCAACGGCGCCACCCGTACCGGCATGTCCATCCGCGACTGGCTGACCGCCGCCAAGGAGGCGGGCCTGGACTCCATCCCCGGCACCGCCGCCGAGATCCTGGACGACGAGGTGCGCTGGGTCCTCACCAAGGGCAAACTGCCCACCGCCACCTGGGTCGAGGTCGTCACCACCGCCCATGAGCTGGGCATCCGTTCCTCGTCCACCATGATGTACGGCCATGTCGACCAGCCCCACCACTGGCTCGGCCATCTGCGGCTGCTCGCCGAGATCCAGCAACGCACGGGCGGCTTCACCGAGTTCGTCACCCTGCCCTTCATCCACACCAACGCGCCCGTCTACCTCGCGGGGATCGCCCGCCCGGGGCCGACCACCCGCGACAACCGCGCGGTCACCGCGATGGCCCGTCTGCTGCTGCACCCGCACATCACCAACATCCAGACCAGTTGGGTGAAGCTCGGCACCGAGGGCGCCGCCGACATGCTGCGCTCGGGCGCCAACGACCTGGGCGGCACCCTGATGGAGGAGACCATCTCCCGCATGGCGGGGTCGAGTTACGGCTCCTACCGCTCGATCCGCGACCTGGTGGCCATCGCCGAGGCCGCCGGTCGTCCCTCCCGACAGCGCACCACCCTCTACGGCGAGGTCCCGGCCGAGCGCGTCGCCGCGGGCCTGGCCTCGGACGGCCATCTGCCCGAACTGCTGCCCCTCCTGGGCGACTGAGCGGCGGGGTCGTCCGGCCTGCTGCCCGCCCGCGGTGGGGACCGGGACCGCGCGGCCGCACCCGCCGGACACCGGCAGCGGAAGCGGCCGTTCAGGACGTTCTACAGACTCATGTCCGTCTACCGGGAGCGCCGCCACGAGGCGAAATCGGCGTCCTGGGCACCGCGCGCGCCGTGCGCGCGCTCGTCCGCCGGGAGGGGCCCGAGGCGCAGCCGCAGACCGACGTACCGCCCCGGGGCCCGCCGCCCGACCTCGCGCAGACCTCCGAGGACCCCGAGCCCATGAGCCCCCGCGCCGTCCTCGGCGAATCCCCGCCATCCGGCCGATGCGGCCGAATCGCCCTGATCACGGACAACCCTCGCCTACCCCGCAGCCCCCTTCCGCTCCCGGATTCCTCGGATATCGTGCTGGGCGCAGAACAGGTTCGGATCGGGGCATGATCGAAGGGGACCGCTTTGACCGCTGTCTGGGGACGTGCGCAACAGCAGGACTTCCGCAGCCGCGTCCGGGGCTGTCTGCTCGGTGGCGCGATCGGCGACGCCCTGGGCGCGGGCGTGGAGTTCGAGTCCTTCGACGCCATACAGCACCGCCACGGCGCGGACGGAGTCACGGACTACGTACCGGCGTACGGCAGGCGCGGCGCGGTCACCGACGACACCCAGCTGACCCTGTTCACGGTGGAGGGGCTGATACGCGCCCAGGTCCGCCGGGACACCGGCGCCTGGCACCCGCCGACCGACATCCACCGCGCCTACCGCCGCTGGGCGGTCACCCAGAGCGAGTGGGGGCCGGACGAGCGCCGCAAGGACACCGGGTGGTTGTCCCGCGAGGAATGGCTGTACGCCCGCCGCGCGCCCGGCGAGGCATGCCTGAGCGGGCTGTCCGACGATCGTATGGGCACTCTGGAGGAGCCCAAGAACCCCGGCTCCAAGGGCTGCGGCACGGTGATGCGTTCGGCGCCCTTCGGGCTGCTCGTCGGCTGGGAGCCCCAGCTCGTCTTCCAGCTCGCGGTCGAGTGCGCCGCGCAGACCCACGGCCACCCCACCGGGCAGCTCGCGGCCGGCGCGTTCGCGGTCATCGTGCACGGACTGGCCCGCGGTGAGGCGCTCGACGGCTCCGTACAGCACGCGCTGGCCCTGCTCGGCGCCCGCCCCGGCCACCAGGAGACCACGGACGCGCTCCAGAGCGCCCTGGGCGCCGTACGGCAGGGCATGCCGTCACCGCAGCGGGTCGAGGCGCTGGGGCAGGGGTGGACGGCGGAGGAGGCGCTGGCGATCGGCGTCTACTGCGCCCTGGTCGCCGAGGACGTGCGCCACGGTCTGCTGCTGGCCGTCAACCACTCCGGCGACAGCGACTCCACGGGCTCGGTCTGCGGCAATCTGCTGGGCGTCCAGCACGGCGAGACGGCGCTGCCGCCGGCCTGGATCGCGGAGCTGGAGGGGCGCAGCACGATCCTCCAACTCGCGGACGACTTCGCGATGGAGATGACGCAGGCCCCCGCGCTGCACGGCCCGGCGGGCGCGAGCCCGGCCTGGCTCGACCGCTATCCGGCGGCCTGAGCCGGGTTCGGCGGCCCTATTCGGGCGTTCATCCGGCGGCCCGACCCGGGGATTCGGCGGCCCGGCGGCCCGGGGCCGACCGAATGCCGGAAAGTACCTGCACACACCAACGATTTTTCGTAGGCTGCCGGGCATGACGACGATCCGTGGGGAACTGCCGGGACTTGCCGCACGCGCGCGCTCCGTGGGCGCCTCCCCGGTACGCGAGATCCTGGCGCTCACCGCACGCCCCGAGGTGATCTCGTTCGCCGGCGGACTGCCCGCGCCCGAACTCTTCGACGCCGAGGGCATACGGGAGGCGTACGACCGGGTGCTCGCCGAGCGGCCCCGCACGGTCCTCCAGTACTCCACGACCGAGGGCGATCCGGCGCTGCGGTCGGCGGTGGCCGCGCGGCTGACCGGCCGGGGACTGCCGACCGAGGCTGACGACCTGCTGGTGACCGGCGGTTCGCAGCAGGGGCTCGCGCTGGTCGCGACCGCGCTGATCGAACCCGGGGACGTGGTGCTGGTCGAGAACCCGACCTACCTCGCCGCCCTCCAGTGCTTCGGCTTCGCGGGCGCCCGGGTGGTCCCGGTGCCGACCGACGCCGACGGGGTGATCCCGGAGGCGCTGGAGGAACTGGTGCTGCGCGAGCGCCCGAAGCTGCTCTACCTCGTCCCCAACTTCCAGAACCCCACCGGCCGTACGCTCACGCTCGCCCGCCGCCGCGCGGTCGCCGAGGTGGCCGGCCGGCACGGGCTGTGGATCGCCGAGGACGACCCCTACGGCGAGCTGCGCTTCGAGGGGGCCTACGAGCCGTGGATCGCCGGGCAGGCGCCGGCCGGGGACCGTACGGTGCTGCTCGGCAGCTTCTCCAAGGTGATGGCGCCCGGGATGCGTCTGGGCTGGCTGCGGGCCCCGGCCGGGCTGCTGCGGGCGTGTGTGATCGCCAAGCAGGCGGCGGATCTGCACACCTCCACCGTCGACCAGGCCGCGGCGGCCCGTTATCTCGCGGACCGCGACCTGGACGCGCATCTGGCCCGGGTCCGTACGGCCTACCGCGACCGGCGCGACGCGCTGCTCGCCGGGCTGCCGGACGCGCTTCCCACGGGCAGCACCTGGAACCGTCCCGAGGGCGGCATGTTCGTATGGGTCCGGCTGCCCGAAGACCACGACGCCACCGAGCTGTTGCGGACGGCCATCACGTACGACGTCGCCTATGTGCCCGGCGCGCCCTTCTACGCCACCGCGCCCGATCCGGCGACGCTGCGGATGTCGTTCACCACGCACACCCCGGCGGAGATCACCGAAGGGCTCGCGCGGCTCGCCAAGGTCTTCTGACAGGGGTGAGCCCTCTCGGCCAGGACGGCGGCCAGTCGAGAGGGCCCTGGTGCGGGGTGAACCACGCATACGCGGAACCCGGTCAGAGCTCGTTCACGCGTGGATTCCCGCGGTGTTCAGCGGGATCGTCAGCGCAGGTCGAACGCGCCCCGGTCCACGTCGGTGACGAAGGACGCCCAGGCCTCGGGCGCGAAGGTGAGGACCGGACCCTGCGGGTCCTTGGAGTCGCGGACGACCACCGACTCGACGGCCGGGGACTTCACTTCGACACAGGCTCCGTTTCCGGTGGACCGCGACGACTTCGTCCACGCGGGTGTGCTGCCCAGCTTGATTGCCATCTCTGCTCCGGTCTGTGCTGGTGACGCGGCGCGGTGTACGCCATTGCCTGACCCGATCGACGCTACTCGCCACCCTCATGGAGCAGTGAGGGCGTTCACCCGACCGGATGGCATATTCCCCACTATCCCTCATGGTTGGGCAGGAAGTGGCGTATGATGCCGCCGTTCACTCGCGGGGACGGCGCTCACACATAGCGCCGGGCCGCCTCGGTGATGAACTGCCGGGTCTGCTCGGCGCTCAGCGCCTGGGCCCGCAGGTGCTCGTACATCACGCTGTACGCCTGCACGTCGGTGTCCTTCTCCAGGTACAGATCGCTGTTCACGCCCTCCAGGTAGACCACCGTGGCGTCGGTCGTGTCGGTGAACTCCAGCACCGCGAACTGCCCGCTCAGCCCCGGGTGCGCCCCCGAGTCGAACGGCAGCACCTGCACGGTGACATGCGGCAGCCGGCTCAACTCGACCAGCCGCAGCAGCTGTTCGCGCATGACCTGGCCGTCGCCGACCCGGCGGCACAGCGCCGCCTCGTCGATGACCGCCCACATGCGCAGCGGCCCGTCCGTGTCGGTGATCCGCTCCTGGCGGCGCAGCCGTACGTTGACCCGCTTCTCGATCTGCTCCGGCGTGTACTCCGGCAGATTGCCCGCGATGACCGCCGAGGCGTACGCCGGGGTCTGCAACAGGCCCGGCACCACCTGGGGTTCGAAGACCCGCAGGCTGGCCGCCTCGGTCTCCAGACCGATGTACACGCTGTAGGGGATGTCGCCGAAGGCGTGCCACCAGCCCTGCTGGCGGGACTCCTTGGCCATCTGCATCAGCGAGTCGACGATCCGGACGTCCTCGACGCCGTACACCCCGCACAGATCGCGGACGTCGCGCTGGCTGATGCTGCGCCGGCCGTTCTCCAGGCGGCTGATCTTGGACTGGGAGACGAGCAGCCGGGCCGCCACCTCTTCGGCGGTCATCCCCTTCTGCTCACGGAGCTTGCGCAGCTCCGAACCCAACCGGCGGCGCCGGACGGTGGGGTTGACGTTGGCGACCACAGGGACTGCACCTCCACGCTGAACCGTACTGATGGTCAGCAGCCTGCCACTACCGGTCATCGCCCCGCTGGCGAATGGACGGAACAAGCTTGCCCGTGCTTGCCGGGCAGGCTCACGGGCTGTGCCCAGGGTGCCAGGTCGGCGGGTTCGCCGCCTATAGGCCGCGAACGGCGGCGGAAACACGGGCCGCGGGGGAGAGGTGACGCCCTGTCGGAGAAGCACGACGCGCGGGGCGCCGACCCCGGAGTCTGTCCGGAGACCGCCGCCCCGCGCGTCGCTGCGGCTCCCGGAAGGGGCTCACAGCGGGCGGACCGGTTGCCGGCGTCCTGTCCCTGCCGACGGACACCGCCACCGCCCTGTGTACGGGGTGCTATTTAATGCGTACTGTGTGTGGTGTGAGGGGCGAACGCGTCAGGCGCTGCTGGTGCGGATCGTCCACCTCGACGACGCGCGCCGAGGGTAGGGCGCGCGCCGTGTGCCGTCCATGCGCTGTGCGTGGTCCGTGCCTGGTGCGTCACGCGTGTGATGCGCGCCCTGCGTGCGATGTGCGGCGTCCGCGCGCCATAGGGCGGTCGTCCGTCGTACAGCGGTCGTGCGTCACGCGGCCGCGGTGCTCCGTGTGGCGGCCGGTGTCAGGCCGGTCCGCCCGTCTGCCGCGCACCGGTCAACGCACACCGGCCCGGGCCATCGTGCCGTGACCCGGCGCGCGCTGGGTCTGGGCGGGTGGCCGCTTCGGCTGCGCCGCCACCCCGTTCTGCACGTCCATCACGGCGTGCGCGACGAGGCCGCCCATCGGGTCGTACCTGATCAGGTCCCGCAGGCGCGATCGCGACGACCGGCCCTCGTTGCCCGGGTACAGGTGCTTGCCGAGTCCCACGGAGTGGGCGAGCGCGGCGAGCGCGGCGGTCCGCGGGTCCGGCGGTACGCCGGTACGGATCGCACTGTCCAGCCGGGTCCTGATCTCCCGGCTGACCGCGCTGTCGGTCGCCTGATACCGAGTGGTCGGCAGCACCCCGCACATCTGACCCGGCACGGCGTGCACCATGCCGCACCGCTCCAGGTGCGCGAGATACGTCTGGCGCAGCCCCAGGCGGGGCCCGCCGATCCAGTGGACGGCGCGCACCGGGCTGCCGCGGCGTCGCAGCAGTTCGAGCGCGGAGTCCAGAGTCGGATCTCCAGTCGGCCGTGGGTGCACCACGGCGATACGATCCCCGTCAGGGGCTATCCGTCCGGCCAGGGCCAGCTCGACGAGCTGTGCCCCGGCGAGGCCGAGGTCGAGTGATTGCGGCTGCGCCGTGGTCCCGGTCGTCGGGTCCAGGGCGAGCAACAACAGCTCTTCCGGAATTGTTCTGCGGCTCTTGCCCATCCATGCCTCCCCGCGTGGATGAATGACAGGGTGACGCCTCTCACACCGGCCTGTCGAGAGCGCCTTTTCCTTATCGGCGGGAACCGGGTGGTATGTCGTTCTCGTCTACGGGGTGGGCGGGGTGTCGCGGGCGACCTGTCGGCCTGTCACTGGACACTTGCCAGTGTGGTTCAGGACGGGTAAAGGCGCCATCCGGCGACGTAACTCACGGTATGTACCCAACGTATGACGATGTGTGAAGGAGGGTCTGCGTGGCGGGCGAGTCCCCCGGCAGGGAACAGCAGCACGAGACGTCGGGGGAGGCCGCCGAACGGACGGCCGCCGATCCGAGGCTGGCGGTGTTCCGGGCGCCTGTTGTGATGCGTGAGGCGGTGCACAGCGTGGAGGGCGTATCCGAGGAGCACGCAGGCGCATCCGTGGGCACATCGGTGGAATCCGCCCCCGCGCACGCCCCCCGAATGGCGGAGGAAGCGCTGTCGGAAGCGCGTCCGCACCCCGCTCCGGTGTCCATCTCCGGCATTGAGACGGATACGGCGGATGACGTAGTGGGCGTAGACGTGGTGACCGATCTTCCTACGCCGGTGAATTCGCCCGCACCTCGCCCGGCGGGCGATTCGGCCTCGAAAACGGAACCGAATCGTGATCCGACTCATGGGGCGGACGAGTCGGATGGGGCTGCTGAGGCGAATGGTGATTCGCAGGAGGCAGAGGGGGAGCGCGCGACGTCGGCGGACGACGGGCCGGAGCCCGGGCCCGAGGACGCGCGGCCGGAGGCGGAGGACGTACCGCCCGGGGCCGAGGGGCGTTCGGCGGCAGCTCGGGAGGCGGAAGCGGAGGCCGAGTCCGGCGAAGTGGAACCGGAGGACGCGCGGCCTGAGGACGCGAGGCCCGAGGGTGCGCGGCCTGAGGGTGCGAGGCCCGGGGGTGCGCGGCCTGAGGGTGCGCGGTCCGGGGCTGCCGAGCCGCGTGACGCCGAACCCCGTGACGCCGAGCCCCAGGGAGCGCGGGCCGGGGGGGACGAGCCGAGCGGCGAAGTGCCGCCGCCCGTGGCCAAGCCCGTCGTGAAGCCTCTGGTCTCGGACCTGCCGCCCGAGGAACGGCGTGGAGGGGGGCCGGCGGGGCGTCTGACGGCCTTCCGGGGCCCTGTGGCCTTCGGGGCCCCTGGGGCGCCCGCACAGGCCCGTACGAGCCCGCAGGAGCCCGCGCCCGGCGCGGGCCCCGGCGTGAAGGGGAGCGCTGCCCCGGCCACGGTCCGCGCCGCGAACTCCGCGCTGCCGGCAGCGGCGAGCACGACCGCCGCGTCCGCGTCCGCCGCGACCGTGGTCGGCACGAAGCCGACCGCCGCCCCCGTGCCCCTCCCTCCCGCCGTCGAGCCGCCTCCGGGCGACGTCCTCGGCCCGGAGGGCACTCGCGGCATGCCCGTCCCGCCGACCCCGGGCGCCCCGCTCAAGCTGCTCGCCGAGCTGACCAACGCCCCGCCCCCGCCGCAGACCGCGATCCGCAGCGTCGTCCGGCGGTTCAAGATCTGGACCCCGCTGGCCGTCCTGCTCGCCCTGGTCTTCGTCCTGGTGCAGGTCCTGCGTCCGCTGCCGTCGCCGGAGCTGGACCTGACCGCGGCCTCCACGTACACCTTCGACGGCGCCCCGCTGCCGCAGTCGATGCCCTGGCCGGCGCAGGGGCAGAGCGCCGCGGAGGTCGAGGGGATCGGCTCGCTCGGCGTGCACGGCAAGCAGACCCCCGTGCCGATCGCGAGCGTCACCAAGGTGATGACCGCCTATCTGATCCTGCGTGACCACCCTCTGCACGGTAAGGAGAACGGCCCGCTCATCACGGTCGACGCCGAGGCCGCCAACGAGTCCGGCTCCGCCGACGAGTCGACCGCCCCGGTCAGGGAGGGCCAGAAGTTCACCGAGCGGCAGATGCTCCAGCTCCTGCTGATCCCCTCGGGCAACAACATCGCCCGTCTGCTGGCCCGCTGGGACTCGGGCACGCAGAAGGCGTTCGTCACCAAGATGACGAAGGCGGCCGACGGCCTGGGCATGACCAACACCACCTACACGGGCGCGAGCGGCTTCGAGCCGTCGACGAAGAGCACGGCGGCCGACCAGCTCAAGCTCGCCGCCCAGGTGATGAAGAACGACGTCTTCCGTTCCGTCGTCGCGCTGCCCAACGTCGAGATCCCCGGCGTCGGCACGATCTACAACACCAACAACGACCTGGTGAACTCCGGGGTCATCGGCATCAAGACCGGATCGAGCACCCCGGCGGGCGGCGCCCTGATGTGGGCGGCGCAGAAGAAGGTCAAGGGCAAGGAGCAGCTGATCCTCGGCGTCACGCTTCAGCAGCGCGGCGGCACCACCGTGTACGACAGCCTCACCCTCGCCCTGACCAACAGCCAGAAGCTGATGTCCGCCGCGCAGAAGGGCCTGGACTCGGCGACGATAGTGCGCAAGGGCCAGGTCGTCGGCGAGGTCGACGACGGACTCGGCGGCACGACCCCGGTGGTGGCCGCCAAGGACCTCACCGCGATCGGCTGGTCCGGGATGTCCTCGCGCGTCACCCTGACCGCGCTCGCCGACGGCCTGCCGCACAGCGCCAAGGCGGGCACCCGGGTGGGCACGCTCAGCTTCGGCACCGGGACCGCACGCACCTCCGTGCCCGCCGTCCTCCAGAGCGACCTTTCGGAACCGTCGTTCGCCAAGAGGCTCGCCCGGATCGGCTGAGGCTCCCGGGGTCCGACGGGCGTTCGCGCCCTGAGGCGGACGTTCGCGTCCTAGGACAGGAGGTTCGTGTCCTAGGACGCGAGTCCGCGCCCTGGGAGGGTCACTGGGTCAGTTCGCGCTCCAGGGGCGTACGGAATCGCGGTGTGATCCGTACGCCCCCCAGCCACGTGGACAGCGCCGCCGCCGCGTCGTCCACGGCCCGCGCCGCCGCCGTGCCCCGGTCGGTCAGCCGCCGCCACACGACGGAGCCGTCCGCGCGCTGCGCCCAGCCGCCGATCACCTCGCCGCCCCACCACACGGTCGGGCCCACGTTGCCCGTGCCGTCGAAGAGCGCCGCCCGGTGCGCCCGCGGCAGGAACCAGTCGCGGTCCTGCCATCCCATGGGGGCCGGGTCGAGCGAGGGCAGCAGCACGGCCCGGGGCGGTGCCTCCGGCGTGCCGTCGGTGTCTCCCGGCAGCACATGGCCGGTACCCCCGGCCAGCCGTACGTGTTCCGCGCCGACCGCCGCGAGGGCCTTTCTGACCTCGGTGAGGGTCCAGCCGGTCCACCACTTCAGATCCGCCTCCGTACCGGGCCCGTAGGAGCGCAGCCAGGCCCGTACGACCGCCGCGCGGGCCTCCTCCACCGGGCGGTCCGGCAGCGGCTCGGCCTTCGCCCAGCGGAACTGGCTGCTCGTCCACGACCCCGCGGGCCTGCGGCGCGCGATCCGGTACTCGGCCGCCATCGTGCGGATGATCCGGCTCGCCACGTTCTGCCGCGTCTCGTACGGCTTGCCGCGCGCGACGACGACCTGTTCGCGCAACCGCGGCACGAGACGGGAGAGTTCGGCGCCGCTGAGGTCCCCGTGCGCGGCGAGCGCGGCCTCGACCTCCGCCTCGGCGTCGGCGAGCCACCGCTCGTCCCAGCCACCGCCCTCCGCGAGGTGCGTCAGCAGCTTCTTGCGCTCCTTGGCGGCGATCTGCCGCCCGGCCGCCGCGTACACGTCGGACGCGGTGTCCCGGGTGACGACGAACATCGTCCGCCGCATGACGAGCATGCGCGCCAGGGCGGGCCGCTCGCCGTAGAGCGCTTCCTCCAGCCGCTCGACTGCCGTGTCCGGGTCGGTCAGCCGCGCGGCGACGGACAGGAAGACGGTGGCCGGATCGGTCGCGTGCAGCCCGGCGAGGGTGTCCACGATCTCCGTGCAGCTCTTCGCCGGGCGCAGCAGCCGCGCCGCCACCCGTGCCCGCCGCTCCCGGTCCTCGATCAACTGCTCAGCGCCCATGGCCTCATCCTCGCCCGCCGGGGGCCGCGTGGGCACCCGGCGGGACCGGACCGTTTCGCCGCAATGGATGCGAACGGGCGTGGCCGCCTTCGCCGCAATGGATGCGAACAGCAACGGCCGTATTCGCGGCAATGGCTACGAGGCGAGCGGTGAGAAGCCGCGCAGCCGGAGGCTGTTGGCGACGACGAAGACCGAGGAGAAGGCCATCGCCGCGCCCGCGATCATCGGGTTGAGCAGACCGGCCGCGGCGAGCGGGATCGCGGCGAGGTTGTAGGCGAAGGCCCAGAAGAGGTTCGCCTTGATCGTCGCCAGGGTGCGCCGCGCCAGCCGGATCGCGTCCGCGGCCACCAGCAGGTCGCCGCGGACCAGGGTGAGGTCGCCCGCCTCGATCGCCGCGTCCGTCCCGGTGCCCATCGCGAGCCCGAGGTCCGCCTGCGCGAGGGCCGCCGCGTCATTGACGCCGTCGCCGACCATGGCGACCGTGAGGCCCTGCTCCTGGAGGCGCCGCACGACGGCCACCTTGTCCTCGGGCAGTACCTCCGCGTGCACGTCCTCCGCCGCGATACCGACCTCCATGGCGACGGACCGCGCGACCGCCGCGTTGTCCCCGGTGAGCAGCACCGGCCGCAGCCCGAGGCCGCGCAGCCGCCGTACCGCCTCCGCGCTCGTCGGCTTCACCGCGTCGGCGACGACCAGCACGGCGCGGGCCCGCCCGTCCCAGCCGACGACCACGGCCGTGCCGCCGAGCGCCTCGGCCGCGGCCTTCGCCCCGGCCAGCTCCGGCGGCAGCGGCTGCCCGGCGTCGCGCAGCAGTTGCTCGCGGCCGACCAGTACGTCGTGCCCGTCGACCCGGCCGCGCACACCGAGCCCCGGCACGCTGACGAAGTCCTCGGGCACGGGCAGCCCGCCCGAACCGGCCGCTTCCGCCGCTGAGTCCGCGATCGCCCGGGCGATCGGGTGCTCGGAGGCGTGCTCCAGGGCGCCGGCCAGCCGCAGCACGTCCTTCTCCTCCGCGTCCTGGGCGACGTGCACCTCGGTGAGCGTCATCGCGCCGCTGGTGACCGTGCCGGTCTTGTCCAGCACGACCGTGTCGACCGCCCGTGTCGACTCCAGCACCTCGGGCCCCTTGATGAGGATGCCGAGCTGTGCGCCCCGGCCCGTACCGACGAGCAGCGCGGTGGGCGTCGCGAGGCCCAGCGCGCACGGGCAGGCGATGATCAGCACGGCGACGGCCGCCGTGAAGGCCGCGGTCGCGCCCTCGCCGAGAGCGAGCCACACTCCCAAGGTGCCGAGGGCCAGGGCGATGACGGCCGGCACGAAGACCGCGGAGATCCGGTCGGCGAGCCGCTGGACCGCGGCCTTGCCGTTCTGCGCGTCCTCGACCAGGCGGGCCATCCGGGCGAGTTGTGTGTCGGCGCCGACCTTGAGCGCCTCGACCACGATCCGGCCGCCGGCGTTGACGGTCGCCCCGGTGACGGGGGAGCCGGGCCCGACCTCGACCGGTACGGACTCGCCGGTGAGCATGGACGCGTCGACCGCCGAGCCGCCTTCGCGTACGACGCCGTCGGTGGCGATCTTCTCGCCCGGCCGGACGACGAAGTGGTCGCCGACCGCCAGCTCGGCGACAGGGACGCGGACTTCGCGTCCTTGGCGGAGCACGGTCGCGTCCTTGGCGCCGAGTTCCAGCAGCGCGCGCAGGGCGGCGCCGGCCCGGCGCTTGGCCCGGGCCTCGAAGTAGCGCCCGGCGAGGATGAAGGCGGTCACCCCGGCGGCGGCCTCCAGATAGATCTCGCCGCTGCCGTCCGTACGGGAGATCGTGAACTCGAAGGGGTGGGTCATCCCGGCCATGCCCGCGGTGCCGAAGAACAGCGCCCACAGCGACCAGCCGTACGCAGCGAGCGTGCCCACGGAGACGAGGGTGTCCATGGTGGCGGCGCCGTGCCGGGCGTTCGCCCAGGCCGCGCGGTGGAAGGGCCAGGCGGCGTAGACGACCACGGGGGAGGCGAGGGTCAGGGCCAGCCACTGCCAGTTGGTGAACTGGAGGGCGGGGATCATCGACATGGCGACGACCGGGACGGCGAGCACGACGGCGGTGATCAGCCGCTGGCGCAGGGTGGTGAGTTCGGGGTCCTCCGGGGCGGGGGCCCCTTCGGTGCCGTCGGCGGGGTCCGCCGGGCCGACCCGGCGCGCGGGAGGGGCGGGCACCGCGGCGGTGTAGCCGGTGGCCTCGACCGTGGCGATGAGCGCGTCGAGCGCGATCCCGTCGCCGTACACGACCTTCGCCTTCTCGGTCGCGTAGTTGACGGTGGCGCTGACGCCGTCCATCCGGTTGAGCTTCTTCTCGATACGGGCGGCGCAGGACGCGCAGGTCATGCCGCCGATCTCCAGCTCGACCCGCTGTCCGACGGGTCCGCCGTCCGAGTACGTCGTGGTGCTCGCCACTTCCACTCCCCTGGTCGGTGTGTGCGATACGGGTCCGGTACGGGCCCTTGTGCGGGGCCCGGTGTCCGGTCCCGGAGCGGGGCCGGGGCCGGTCCGGTCCTTCGGTCCGGTGTCGGCCTCAGGCCCTCCCGACGAGTGCGTAGCCGGCCTCGTCGACCGCGGCGCGGACGGTCTCGTCGTCCAGCGGCAGTTCGGAGGCGACGGTCAGCAGCCCGGTCTTCGCGACGGCCGTCACGGACGTGACACCGGGGATCGCGGTGACCTCCTTGGAGACGGCGGACTCGCAGTGCCCGCAGGTCATCCCGGAAACGGAGTAGACGGCCTGGCTCATGATGCGGCTCCTCATCTGTCGGCGCGGGCGCTGCGGCACGCGCTGCGTACGTGACGGGCGGCTCTCCCCGTTCACTGTCCACAACCATATACCCCCTAGGGGTATTCCCGTGAACCTCCTGGGGGTCGTTGAGGGGGTGCGGGACAGGGGTGCGACGGTCGGGGGTGGCGGGGTGCGACGATCCGATCAGTCGTCCTCGGCTAGCCGGTCGAGCAGCGCGGCGGCCAGCCGCAGTACCTCGCGCTCGGTCTCGCTGAGCCGCGACTCCATCCGTGCCCGCAGCCACGCGTCCCGGTGTGCCACGTCCCGGGCCATCGCCTCGTAGCCGGCCGGTGTCAACTCGATCCGGTACTGCCGCCCGTCCACCGCGTCCCGGGTCCGCGTCACCAGGCCGTCCTCCTCCAGCGCGGCCAGCGTCCGGGTCAGCGACTGCGGTTGTACGTGCAGGGCGGCGGCCATCGCGCTCGGGGTGCCGGGTCCGGAACGGAAGAGATGGGCGAGCGCACCGAGTTTGCCGTTGGGCAGCCCGTCCGGCAGCCGCTCGGCCCTCATACGGCGGCTGAGCCCGTTCACGGAACGGCGGATCACGGCGGCGCGGTCGACGGGCGGGGAAGGAAACATGGCGGCCATTTTCTAAGGAAGGCGTACTATATTGAAGGTGAGGATACGGTTGTTACAGAGTTTAGTGGGCGATAGTCATACGTATGGCGTATCAATAAGCCAGGGTGACAGGCGCGGGGACCGTCAGGGTGACCGCCCGCGCGGGAGCCGGTACGGCGGGCGTTCGCGGCAGTAGCGGCGAAGAGACGGTCGCCGCCAGGGACGGGGTCGAGAGTGACGGCAGCGGCGACAAGGGTGACCTGCGGGGGACAGGAATGCTGATCCGACTGCGACTGCTCGACCCGGGATACGTGCGACTGATGATCGCCATACGTACGATCATCGCTTCCGTCGCCGCCCTGCTGATCTCGGGTGCGATATGTCGATCCGCTGAACTGCCCGGTGGTATGACGGTGATCGCGACCGTCGTCGCCGTCCTGGTCGCACGAAGCCTGAACGCGGCTACCCTTCCCCATCGGCTCTCGGCCCTGCTCTACGTCCCCTCGATCGGACTCCTGGCCGCCTTCGTCGCCCGCTTCATGCTGCACCACGCGTGGCTGGGCGCGGCGGCGTTCGTCGCGGCGGTCGGCGGTTCCCGCTATCTGACGCGCTTCGGCGGCAGAACGCGGCGCTTCGGCCGGCTCGCCCTCACCCCGCTGATCTCCGTACTGGTCGTACCGGTGCCGCCGAGCGCCGCCAAGGCGACCGGACCGGTGTGGGGCGCGGTCGCCGGACTGATCGCCGTGGCCTGTGTGATCGCCGCTCAGGCGCTCCTCCCGGCACGCCCGGCCCGTGAGGCGGCCGCCGCGGCCGACGACTTCCGGCACGCCGCCACCCGTCTGCGGTCCCGTACCCCGGGCACCCGGAGCCACGCCCTCGCCGCCCGTACCCTCCACCGCGCCGCCCTCGCCACCGAGGACCGCCTCGACGCCGCCCTCCTGCCGGACGACGCCGGCCGTGCCGCACGGGACGCCCTGTCCGCCGCCGTCCTCGAAGCAGAGGTGCTGGTGGACCCCGGGGCGCCAGGAAAGCCCGACCCCCACCGCCTGGACGCGGCACTGGCCGCCGTCCGCCAACAGGCCGCCGCCGTAAGGCGCCTGCCGTCCCGCGAACGGCCCGCCCCCGACGCCCCCGCCCCGCGCCGCCGCACCGGCGGATGGCGCGACATCCAGCCGCAGACCCGGCTGGCCGCCCAGGTCACCGCAGCCATGGCCGCCGCCTTCGCCGTCGGCCATCTGCTCTTTCCGCACCAATGGACGTGGACCGTGATCACCGCCTTTGTGGTGTGCGCCGCCGCCCGGGGGCGCGGGGACGTGATCCACCGCAGCGGACTGCGGGTCGCCGGCGCCTTCACCGGGGCCGTCGCCGGGACCCTGATCGCCCACACGGTGGCCGGAGTTCCCGCCGTCGCGATCACCGTGATCTTCTGCTGCCTCCTGGCCGGCCTGTGGCTGCGCGACCTCACCTACGCGGCGTGGGCCTTCTGCGTCACCTGCGTGCTGGCTGTCCTCCACACCCTCAACGGCGAACACGGCACGGCTCTGCTGGTCCAGCGCCCCGAAGGGATCCTCGTCGGTTCTGCCTGCGGTATCGCGGCCGCCTGCTTCGTGCTGCCCCTGCGCACCGACACCGTGATGCGCGGCCGCGCCGCCCTGGCGCTGCGGGCGCTCCAGGACCTGCTGGCCGCCGCCCGGGAGCCCGAACCGCGCCCCGTCGCGCTGCGGCGGCTCGCCCGTCGCTTCGACCGGGCCGCGCGGGACCTCGCCGACGTGGCCGCGCCCGCCCGCGCGCACCGCTCCCTCCTCCGCCGCGGCGGAGGGCAGAACGACGCAGCCGCGCACGCCGCCGACTGGGCCGACGCACTGGCCGGCTGCGCGCCCGCCACCCGCCTCCTGGCCGCGAGCGGGACCGCCGACCTGGCGGCGGCCCGTACCCCACTCGGCCTGACCGCCCACAACCTCGGCCAGGTGCGCCGCCGCCTCGGCCGTCACCCGGACACGGCGCCTTTGCGCCCGGTCCGCGGCGGCCCCGCCCACCTGATCCGGCTCAACACCGCCCTGGCCGAGCTCTACGAACGGCTGCCCGCCCCCGCCGTCACTCCGCCGACCGGCCCCGCCGCCGTCGCGGTCGGCTGAGATCTTCCGCACTCCTGGCGGACCCCCGATCCGGCCCGCGGCGACGGGCCCTACCCTTGACGCGTCGGCGCGTACCCCTGACGGGGATGCGACCAGCTCATTCAAGGAGGGCGGCACCGTGCTGCGCACCATGTTCAAGTCCAAGATCCACCGGGCCACCGTGACCCAGGCGGATCTGCACTACGTGGGCTCCGTGACCGTGGACGCCGATCTGATGGACGCCGCCGACCTGCTGCCCGGCGAACTGGTCCACATCGTCGACATCACCAACGGCGCCCGCCTGGAGACCTATCTCATCGAGGGCGAGCGCGGCTCGGGTGTGATCGGGATCAACGGCGCGGCGGCCCACCTGGTGCACCCCGGTGACATGGTCATTCTGATCAGCTACGCCCAGGTCGACGACACGGAGGCCCGCGCGCTGCGTCCGACCGTCGTCCATGTCGACGCCGCCAACCGGATCACCGCGCTGGGCGACGACACCGCCGAGCCCGCTCCCGGCACGGACACCGTCCGCCCGCCGCACGCCGCCGTCCGCGCCTGAGACCGGGCCTCAACCCGGGTCCCGGACCCGGTCCGGCGCCGGCCGGTCCGCCGAGTCGGGAGAACGTGCCGCGGCCCCGGCGGTTCAGGCCGCGGCCACCACCGCGGAGCCCCGCACGGGACCCGGCACCTGGCGTATTTCCACGCGGACCCCACGGGCGGCCGCCGTCCACTGGGCGCGCAGCCGAGCCAGCTCGGTCAGCTCCTCGGCCGTCCACGGCCGGTCACCGTGCGCCTGCACATACGCGCGCAGGTCCGCGTTCGCCTGATCAAGATCTCCCCCGTACATGTGAACCACAGTAGACGGGCCCACTGACAATCCCGAATCAGTTCGACCGCCGCGCGCGCCCGCCCCCAGTCCCGTGCCGCCCGCCGTCGATGCCGTGACCTGGTCATGGATGCCACAGGAACGGCGCTTGTCGGTGCCTGCTGCCATGCTGAATGTGAGAGAGGACACAACGTCCGAAACGGCACATCACACCAGCTCACGGAGGACGGCAGCATGCTCACCAACGACTACGTGCCCGGCGCGCCCAGCTGGGTCGACCTGGGCAGCCGTGATCTCGACGCCGCCGCCGCGTTCTACAAGGCGCTGTTCGGCTGGGACTTCCGGCCGACGGGCCCGGAGTCCGGTGGGTACGGCGTCTTCCAGCTGGCCGGGCAGAGCGTCGCGGCCCTCGGCCCGATCCAGAGCGACACCGCGCTGCCGGCCTGGACGGTGTACTTCGAGACCGCCGACGCCGACGCCACCACCAAGGCGGTCGAGCAGGGCGGCGGCACCGTCCGCGTCCCCCCGATGGACGTACTCGACCAGGGCCGTCTCGCCGGGTACACCGACCCGGGCGGCGCCGAGTTCGCGGTCTGGCAGCCGGGTACGACCAAGGGGCTGGACCGGGTCGGCGCCGGAGCCTTGTGCTGGACCGAGCTGTACACGACGGACGCCGAGCGGGCCCGGCAGTTCTACACGGGCCTGTTCTCCTGGGACACCGAGGACGTGCCGCTGCCCGGCGGCGCGGGCACGTACACGATCGTCTCCCGGGCCGGCGGCGGTCAGGAGGGCTCGCACGGCGGGATCATGCAGCTCCACGGCGACATGCTCCCGGACGGGGTGAGCTACTGGCAGCCGTACTTCGCGGTGGCGGACTGCGACGCGACCGTGGCCAAGGCGACCGAGCACGGCGCGAGCGTCCTGATGCCCAGTACCGACATGGAGGGCGTCGGCCGGATGGCGCTGCTCGGGGATCCGGAAGGAGCGGTGTTCGCGGTCCTCACCCCGGTGGAGTCGACGGTCTGAGACCGGGGGCGTCCTCGGACCTCTCCCACCTCGTCTCCATTGCCGCGGATCCGGCTCGCGGCCAGGCGGCCAGTTCACGCGCGCTCTCGAAGCGCATCGGCCGGCCCGTCACGGGGTCGGTGAACTCCAGTGCCCGCGCGAGCAGTTGCAGCGGCCGGGAGAAGTCGCCGTCAGGCGGCTCCGGGGCGAGCGCGGGATAGACCGGGTCGTTCAGGATCGGCAGGCCGAGCGCGTTCATATGGACCCGCAGCTGATGGGTGCGGCCGGTCGCGGGCAGCAGCCGGTAGCGGCCCAGCCCGGCGCGCTGCTCCAGCAGCTCGATCCGGCTCTCCGCGTTCGGCGCCCCCGGCTCCTCGCGCGCCCCGATCCACCCGCGCTCCTTCACGATCCGGCTGCGCACGGTCAGCGGCAGGCCGAGCGCCGGGTCGTACCCCGCGACGGCCTCGTACTCCTTGGCGACCCGCCGGTCGCGGAAGAGCGACTGGTACGCGCCGCGGTCCTCGGGGCGTACGACGAAGAGGGCAAGGCCGGCCGTCAGCCGGTCCAGGCGGTGCGCGGGGGAGAGCCGCGGCAGGCCGAGGTCGCGGCGCAGCCGGGCGAGCGCGGTCTGCGTGACGTGGCGGCCGCGCGGGGTGGTGGCCAGGAAGTGCGGCTTGTCCGCGACCACGATCCGCTCGTCCTGGTACACGATTCCGGCGGGGAACGGCACAGGCGCCTCGGGCGCGAAGTCACGGTGGAACCACACCCACGCCCCGGCCTCGTACGGGGTGCGCGGGCCGACCGGGCCGTCCGCGGTGACGAACCGGCCCGCCGCCACCATCGCGTCGACCCGCGCCGGGCCGATGGCGGGGCCGTAGCGCTCCGCGAGGAAGTCACGGACGGTCGGCCAGGGCGCGTCATCGGCTCTTCCGCCCCGGGACTCGCTTCCAGGGTGTGGGCTTCCGCTTCCGGGGAGGCGGACACGGACGGGGTCCACGCCGTCACGCTGTTCCAGCGGTGAGGGAGGCGGCTTGCGGCCCGGTCTGCGTGCCATGTGCGCCGTCACCTCTTCCTACGGTCCTACCGCGCTCTTGCCGTCCAGCCGCGCCCCGCGTCGTCGCCGCCCAGGCTACGCGGAGCCGTGATCGTGCCCGGACGGTCGCTCGTGTCCCGGTTCGTGCCCTGGCTTGTCGTGTCCGGCGTCGGGCGCTCCGCCCATCATCCGCAGCATCGGCAGTCCGCCCGTGCGCCAGAATCGGATCATCAGCGCGGAGGCCATCAGCAGAAAGACGATGTTCAGCCAGGTCGTGTAGTCCCACCTGACGCCCTCGGTCGGGATCTTCGCGTCCGCCTGGTCCGGAACGAGGCCCAGGCCGCCGAAAATCAGTTCAACGACGTACCCGGCCACCACCATCGCCGCATAGAAGGTGAGCGTAAGGAAGACGGTCATACGTAGGCCGTAGTACCGGCGGTAGATATTCAGAATCGGCAGGATCAGCAGGTCCGCGAAGATGAACGCCACCACACCGCCGAAGCTGATGCCGCCCTTCCACAGCACGACCGCCAGCGGCACGTTCCCGATCGAGCACACGAACGACACCACCGCGACCAGCGGCCCCACGAGCGGCCCCCACACCTTCGCGGCCAGGGGGTGACCGTCGAAGAAGAAGGTCCGCCAGAAGGAGTCGGGCACCCAGGCCGCGATCGCCCCGGCGACCAGCAGTCCGACCACCAAGTCCCGCAGGATGGCCGCCCACTCCATCACGAACACATGCGCCACGGAGGTGAAGCCGTCCCGCGACAGCAGGCGCCGTACGAAGGGCCGGTCGCCGCCCACCGACATGTCCATCGCGGCATGGCCCTCCATCGAGCCGGCGGCCCCGCGCCCGGCCCGCTCCCGCGCCTCCCGCACCAGCCGGTCGCGCAGCAGCACCCGGAACAGCACCGCGAGCACCACGATCATGACCGGTCCGCCGACGAACTCCGCCACCGTGAACTGCCACCCCATCAGCAGCGCCAGAATCACACCGAGTTCGACCACGAGATTGGTCGAGGCGATCTCGAAGGCCATCGCCGCGGTGAAGTCGGCCCCCTTGCGGAAGAGCGACCGTGCCAGCGCCACCGCGGCGTACGAGCACGACGACGACGCCGAGCCCAGGAGCGCCGCCACCCCCAGCGTCCGCGGCCGGTCGTCCCCCAGCAGCCGTACGACCGTCGACTTGCGGACCACCGCCTGCACGATCGCCGACAGCCCGAACCCCAGGACCAGTGCCCAGGCGATCTCCCAGGTCATCGCGCCGGTGATGGACAGTGCGTGCCAGATGGCGTGCATGGGGTGCCCCCAGGGTGCTGTTCCGCGTCACTCGGCCGACCACATCCCCATGTATACCCCTAGGGGGTAGAGGGTCCGGCGCAGCCGCGTCGGCCCCGCGCGGACCGCCCGGCAGCCCCGCGCCGGGTGGCACCGGCCCCGCCCGGCGCATGGCGGGCGCGGATCCGGCGCGGGGCATGAAAACGGCCCCCTCGTCCGAGAACGAGAGGGCCGCGACATGGTCAGCACCTACGGCAACTGGTGTGCCCCAGGCAGGATTCGAACCTGCGACACCGGCTTTAGGAGAGCCGTGCTCTATCCCCTGAGCTACTGGGGCGGGCGGGCGTCACCCGACCACCGACAGCGTACCGGATCGGCCCCGGGCGGCCGCTCCCGCCGCGAGGGGCGCATGGGGTGGTGCGCCACGGTTAGGAGGAAAGGCAGGTGATCGTACCGGCGTGCCGAGAGGCCCCGGGAATACCGCCCGAACCCGAGATGTTCGCGTGGTTGAAGGATCAACCAATTGGGACGGTGGATGAGATGCAGTTCGGGATCTTCACGGTCGGCGACGTCACGACGGACCCCACCACTGGGCGGACGCCGAGCGAGCACGAGCGGATCAAGGCGATGGTGACCATCGCCCAGAAGGCGGAGGAGGTCGGTCTCGACGTCTTCGCGACAGGCGAGCACCACAATCCGCCTTTCGTACCGTCGTCTCCTACGACCATGCTCGGTTACGTCGCCGCGCGGACCGATCATCTGATCCTCTCCACCGCGACCACCCTCATCACCACGAACGACCCGGTGAAGATCGCCGAGGACTACGCGATGCTCCAGCACCTCGCCGACGGCCGCGTTGATCTGATGATGGGACGCGGCAACACGGGACCGGTGTACCCCTGGTTCGGCAAGGACATCCGCCAGGGCATCCCGCTGGCCGTCGAGAACTACGCGCTGCTGCACAAGCTGTGGCGCGAGGACGTCGTGGACTGGGCGGGGAAGTTCCGTACGCCGCTGCAGTCGTTCACCGCGACGCCTCGCCCCCTCGACGGCGTGCCCCCGTTCGTGTGGCACGGCTCGATCCGCAGCCCCGAGATCGCCGAGCAGGCCGCGTACTACGGCGACGGCTTCTTCGCGAACAACATCTTCTGGCCGAAGGACCACTTCAAGCGGCTGATCGGGCTCTACCGCGACCGGTTCGCCCACTACGGTCACGGCACGCCCGAGCAGGCGATCGTCGGCCTGGGCGGCCAGGTGTTCATGCGGCGGAGGTCGCAGGACGCGGTACGCGAATTCCGGCCGTACTTCGACAACGCGCCCGTCTACGGGCACGGTCCGTCACTGGAGGACTTCACCGAGCAGACGCCGCTGACCGTCGGTTCGCCGCAGGAGGTCATCGACAAGACGCTGACCTTCCGGGAGTCGTTCGGCGACTACCAGCGGCAACTGTTCCTGATGGACCACGCCGGTCTGCCGCTGAAGACCGTTCTGGAGCAGCTCGACATCCTCGGCGAAGAGGTGGTGCCGGTGCTGCGCGAGGAGTTCGCCAAGGGTCGGCCGGCACAGGTGCCGGACGGTCCCACCCACCAGGCGCTGGTCGCGCGCCGCGACAAGGAAGCACAGGAGGTGCGGGCATGACGAAGCAGCTGGTGGTGGTTTCGGCCGGGCTCGGGCGCCCGTCGTCGACCCGCCTCCTCGCCGACCGGCTGGCCGCGGCCGCCGGACGGCACGCCGACACCGAGGTGAGGGTGATCGAGCTGCGCGAACTGGCCAACGAGATCGCCCAGAACATGGTCACCGGCTTCCCCGGCCCGCAGCTGCGCGACGCCGTGGACGCGATGACGTCCGCCGACGGCCTGATCGCCGTCACCCCGGTCTTCACCGGCTCCTACAGCGGGCTGTTCAAGTCCTTCTTCGACGTGATCGACAAGGACGCTCTGGCCGGCACCCCCGTGCTGATCGCGGCCACCGGCGGCACGGCCCGGCACTCGCTGGTGCTGGAGCACGCGATGCGGCCGCTGTTCGCGTATCTGCGGGCTGTCGTCGTGCCGACCGCGGTCTACGCGGCCGCCGAGGACTGGGGCACGGGCGGGGACGGCGCTCTGGACGGGCGGGTCGACCGGGCCGCGGCCGAACTGGCCTCCCTGGTCGCGGCGCGGCCGGCCGGACCGGCGGCCGAGGAGGCCGTGGTCCCCTTCGCCCAGCAGCTCGCCGCCCTGGGCGCGGAGGAGTGACGCTCGCGGGCCGTGGGGGTGATCATCGCGTCGTCACCCCCGCGCCGCCCGGTTGACGCCGTCGTCCAGGAACTCGAGGACGGCCAGCGCCCCCACGACCACCACCGCGATCCAGAAGATGACCATGCCGGTCGGGAAAGACCACAGCAGCAGGGCGACGGCGCCCATCAGCACCACTGCCCAGCGCAGCGCGTACCGGAAACGGTGAACCCACGGCCCCACCGGGCCGGTCGAGACGACCCCCGCCGCCTGCCGTACGGCGGCGATCCCCGACTCCCACATCGCCCTGACACGAACAGCCCATCGGCCCGGGCCGCTCAGCCACGCACCCAGGGCGACAACGACGCCAAGTACGACGATCATTCGCACGCTCACCCGCAGAAAACGTACAAGCTGGTCATAGATCGTGCCTGCGGCCTGCTCGTTCGTCCCTGTGGGCAGATGATCCACATAGATGACACGAAACAGGGCCAGGCCGACGCCCAGGGCGGCGACACCCACCGCGATGGCGAGCGCGGCCGTCACCAGGGCCCGGCGGCGGCGCCTGGCCAGCAGGACACCTATGGCGGCGAGGATCAGGGTGATGGGCGGCAACCAGTTCCCGGCGAGTTGCAGGGCGTGGAACCAGGTCTTGGCCTGCCGGACGTCCTTGGACTCCACCAGCGTGAAGTCGGCGCGCACTGTGGGGAGGCGTGACGCGATGGTCAGGCCGCGGTCCACCAGCCGCTGTCTGACCTGGTCGACGACCGGCGCCAGGTCGAGGACGACCGCGTCGCCGCGGACCCTTACCGCCGAGTCGCTGTCACCGGTGAGCACGCCGGTGAAGGCGGCATGCGCCTGGCGGTTGAGCTGGGTCCAGATGGTCGCGAAGGCATCCGTGGCGACGAAGTTCGCCACCGTCTGATGCACGAAGTCCTTGATGCCCTCGGTGATCGGGCCACTGAGGACGCCGAGCGCCGACTTCAGATGCGGCCGTTCGTCCGGCGTCACCGCGGAGAGCAGGGCGTCGAGATCGATTCGGGTCATCACGGCGTCGGTGACACGGTCGGCCACCGCCTTCTGGACGTCGGGCTTGGAGGCGAGCGGTGCCACCGTGGCCACGTAACGGTCGGTGTCACCCATCTGGTCCGCCACCCAGACGGCGACCGTGGCGAGCGGCGCCAGCAGCGCGGCCAGGGTGATCAGCAGGGCGGAGATCGCCGCACGCAGGCGGTGACGCGGGGCGGCACGGCGGCGCAGCGCCAGGAGCTCGCTCCGCTCGTCGCCGCTGAGCGGCCGGGACCCGGGAGGAGGACCGTCCCGACCGCCGCCCTCGGCGCTGGTCGCCATCCGTTCACCCACCTCACCGCGCGGCCCGATCCTGTGATCATCAGCAAACGGCCCCTGGGGGCTCGTCGCGCGCGGAGTTAGTGCGTACGGGAACGAACGGAGGTACGGCGCCGGGGCCGGGATTCCCGGCCGTCCGCTTCCCGCATGGCGGGCCTGTCGGCCTGCGCCTAGCGTGGAAGCGCGGGGGGATGCGCTGTCGCGCTAAGGAGACCCATTCATGGTCCGTCGTTCCCGGGACACCTCTGCGGCCTCCGACCGGACCGGGGCCTCTTCGCCGTCCGGCCCCAGTCGCAAGGACGTCGAATCCCCCAGTCACCGCTGGTGGGTGCTGTGCGTGATCGCCCTCGCCCAGCTGATGGTCGTCCTGGACGCCACGATCGTGAACATCGCGCTGCCGTCCGCGCAGAAGGCACTCGGCTTCAGCAACGGCAACCGGCAGTGGGTCGTGACCGCGTACGCCCTCGCCTTCGGCTCGCTGCTGCTGTTCGGCGGGCGGCTTGCGGACTTGATCGGCCGCAAGGTGACGTTCCTGATCGGCTTGGTCGGCTTCGCGGGCGCGTCGGCGATCGGGGGTGCGGCGCCCAGCTTCGAAGTCCTGGTGTCGGCCCGTGCGCTTCAGGGCATGTTCGGCGCGGTGCTCGCGCCCGCCGCGCTGTCGCTGCTGACGACGACGTTCACCGATCCCAAGGAGCGGGGCAAGGCGTTCGGCATCTATGGCGCGATCGCGGGCGCCGGCGGCGCGGTCGGTCTGCTGCTCGGCGGTGTGCTCACGGAGTATCTGGACTGGCGCTGGTGCCTGTACGTCAATCTGATCTTCGCGCTCATCGCCTTCCTCAGTGGCATGCGACTGCTGCAACCAGGTGCGCCGCCCGGCCGCTCCCACCTGGACATCCCCGGCACGGTGATCGTCTCCACTGGGCTGTTCTGCATCGTCTACGGCTTCTCCAACGCGCAGCAGCACGGCTGGAGCGCGCCGAGCACGTGGGGCTTCCTGGTGGCGAGCGTCGTGTTGCTCAACGTCTTCGTACAGTGGCAGCGACGTGCCCAGCACCCCTTGTTGCCGCTGCGTGTGGTGACCGACCGCGACCGCGCCGCGTCATTTCTTGCGATGTTCGTCTCGGGCGCCGGCATGTTCGGTGTGTTCCTGTTCTTGACCTATTACCTTCAGCGCACCCTGCTGTACTCACCCGTGCGCACTGGCCTCGCCTTCCTGCCGATGGTTGTGGTGATCATGGCGACGTCCGTGACGACCACCAACGTCCTGGTGCCACGGTTCGGCGCGAAGCCGATCGTGCCGACCGGAATGCTGCTGGCCGCGGGTGCGATGGCGTGGCTGACCGCCTTGGACCGGAACAGTACGTACGCGGCTCACGTGGTGCCGCCGCTGCTTCTCCTCGGGCTCGGACTCGGGCTGATCTTCGCCACGGCGATGAACCTCGCCACCGCCGGCGTCCGGCCGAACGACGCGGGTGTGGCCTCCGCGATGGTGAACACT
This sequence comes from Streptomyces sp. NBC_00223, assembly GCF_036199905.1. Classification (NCBI taxonomy): domain Bacteria; kingdom Bacillati; phylum Actinomycetota; class Actinomycetes; order Kitasatosporales; family Streptomycetaceae; genus Streptomyces; species Streptomyces sp. NBC_00223. The sequence goes on along the minus strand of NZ_CP108109.1, from coordinate 3,050,557 downwards.
TCGCAGCAGGTCGGCGGCTCCATCGGCACCTCCCTCCTCAACACCCTGGCGACCAGCGCGGCCACCCACTACCTCGTCGGCAAGCGCCCCTCCGCCGCTGTGGACGGCCAGGCGCAGCTCCACAGCTACTCCGTCGCCTATTGGTGGTCGTCCGCCCTCTTCGCCGCCGGATTCGTTGCCACGTTCCTGCTCTACCGGTCGGGGCGGCCCCGGAGCCTGGCCTCGCCGGGCCAGGACAGCAGCGCCGTTCCCACCTGACGGCGGGGCTCTCGGTGCTCTCGGCCGGCGCGTATCCACATCGCGGAACGCGCCTCGGGAAGATGGTCCGTACAGCTACCGTTTTGGCATGACAGCCAACGGGAGGAACGCCGGTACCGCGCGTGTCGTCGCGGCGCTCGACGCGGCCAGTGTCCGCCGCTACACCACCGGCCAGGTCATCCTTGACGACATCAGCTGGACCGTACGGTCGGGGGAGCACTGGGCACTGCTCGGTGCCAATGGCGCCGGTAAGACCACCCTGCTGAGGATGATCGGTGCGCTCATGCACCCGACCACCGGAACGGTTGACGTGCTCGGCCACCGCCTGGGCCGCGTCGACATGCGTGAGCTGCGTGCCCACATCGGTCTGGTGTCCTCGGCGCAGAAGGTCCCCCAGGACGCCACCGCACATACGGTCGTACTGACCGGTCATACCGGGACCGTGCAGCCGCTGTGGCGAAAATATGACGCCGAGGTGCGTGAACGGGCGCACGCCCTGCTGTCCGAACTGGAGATCAAGGAGCTGGCCGAGCGCCCCTACGGTGTGTGCTCCGGTGGTCAGCGGGCTCGCATCCTTGTGGCGCGGGCGCTGATGGCCGATCCGTCGCTGCTGCTGCTCGACGAGCCGTTCAACGCGCTCGACCTGCCCTCGCGCGAGGACCTGATCGACGCCTTGCACCGGCTCGCGGTCACCCGGACGAGCCTGGCGACCATCACCGTCACCCATCACCTGGAAGAGCTGTCGCCCGCGATCGGGCATGTGATGCTCCTCAAGGAGGGGCGGCTGCTCACCTCGGGTGCGGCGACGGATGTGCTCACCGGCGAGCACATGACGGAGTGCTTCGGCCGTCCGATCGAGGTGAGCAGGCACGAGGGACGATGGCTGGCCCGTTCCGGCCGCCGTTGAGGGGCCCGGAGGCCGCGCGAGACCGCGCGACCGGTGTGATCATCGGCTGGGAAGCGGTCAGCGCAGCCAGGGAACGTCCGCACCCTCCGGGTGATGCAGGCCGTCGGCGATGATCCTGGAGATCTCGCCCAGCAGCGCGGTCTGCTCGGGGGTGAGCCGGTCGAAGACCGCGGCGCGCACGGCGGCGACGTGCCCGGGCGCGGTCCGCACCAGCTCCTCGTAGCCCGCGTCGGTCAGTACCGCGATCTGGCCGCGCCGGTCGGAGGGGCAGCTCTCGCGACGCAGCCAGCCGTTGCGCTCCAGCCGGGCGACGGCGTGCGAGAGGCGGGAACGGGTGATCTTGGTCCGCTCGGCGAGCTCGGTCATCCGCATGCTGCGGCCGGGGGTCTCGGAGAGCGTGCTGAGCAGGGCGTAGTACATGTGCGGCATGCCCGCGTCGCGCTGGAGCTGACGGTCGAGATGGTCTTCCAGCAGGGTCGTGGCGTGCAGGAACGCCCGCCAGGTCGCCTGCTCGTCGTCGGTCAGCCATTCCATGATGTTCATAGTAAAGGCATTTCTTGAAGGTTCAATGAAATGCCTGTCGGATCATGTGATGCAGCTCACCGGAGGTCGCGAAATATCCGGGGATCAGTTCCCCGTTTAATCCGACGAACCGAAACGGGGAGTGGTTGTCCGTTTCCTGTCAGACCATCCTCGGGTCGTTCTGTACGACGACCGGACCGCGGAAAGGAGCCCGCCATGACGACCGATGTCACCACCGCAGCCGGGCCGCAGGCGGTCCGGCTGCGCGCGGACGCCTCGCGCAACCGTGAGCGGATCGTCACGGCCGCGCGTGAAGCGATTGTCGAGTTCGGCCCCGAGGTCCCCCTGGACGAGGTCGCGCGGCGGGCCGGCGTCGGCAACGCCACGCTCTACCGCCACTTCAGCGACCGGACCGAACTGATCCGTCAGGTGACACTGTCGGTGATGGCACGCGCCGCTCAGCGGGCGGAAGAAGCCCTCGCCGAGGAGCCCGACGCCTTCTCGGCACTGCGCCGGTTCGCCTTCGAGGCGGCGGAGGAGCGTATCGGTGCTCTGTGCCCGATGCTCTCCTCGGCCTTCGACCGTCATGACCCCGCCATCGCGGCCCAGAGGCAGCGGCTGGCACGAGCGATCGACGCGATCGTGGAGCGGGCGCAGCACGCGGGACAGCTCCGGGCCGACATCGGCGTCGGAGATCTGATGGTCGCACTGACGCAGCTCACCCGGCCGCTGCCGGGCACCGGCTGCCTCGGCTTCGACCGCTTCGTCCACCGTCACCTTCAACTCTTCCTCGATGGGCTGAGCGCTCCGGCGCGGTCGTCGCTCGTGGGGGCCCCTGCGACTCTGGAGGATCTGCAAGGCTGCCATAAATAGATCGCAAGTCACATCAGTCGGGTTATAGCGTTGGTGACTTCGCCGCGTTCGCGAGTCGCGTCACCGGCCGTCATCGGTCATCGGTGGCATCGACGCCCTGGACCCGCGAAGCCCACTCAGACGAGCCCGCCCCGACAAGCAATCGACGTCAGAGAAGACCGCTCGTCCTCCTGATCACCCGGCGCCGGATCCAGGTCCCAGATCCCGGCCGGACACGTTCGCTGACAAACGTCCCCACGTCCTGTCACTCCGCATCCATTAGTGAGACCAGTCATGCCTCAAACGCTCCAGCCCGATCCCAAGCGCTGGACAGCGCTCACCTTCATCGCAATCGCCCAGCTGATGGTCGTGCTCGACGCGACCGTGGTGAACATCGCACTGCCGTCCGCCCAGGCCGACCTCGGCATCTCCGACGGCAACAAGCAGTGGGTCGTCACCGCCTACACGCTGGCCTTCGGCGGCCTGCTGCTCTTCGGCGGGCGGGTGGCCGACCTCTGGGGACGCAAGAACACGTTCATCATCGGCCTGCTCGGTTTCGCCGCTGCCTCCGCGCTCGGCGGCGCCGCGGTGAACACGGCCATGCTGCTCGGCGCCCGCGCCCTCCAGGGCGTCTTCGGTGCCCTGCTGGCCCCCGCCGCGCTCTCGCTGGTCGCCGTGATGTTCACCGACGCCAAGGAACGCGCCAAGGCGTTCGGCATCTATGGCGCCATCGCGGGCGCCGGCGCGGCCGTCGGCCTGATCCTGGGCGGCGTCCTCACCGAATACCTGAACTGGCGCTGGGCGCTCTTCGTCAACATCGCCTTCGCTGTCATCGCCGTCATCGGCGCCCTGATGTACATCCGCGAGCCCGCGGAGGGCCGCAATCCCAACCGCCTGGACATTCCCGGTGTGGTCCTCGCGAGCGTCGGCCTGGTCTCCCTGGTGTACGGCTTCAGCCGCGCCGAGTCCGACGGCTGGGCGGCGGGTGTGACCATCGGACTGTTTGTCGCCGCCGCGGTGCTGCTCGTGGCGTTCGTCGTCGTCGAGGGCAAGGTCAAGGCGCCGTTGCTGCCACTGCGCGTGGTCACCGACCGCAACCGTGGTGGTGTCTATCTGGCGCTGGGTCTTGCGGTTATCGGAATGTTCGGCCTGTTCCTGTTCCTGACCTACTACCTGCAGATAGTCATGGGGTACTCGGCGCTCAAGTCCGGGTTCTCCTTCCTGCCGATGGTCGCGGGCATGATCGTCGGCTCCACGCAGATCGGCGCCCGCCTCATGCTGCGGGTCCGTCCGCGCCTGCTGATGGCCCCCGGCTTCCTGGTCGCCGCGATCGGCATGGGCATCCTGGCCCAGATCAAGGTCGATTCCAGCTACGCCGCCGTTCTGCTCCCCGGCCTGGTCCTCATGGGCCTCGGCATGGGTACGGCGTTCATGCCGGCGATGAGCCTGGCCACGCACGGCGTACGGCCGTCGGACGCGGGCGTGGCCTCCGCGATGGTGAACACCTCGCAGCAGGTCGGCGGTTCCATCGGCACCGCCCTGCTGAACACCCTCGCGACCAGCGCCACCGTCTCCTGGAAGGTCAGCCACTCCAAGGGGCCGGCCGACCTGAAGAACCAGCTGTTCGTCAACCAGGCCGCGGTCCACGGCTACAGCGTCGCCATCTACTGGGCGATGGCCATCCTCGCGGTGTCCTCGATCCTGGCGTTCGTCCTGGTCAACGCCGAGGTTCAGAACACCGGTGAGCGGACCCAGGGCGACGAGTCCGTCGAGGACTTCGCCGTCCCCGCCATCGCCCACTGATGCGATGAACTCACCGTCGTACGGCACGCCGCCGCATGACCTCACCATATGAATGACGGTCATACGGCATACGTAGGACGGTCATTCGTACGGTGATGTGACTGGTCCCCACCCCTCCGGATCATCCGGAGGGGTGGGGACCAGTCGCGTCACCGTGTGGACGCTTGATGTGCCCGCGATCGGAGCGCGGGTACTACAGCCCCCCGGTCCAGCCGTACGAACTGGGCACCTGGACCTTGTCGCCCGGCGCGCCGTAGACGATGGCGATCTCGTCGTGCGCGGCCAGTTTCAGCGCGGCCGGGTCGCCGGTCTGCTCCTTGCCGTTGACGTAGACATGCAGTTCCTTGCCGCCGCCGACCTTCAGCGGGCCGAGCGCGGCCTTGCTGATCGGCACGTTCCACTCGGTCATGAACTCGCCGAGTGTGAATTCGGCCTGCACCGGGGACTCGATGTGCACCACGCCGGTCGTGTCGTGGGTGTGCAGGGGGCTGATCTGCTGCTTGACGTTGTCGATACCGATCTCGGCCGGCACTGTCACCGCCGCGCCGTCCACGTACACGTCCAGGTGGCTGTGGATGTGCAGCACCTGGCCCTCCTGCCCGAGCATCGGCAATCCCGCGGACTTGGCCTGCGCCGTCGCGTCCTCGGGCGCCGGCCAGGACACCGACGAGGCCGCGGGCTTGTTGTCGGCCGTGTCGGCGGTGGCGGTGGTGGCGGCCGTACTGGGCGTGCCGGGCGAGGCGTCGGAGTCCTTGCTGTCGGAGCCGCACGCGGCCAGGGTCACGGCTCCGGCCAGGACGGCCACGCCGATCGCGATGCGTCGCATATGCATGAGGTGGATGTCTTCCTCTTCAGCCGAACTGGACGGAACGTTTGGCCAGCCCCATCCAGAAACCGTCGATGATGCTGCGCTGACTGCCGAGTTCGGACTCGGCGGCGCCGAGCGTAACGAACAGCGGAGCGAAGTGCTCGGTGCGCGGGTGGGCCAGGCGCCCGGCGGGCGCGGCGTGTTCGAAGTCCAGCAGCGCGTCGACGTCCTGGGCGTCCAGCGCCTCGTGCCCCCAGGCGTCGAACTCCGCCGACCAGCCCGGCGGCCGCTCCCCGGCATGCCGCAGCGCCGCCAGATTGTGCGTGAAGAACCCGCTGCCGACGATCAGTACGCCCTCGTCCCGCAACGGCGCCAGCCTTCGGCCGATCTCCAGCAGCTTCCCGGGCTCCAGGGTCGGCATCGACACCTGCAGTACGGGGATGTCCGCCGCCGGGAGCATCTCCACCAGCGGCACGTAGGCGCCGTGGTCGAGGCCGCGGTCGGGGACGTCCTGTACGGGGTGGCCCGCGCCGCGCAGCAGCTTGCGCACGTCGGCGGCGAGCTCGGGAGCGCCGGGGGCCGGATAGGTCACCCGGTAGTAGTGCTCGGGGAAACCCCAGAAGTCGTACACCAGGGGTACGGACGCCGTCGCGCCGATCGCGAGCGGGGCCTCCTCCCAGTGTGCGGAGACCATCAGGATCGCCTTGGGCCGGGGGAGCCCGGCGGCCCAGGCGGCGAGTTCGCCGGGCCATACGGGGTCGTCGGCGAGCGGCGGGGCGCCGTGCGAGAGATAGAGCGCGGGCATGCGCTCCGGTGTCGCTGTGGTCATCGCACAACCTCCTTGAAACTTCAAGCTTATGAAAGGACGGTAACGCTATCTGCTTGAAGGTTCAAGTAAGCTTCGAAGCGCTCCTCGGGGCCTGACCTGCCCGGCGTCAGTCGAGGCGCTTCTCGAACCACGCCACGTCGTGATAGACGCCGAACTTCCGCCCGACCTCCTCATAGATCCCGACCTGCCGGAAGCCGAATCGCCGGTGGACCCGTACCGACGCTTCGTTCGGGAGGGTGACTCCCGCGTACGCGCGATGCACGTCCTCCTCCGCCAGCGCCTCGAAAAGCTGCTTGTAGAGCAAGGTGCCGATTCCACGGCCGACGGCGTCGGGGGCCAGATAGACGCTGGTCTCCACGGAAGTGGCGTACGCGGCCTTCGGGCGGAACGGGCTGCTGGTCGCGTAACCCAGAATGCCCCCGTCAGAACCGGGAATCCGAGCAACCAGGAGACGGTGCGGGCCGTCTTCGGGATGGGAGAGCAACCACGGCCGGCGTTCATCGGCGGTGAGGGGGGTTACGTCGAACGTGATCGGCGTCTTGCGAATGTAGTGGTTGTAGATAGCAGTGAGCGCGTCCAGATCATCCTCTTTACCGGGCCTGACCTGGACGTTCATACGATCCGACATCGTATGACCTCTCTATGTGGCCGGACAGCATACTCCAAGATCATAAAAAACAGGTGACGACATGGGAATTGTGTCCGGATTCCAGTCGTTATCCCAATCGGATGGGGCAACCGGAAGGTATGAGCCGCACACGGTGGAAGCCCGCACGGCGGCCCGATCCGGACCAAGACCGACCGCACCTTCGTAAGGGAGCTCGCATGGCAACCCGTGCCGTCGCCCGTCGTAACGCAGGCGGGACCAGCAGCGCTCGCGCCGCAGGCGGGGAAGTCGCCGACCGCGACCTCGTCGGCATGTACCTGGACGAGATCGCGCGCACCCCGCTGCTCGACGCCGCCCGGGAGGTCGAGCTGTCCCGGGACATCGAAGCGGGCGTCTACGCAGAGCGCATACTCGCCGCTGACACCGGTCTGCCCGCCGGAGCGGGCGCCGACGCCAAGCGCGAGGAGCTCGAAGCGATCGTCGGCGCAGGTGAGCGCGCCAAGGACATCTTCATCCGCTCCAACCTCCGCCTCGTCGTCGCGGTCGCCCGCCGCTACCCGCGCAGCGGACTGCCGCTGCTCGACCTGATCCAGGAGGGGAACGCGGGCCTGGTCCGCGCCGTCGAGAAGTTCGACTACGCCAAGGGCTTCAAGTTCTCCACCTACGCGACCTGGTGGATCCGGCAGGCCATCACCCGTTCCATCGCCGACCAGTCCCGTACGATCCGGCTGCCCGTGCACCTGGTCGAGGAGCTGGGCCGTATCCGGCGCGTGCAGCGCGAGTTCAACCGCGAGCACGGCCGTGACGCGGAGCCCGCGGAGATCGCCGCGGAGCTGGACTCCACCGCGGGGCGCATCGCCGACGTCCTGGACTGGGCCCGCGACCCGGTGTCCCTCAACATGTCGGTGGACGCCGAGGGCGAGACCGAGTTCGGCGACCTCGTCGAGGACGGCGCGGCTCCCTCCCCGGAGGACTCCGTGCTGGTCATGCTGCGCCGCGAAGAGCTGGACGGCCTGATCGACCGGCTCGACGACCGGACCGCCTCCATCATCCGCGCCCGGTACGGCATCGTGGACGGCCGTGAACGCACTCTCACCGAGGTCGGCAAGGAACACGGCCTCACCCGCGAGCGCATCCGCCAGATCGAGAAGCACGCACTCGCCGATCTCAAGCGGATGGCGCGCGCGACCGGACTGGACTACGAAGCCGCGTAGTCCGACCCGGTCCCACAGACCCGAGCCCCGGTGCATCCCCCCCCCGCGCCGGGGTTCGGCCTGCCCCGGACACGGACCCGGCCGGGGGTGAGACGCTTCCCTCCATGAACGACGACAGCGCGAGCGGGACGGGCGACGCCGCGACGCCGCCCCCGGAGACCGGCCCGGAGCACCACACGGGCGAGCCGCACCACGAAGGGCTCGGCACCCGTCTGAACTGGCTGCGTGCCGCCGTCCTCGGCACCAACGACGGCGTGGTTTCCACCGCGGGCATCGTCGTGGGCGTGGCGGGCGCCACCGACTCCCGGTCGGCACTGTTCACCGCGGGCCTGGCCGGCCTCATGGCCGGTTCGCTGTCGATGGCGGCCGGCGAGTACGTCTCCGTCAGCACCCAGCGAGACTCGGAACAGGCGGCCCTCGCCGTCGAACGCGAAGAACTCGCCACCACCCCAGAGGCCGAACTCGACGAACTCACCGGCCTGCTCCAGGACCGCGGCATCAGCCACGACCTTGCCCGCGAGGTCGCCGAACAGCTCACCGCACGCGACGCGCTCGGCGCCCACGCCCGCGTCGAACTCGGCATCGACCCCGATGAACTCGCCAACCCCTGGCACGCCGCCTGGGCCAGTTTCATCTCCTTCACCGCTGGCGCCCTGCTGCCGCTGCTGGCGATCGTGCTCCCTCCGCGGGACTGGCGGCTCGCCGTCACCGTTGTCTCCGTGATGGCCGCCCTCGTCGGCTGCGGCTGGATCAGCGCCCGGCTGGGCAACGCTCCGGCGCGCCCCGCCATCATCCGCAACGCCGCAGGCGGGGCGATCGCCATGGCGGTGACCTACGCGGTCGGTGTCCTCCTGGGGGCCGCCGGCGTCTGAACCCTTCCGGCCGCGCGACCGGGCGGTCATACGGGGTTACGCGCCTGTTGGGACACACCGACAGCAACCGCGCCCGCGCACACCACTCCCGCCCACAGCACGGCGTGCGACCCGGTGAAGGTGCACGCCGCAACCGCCAACGCCGCCATGGGCAGGGTGAGCTGCTGCGCCAGCCCACGCTTGTAGTGGCGCGAGTGCAGCGACCACACCGTCAGCAGGAATACGGCGGTGGGTACGGTCACCGATGCCGACGCCGCCCGGGTCGAGAGCTCGGTCGTACCGACCGTCTGCTCGATCGCGATCTCCAGACCGGAGCCGATGGCGGCAGCCGAGGTGAACACGGCGAAGTGACCGTAGCCCCACAGAAACGCCTGCCGGCTGGACGTCAGATGGCCGTGGATCGGCACCGCGAAATAGATCCACCAGGCGGAAAAGACGATCAGTAGACCGCCGACCGCGATCGGCACCAGCGCCCCCAGCGCCTGGTGCTCATCGGCCGCTGACTGTACGGCGATGGTGGCCGCCGACACCGACTCGCCGAGCACGATGATGGTGAACAGCCCGTAGCGTTCCGCGATGTGACGCGGATGCCAAGCGGTCGGCGCCGAACGCTCCGCCAGCGGAGGTACCGACAACTCCGCCACGGCCATCAGCAGAAAGGCCCACACCGGCGGTGCTCCCGGCGGAACCAGCAGCACCATCCATCCGACCTGGCAGACCGACACTCCGATCGCGTACCGAAGCGCGGTCGCCCGCGCCCCTCCGGTCTCGGACCGGGCCGCCCTCAGCCACTGCGTCACCAGCGCCAACCGCATCACCGCGTAGCCGATGGCCGTCAGCCGGAAGTCACCGTGGTCGAACGCCCGCGGCACTCCCGCCGCCAGAATCAGTACGCCCACGATCTGTACCAGGGCCGTCACCCGATACGGCACATCGTCGGTGTCATAGGCAGACGCGAACCATGAGAAGTTCATCCAAGCCCACCAGATGGCGAAAAACACCGTCAGGTAGCCGATCACCCCGTGCTGGTCCTGCCCGTCGGCCACGGCGTGCACCAGCCGCCCGCCCGCCTGGGCCACCGCGACCACGAAACACAGATCGAAGAACAACTCCAGCGGTGTGGACGCCCGGTGCTCCTCGGAACGGCTGCGCGCCGCCATCCGGCGCAGAGCGCCGCTCGCACGCATGGAGTGAGTGCCGGGTGTGCCGGCCGGCGTCGAGCCGGCCCGGTTGGTGGGATCGTTCATGCAGGACACCTTGGGGCAGCGGAGACCCGGCGCGCAGCCCAACGCGCGAGGCTCCGTGACCCCGGCCCCGGATCACGGAAACCCGCCTCTTACCCGTTCCGGCTCGCCTTCGGCCCGTCCAGCGTTCCCGTGCTCAGAAAGCGCTCGAGACGTTCCAGGTACGGGCCGATGTCGATGCCCTGCTCGGACAGCCAGCCGTCCGCGTAGTACTTCTCAACGTAGCGTTCGCCCGGATCGCACAACAGACCGACCACGCTGCCGCGTTCTCCACGCTCACGCATCTCGGAGATGATCCGGAACGCCGCCCACAGTCCCGTTCCGGTCGATGCTCCCGCCCGGCGTCCGAGGAGGCGCGCCAGGACTCGGATACACGCGATCGAGGCCGCGTCCGGCACCCGCATCATCCGGTCGATGGCGCCCGGAACGAAGCTCGGCTCCACCCGCTGGCGGCCGATCCCCTCGATCCTGGAGCCGGTGCCGGTCGTGGCGCCCGGATCGCCGTCCCGCCACCCGGGGAAGAAGGCCGAGTTCTCCGGGTCGGCCACGCAGATTCCGGTCGTCGCCCGTGCGTACCGGACGTACCGGGCCAGGGTCGCCGAGGTGCCCCCGGTTCCCGCCGTGGCGACGATCCACGCGGGGACCGGATGTCGTTCCTCGGCCATCTGCCGGAAGATCGACTCGGCGATGTTGTTGTTGCCCCTCCAGTCCGTCGCCCGTTCCGCGTACGTGAACTGGTCCATGTAGTGGCCGCCCGACTCCCGGGCCAGCCGGGCGGCCGTCTCGTACACCTCGCCGGGACTGTCCACCAAGTGGCACTGTCCGCCCTGGAACTCGATCAGTTCCACCTTGGTCCGCACCGTCCCGCGGGCCATCACGGCCACAAAGGGGACACCGATCAGTCGCGCGAAGTACGCCTCCGATACGGCCGTCGACCCGCTCGACGCCTCGATCACCGGGCGACCCGGCCTGATCCACCCGTTGCACAACGCGTACAGGAACAATGAGCGGGCCAGGCGGTGCTTGAGCGAGCCTGTCGGATGCGTCGATTCGTCCTTCAGATAGAGGTCGACGCCCCAGTCCGCCGGGAGCGGAACTGACAGCAAATGGGTATCGGCGGACCGGTTGGCGTCGGCATGGACCTTCGCCACAGCCTCCTTCAACCAGCGGCGGTACTCGGGGTCGCTTCGGTCGATGTCCAGTTCCTCCGCGGCGGGCACCGCTGCGGGGGACGACATCGGCTTGGGTGAGTGCATGAGGCCAGGTATATCCGCTCGACTGCCTCAAACGGACACTTGGGGTATCTCTGTACATCGGCTTGGGTAGGGAGGGGGCTCGGGGGCCGGCCGTCCCGCCGTACCCTGGAGGCATGAACAGCGGCCCTTCTCCCGAGTACGTCCCGGACGCAGGTCGCGACGGGGCCCCTGCGGCCAGTAGTGGTGCGGTGTCACCCTCGCGCGCCTCCGACACCGTCGGGGTCGGCCCCGTTCCGTCGGCCGCCGTACCTGCTGCCGGGCTCGTCTTCGACGATCCACTCGACCGGCCGTCATCCGACGACACGGACCGCGGCTGGGGTGAGTCGTCCCCCGGTACGGCGGACGACGACTTCACCCGCTTCCTCAACGAGAAGCCGCCGCACCACCTCTGAATCCGGTCCGCCCAGCCACACGCGCGGGTAAGCACACCCACCGCCACCGCGGCCGATTTGTCCACCGCTTCGGCGATCTTCGCCCGCAACCGGAGCGTCCAGTCGTCTTCCGTGAGTGTCTGATTCAGCACAACGCCACCCCCAGGGGCGACGACGCGGCGGCTCCGGAAAGCGCTGCGGCAGTACGGCGGGGTACGGAGAGCACGATCAGCGCTCCATCGGGGCTGCCACCGTCAGGGACGAGGGAGCCGGTAGCCGGGGTCACGAGGCTTTCCGGTACGGCGACAACCGTGACACCGGTGGCCACCACCCGGGCGCCGGCCAGCACATCCACCTGGTCACCGGGGCGCAGCAGGGTCGCAGCAGCCGCGTCCGCGATGCGCACGGGGGCCCGTACGAGACGGTCGCCCGCCGCATGAGACGTCACAGCTGCCGCGGGTCCGCGGGGCGTCGCGGCGATTCGTTGAGGTGGAGCGCCGTGAGCCGCGGACGCCACCAGCGCGGCAGCCGTCACGGCGAGACCGACGGCCAGCGGTCGACGTCGGCGCCGGACCGTTCTGCGCAGGCGCCTTCTCCCGCCGCGCCCTCCGGCCCGGATCGGTGGGAAGTCCGGAACCGGGCAGCGCGGCGGTGTAAAGGGCTCCGGCATCGTCGGCGCGGTCGAGGAGCCGCTGGTTGCGGTGGCCTCCGGGCCGGAAGCGGTCGGAAGGGATGCCGACGATCGGACCGGGTACGAGGACGAACTGGGGAAATGCATGGGAACACCGCCTGACGAGGAGGAAGTCGGCCGTACTTCGGTCGACGTGTCCACCATCGCGCAGTCCACGGACACCGCGCGGAGGCCCTGTGGACAGCGAGGCGGTTGTGGAAAACTCGGCCACTCGCAGGAGTGAACGCTTGATTGGCCGGCCCCTCACGGGGCAAGTGCCTCCGCCTTCCGGCAGGTCACCGGAGCGGTCATGACAGCTACGGCAGCGCGATCCCCGGGTCCTGGCCGCCCAGCGAATTCACGCACAGGCAGTCCCGCTCACCGTTGTCCGGCAGGGCCCGGATCACATCGAACAGCACATCCCGCATCCTGCCGACGTTGGCCGCGAAGACCTCAAGGACCTCCTCGTGGGAGACGCCCTCCCCGGTGTCGGCCCCCGCGTCCAGGTCGGTCACCAGTGTCAGCGATGTGTAGCAGAGCCCCAGCTCACGGGCCAGCACCGCTTCCGGGTGCCCGGTCATCCCGACCACTGACCATCCCTGCGCCGCATGCCACAGCGATTCCGCGCGTGTGGAGAAGCGAGGCCCTTCGACGACAACGAGCGTCCCGCCGTCCACGGCCTCCCAGCCGTCAGCCCGCGCAGTGCTGACTGCCGAACGTCGGCCCACCGGACAGTACGGGTCGGCGAAGGTCACATGCACCACATTCGGTACCTGCCCATCAGGCATCGCCTCGCCGTCGAAGTACGACTGGGCGCGTGACTTCGTGCGGTCCACGAGCTGGTCCGGAACGAGCAGGGTGCCGGGACCGTACTCCGGGCGGAGCCCGCCGACCGCGCATGGTCCGAGCACCTGGCGCGCGCCGACCGAGGCAAGGGCCCACAGATTGGCCCGATAGTTGATCTTGTGTGGTGGCAGATGGTGTTTGCGGCCGTGCCGAGGAAGGAAGGCCACTTGGCGGCCGGCCACCTCGCCGAGGAAGAGGGAGTCGCTCGGCGTCCCGTAGGGGGTGTCGACCGTGATTTCCCTCACATCATCGAGGAAGGAGTAGAAGCCGGAGCCGCCGATGACGCCGATCTCGGCCTGCTCTCGCGTCCCGCTGCTGTTCTGCGCCATGACGATCACCCTAATCGGGACCCGACAACACAACGAACCCCCGCCGGTAGCGACGAGGGTTCGTAAGGTTTTCGGCTGTCCGGAGGAGTTGCCCGACGCGGCTCAGGCCGCGGACGTGCTGTTCGACGACGAGGAGCCGGACGAGGACGAGGAACTGGTCGACGGCGTGCTGGTGGACCCGGACGACGAGCTCGACGAGGTGCCGCTGCTGGAGGACTTGCTGTCCGAGCTGCTGCTCTTGGCCGCGGGCGCGCTGCCCGACGATGATCCGCGGCTGTCGGTCCGGTAGAAGCCGGAACCCTTGAAGACCACGCCCACCGCCGAGAAGACCTTGCGCAGGCGTCCGCTGCAGCTGGGGCACTCCGTCAGCGCGTCATCGCTGAACTTCTGCACCGCCTCAAGGGCCTCGCCGCACTCGGTGCACTGGTACTGGTACGTCGGCACTTGCTCCTCCTGGCACTCTCACTCGTTGAGTGCTAACGACGCTCAATAGTGCAGTATTTCCCGCCGTCAGTCCACCGCGACCGGCGGACGGTGACCGATCACACCATTCGCCGGCACCCCGTGCGGGTGAGGAACGAGCCGTCCGCGCAGCGCCATGAGCACCATGAGCGCCAGAGCCGTGCCGCCAAGAGGCACCGTGAAACCGCCATGAGATCCCGCCCGATCCGTCAGCAGGCCCGCTGTCGTGACCGCCGCGGCCTGACCGAGCGCGACCGATCCCGTCAGCCAGGTGAACGCCTCGGTCCGGATCGTGGCCGGCACCAACGAGTCGACCAGCGTGTAGCCGGTGATGAGTGCGGGCGCGATGCACAGGCCCACCACCAGCCCGAGCGCACCCAGCGGCACCGCTGCGTGCATGGCCCACAGAGGCGCGCACGCGAGGGTCAGGGCCGCGTAGGCCACGAGCAGCCGGGTATGCGGGCCACGGCGCCAGGTGACCGCGCCGTAAATCACACCGGCGAGCATGTTGCCGGCCGCGAAGACTCCGTAGAGCAGGCCGTTCATGCCGGGGTGGCCGATTTCCTGGGTGAAGGCCGTCAGAGAGACCTGCATGCCCCCGAAGACCGATCCGATGCCCAGGAAGGCGACCGCGAGGGCTCGTACCCCTGGCACCGACAGCGCGGAGACACGCTTCGTGCTTCCGTCTGCCGTGTGGTGCTGCGGCGTGGGGGCGGACCTCGCCTGGGAGGCGAAGAGAATGCCACCGCTGAGAGTCAGCACGCCTTCGGCGATCAGGCCCGCTGCCGGATGCACACCGGTGCACAGAGCCGTGGCGAGCACCGGGCCGATCACGAAAGTGAACTCGTCCGTCACCGACTCGAAGGCGGCCGCCGTTGTCGCCAGAGACGACCGGGAGCTCTTCAGCGCCACTGTCCAGCGGGAACGGACCATGGGGCCGACCTGCGGGACCGTTGCCCCGGCGGGCACGGCTGACGCGAACAGCACCCAGGCGGGAGCGTGGACCAGCGCGAGCGTCACCAGGGCCGCGACCGATGCCGCGTGCAGCAGGACGCCGGGGATCAGTACGGCACGCTGGCCGTAACGGTCGGCGAGCCTGCCGCCGTGGGGTGCGCACACCGCCATCGACACACCTGTGACGGCCGCGGCCGCCCCGGCCGTCCCGTAGGAGCCGGTGGTGTGCTCGACCAGGAGCACCATGCTGATGGTGAGCATCGCGAACGGCTGCCGGGCGGCGAAGCCTGGAAGCAGGAACGCCCATGCGCCGGGCGTCCGCAGCAGTTGCCGGTAGCCCGGCTTCCCGGCAGAGGTGACTGCTCGATCACCGGACGGGGGCGTGGGGGAGATGGGTGCCGTGGATGCCACAGCCTGGACTTTCTGCCGCCTGGTAGCGCCTGCGCGGGGTTGGTGACCGCGCGATCACGCCGAAGGCCGTCCGCTCAGCGCGGGTCACCGCGCCGGCCCTGCGTCAGGCAGAGGTCGAACTCGACAAATACCGGATCATCATACGTAATCTCGTCGGTCATCGCGTCCTCTGTACCTGACCGGGCCGCCACATCGGTCACTTCTCTCCCAGCCACCCCGCCAACTTGCCGCCTCGTCCGACCGCCCGCAACCGGTCCTCGGCCGCGTCCCGCACGGGATCGGTCGTCACGACAAGCAGTTCATCGCCGCGTCGCAGCGTCGTCGAAGGCAACGGCACAAAGCTCGCGCCGTCGCGGACCACCAAGGTGACGGCAGCGCCCGAGGGAAGCCGCAACTCGTCGACTTCGACGCCATGCATGCGAGACCCTTCAGGGATGGCGACGGACAGCAGATGACCTTGCAGCCGCTCCAGGGGAGCGGACTCGATGCCGAGGTCGGCGGTGCCGCTCGCGTCGTCGCCGCCGATGCGCAGCCGCCGTGCGAGCGAGGGCAGTGTCGGCCCCTGCACCAGCGTGTAGATGATCACCAGTACGAAGACAATATTGAAGATCCGCTTGCTTTGGGAGATCCCGGCCACCATCGGAATCGTGGCCAGCACGATCGGCACCGCACCCCGCAGCCCCGCCCAGGACATCAGAGCCTGTTCGCGCCAAGGGATACCGAACGGCAGCAGGCTGATCACTACGGAAGCCGGGCGCGCGACCACGGTGAGGAACAGTCCGATGATGATCGCGGGTACGACGTCATCGCCCAGCTCGTGCGGTGTGACAAGCAACCCGAGCAGCACGAACAACCCGATCTGCGCGATCCACCCCAGCCCTTCGGCGAAGCCGCGGGTGGCCGGCCGATGCGGAAGTTTGGCGTTGCCCAGGACGAGCGAGGCGAGGTAGACGGCCAGGAATCCGGAGCCGTGCGCCATGGCGCCTGCCGCGTACGCGGCCACGGCGATGGCAAGTACGGCGATCGGGTAGAGGCCGGAGGCGGGCAGCGCCAGGTGTTTCAGGCCGTACGCCCCGATCCAGCCCACCGCGATCCCGATGGCGGCGCCGATCAGCAATTCCAGGGCGATCTCGCCGACCAGCTGATACCAGTGATCGACTGGTCCCGCGGCTGAGAACGCGACCACCAGGATCACCACTGGCGCGTCGTTGAAGCCCGATTCGGCTTCGAGGACCCCGGTCACCCGCTTGGGCAGCGAAACGTTCCTGAGCACCGAGAACACCGCCGCCGCGTCCGTCGAGGACACCACCGCGCCGATGATCAGTGACTGTCGCCATTCGAGGCCCACCAGGTAGTGCGCGGCGCCGGCGGTGACGAAGACGCTCGCCAGCAGGCCGACCGTGGACAGTACGGCGGCGGCCGGCACCACGGGTTTGATTTCGTGCCACTTTGTGCCAAGTCCACCTTCGGCGAGGATCACCACAAGGGCTGCGTAACCCAGCACCTGGGTGAGCTGAACATCGTCAAAAGTGAAGCCGAACAGGCCATCCTGTCCGATGATCACACCGATGCCGAGGTAGATGAGGAGGGTCGGAAGGCCACTGCGCGACGCGAGTCGCACAGCGACGACGGCGACCAGGAGAACTGAGGCGCCGATCAGCAGGATCTCGTTCAGGTGGTGGACAGTCAGGGGCCCGGTCCTTTCAACTTCATTGCCTTACCTAATATTTTACCCTCGCTTGACGTTGCATGGTCCACCGCATGGTCACCCGGACTCCGCGTCCAGCCGTCGCAGGGCGTGCCCCTATGGTTGCCCTTGCACAACGAGCACCCTGATCACCGGTCCGCCCTGCCCCTCGAAGGACAGCGATGCCCGCACGGAAGAAGTCCCGCCGCGTACGCCTCATCGTGATCGCGTTCGTACTGCTCCTGGTGGCGGGAATCGGCTACGGGTCGTACTGGAGCGTGGGCACCGTGCGTGCCTCCTTCCCGCAGACATCGGGTTCCTTGAAGCTCAAGGGCCTGTCCGCGCCGGTCGACGTCAAACGGGACGGCAACGGCATCCCGCAGATCTACGCCGACACCCCTGAGGACCTGTTCCGCGCCCAGGGATACGTCCAGGCGCAGGACCGCTTCTACGAAATGGACGTACGCCGCCACCTCACCTCCGGCCGACTGTCCGAGATGTTCGGCAAGGGTCAGGTCGAGACCGACGCCTTCCTGCGCACCCTCAACTGGCACGGCATCGCGCAAGAGGAATACAACACCAAGCTCGACGCCAGTACGAAGAAGTTCCTGCAGGCGTACACGGACGGTGTCAACGCCTACCTCAAGGACCACAGTGGTGCCGCGCTGTCGGTGGAGTACGCGGCTCTGTCGTTCAGCAACAACTACAAGCCGCAGCCATGGACGCCTGTCGACTCGGTCGCCTGGCTCAAGGCGATGGCCTGGGATCTTCGCGGCAATATGCAGGACGAGATCGATCGCTCGCTGATGACCAGCCGCCTCAGCCAGGCGCAGATCAAGCAGCTGTATCCGGCATATCCGTACAATCGGAATCGTCCGATTGTCGACGCCGGGTCGGTTGATCAGATCACCGGAGAATATGAGCCCGTCGGGTCGAGTGGCCCTCAGGGGCTCGGTGGCACGGTCGATGCCCAGCTCTCCGGCATTTCGCAGATCATCGACCAAATGCCCGCGCTGCTCGGCCCGTCGGGCAGTGGCATCGGTTCGAACTCCTGGGTGATCTCCGGCCAGTACACGACCACGGGTAAGCCGCTGCTGGCCAACGATCCGCACCTCGCGCCGCAGTTGCCCTCGCTCTGGTACCAGATGGGTCTGCACTGCCGCACGCTGAGCGCTGCCTGCCCGTACGACGTCACCGGCTTCACGTTCTCAGGAATGCCCGGTGTGGTGATCGGCCACAACCAGGACATCTCCTGGGGGATGACCAACCTGGGTGCCGACGTCACCGACCTGTACCTGGAGAAGGTCACCGCCAACACGTATCTCTACGACGGCAAGCAGAAGCGGTTCAAGACCCGCAAGGAGACCATCAAGGTCGCCGGCGGCAAGGACCGTACGATCACGGTCCGCGAGACCAACAACGGACCGGTGATCTCCGACCGCAGCGACGAGATCCGTACCGTGGGCCAGACCGCTCCTGTCGCGGACCCGCCGGGCGGGGTCAACAGCGGTTACGCGGTCTCCCTGAAGTGGACCGCGCTCATTCCGTCCAAGACGATGGACGCCGTCTTCGAGCTGGACAGGGCGAAGAACTTCGACGACTTCCGCTCGGCCGCCGCGGACTTCGCCGTACCTTCGCAAAATCTGATCTACGCCGACACCAAGGGCAACATCGGCTACCAGGCGCCGGGTCAGGTCCCGATTCGCGCCAAGGGCGTCGACGGCACCTACCCGGTGCCCGGCTGGGACTCGCACTACAACTGGACCGGCTCCATTCCGTTCAAGTCGATGCCGTACGAGTACAACCCCAAGCGCGGCTACATCGTCACCGCCAACCAGGCCGTCATAGACCAGAGCAAGTATCCGTACCTGCTGACCAGCGACTGGGGCTACGGCACCCGCAGCCAGCGCATCAACGATCTCATCGCGTCCAAGACCAAGGACGGCGGAAAGATCTCCATGGACGACATGCAGTCCATGCAGAACGACGACAGCAGTGAGATCGCCAAGCTGCTCGTGCCCTATCTTCTGAAGATCGACATCAAGAACGACAAGGGCGACTACGTAAGGAATGCGCAGAAACTGCTGGAAGGATGGGATTACAACCAGGACGCCGATTCGGCGGCGGCCGCGTACTTCAACGCCGTCTGGCGAAACGTCCTCAAGCTCACCTTCGGCAACAAGCTGCCCAAGGAGCTGCGTCCCAAGGGGCAGTGCCTGAGGGTGCCCCCTGTGGGTCAGACCGGCCCGGTCGACAACCTGGACGGCGCGAACAGCACGGTCGAGGAGTGCGGCCAGCGAGACGCCGACGAGGCGCAGCCCGACGGTGGGGACCGCTGGTTCGAGGTTGTCCGCAATATCCTCCCGGACGCCGGCAACTCTTGGTGGACGATGTCCACCAAGGCTTTCTTCGGCGACGACACGGACAAGTCCCACCGCAGCACACGTGATCAGCTCCTGGCGCAGGCCATGAAGGACGCCCGCTACGAACTGACCGCCAAGCTCGGCAAGGACATCAACACCTGGAGCTGGGGGCGCCTGCACAAGCTGGACCTGAAGAACCAGACTCTGGGCACGGACGGCCCCGGCGTCCTCAAGTGGCTTCTCAACCGCGGCTCGTGGCAGCTCGGCGGCGGCGAGGCGGCCGTCGACGCGACCGGCTGGAACGCGGCCGGCGGCTACGACATCGCCTGGGTCCCCTCCATGCGGATGATCGTCAACCTCCAGAACTTCGACAAGTCCCGCTGGATCAACCTCACCGGCGCCTCAGGGCACGCCTACAACGCCCACTACACCGACCAGACCGGCAAATGGGCCAACGGCGAACTGCTGCCCTGGTACTACTCCGACACCCAGGTCGACAGGACGTCCGAGGCGAAGATGGCGCTCACTCCGTAGATTCGGCGCCTGGGGTGCGAAAAGTTCACCCGGGGAAGCGACGCACCCCCTCAGGAGTCACTGCCGCGTTCACGAGGTGGTCATGAGGTTCCCGCGGAACCGAAGCGACCACCTCGTGCGCGTACAGAAGCACCACCAGCGCCGGATGCGTTCCGGCCTCCCGCAGCCGTTCGAGGACGCGGTCGTACGATCCACCGCCGCGTCCCAGGCGTACACCCCGGCCGTCCACGGCGAGGCCGGGCAGCAGGACGGCCTGTGCCTCGGTGACGGCCTGCGGGCCCAGCCGTACTCCGGTGGGCTCCAGGAGGCCGCGCCCGGTGCGTTCCAGGGTCGCGGGGCCCTGGTACTCGGCCCAGTCCAGGTCGTTGTCGTCCAGGAGCACGGGCAGCAGGACCCGTGTGCCCGAGACGCGTATCGCCTCGATCAACGCGTGAGTGCCCGGCTCCGTGCCCATCGACACATAGGCCGCAAGGGTTTCAGCGGCCGCCAATGGCGGCAGTTCGCGTACTCTCTCCGCGAGCGCGCTGCTCGCCGCGCGGCGCTCGTCGGCGGTCAATCCGCGCCTGGCCGCCAGAAGCCGCGTCCTCAGTTCCGCCTTCTGCGCCCGTGCCTCGCTCATACCACGCACAACCGTTGCCTATCAGCCATTACCAACCGGTCTTTCATCTTCCGCACATACGCGGCCGCTAAAGTGCACGGCATGACGCGCTCACGTAAGCGGATCTCCAAGGCTGTCATTCCCGCGGCCGGACTGGGCACCCGGTTCCTGCCGGCGACGAAGGCGACTCCCAAGGAGATGCTTCCGGTGGTGGACAAGCCGGCGATCCAGTACGTGGTCGAAGAGGCCGTCGCGGCACGGCTGTCCGATGTGCTGATGATCACCGGTCGCAACAAACGTCCGCTGGAGGACCACTTCGACCGCAACTACGAGCTCGAAGAGGCGCTTACCCGCAAAGGCGACGAATCCCGCCTGGCCCGGGTCCGTGAGTCCAGTGATCTCGCCACGATGCACTATGTGCGCCAGGGCGACCCCAGGGGCCTCGGTCACGCCGTGCTCTGCGCCGAACCCCATGTGGGAGACCAGCCGTTCGCCGTTCTGCTCGGTGACGACCTGATCGATCCGCGCGACCCGCTGCTGTCCCGCATGATCACCGTTCAGGAGCAGCACGGCGGCAGCGTCGTCGCTCTGATGAAGGTCCCTCCGGCCAGCATTCACCTGTACGGGTCCGCGGCCATAGTGCCGACCGTGGACGAGGACGTGGTGCGTGTCACGGACCTGGTCGAGAAGCCTGAGGCCGATCAGGCACCCTCCTCTTATGCGGTTATCGGACGATATGTTCTTGACCCGGCGGTGTTCGAGACCCTGAAGAAGACCGAGCCGGGCCGCGGCGGTGAGATCCAGCTCACCGACGCCCTGCGGGAGATGGCGCACCGCGACGACAACGGTGGACCGGTCCATGGCGTCATATTCACCGGTCGCCGCTACGACACCGGCGACCGGGGTGACTATCTGCGTGCGATTGTCCGACTGGCGTGCGAGCGTGATGACCTAGGACCCGATTTCCGGACCTGGTTGCGTTTGTATGTCAATGAGGAGATGCAACAGTGAGTCACGGCGCCGAACGTGTGTGGTCCGTCACCGATCATCTGGACAACATCCTGGGTCAGCTGACCGCCCTGGAGCCGATCGAGCTGCAGCTCCTCGACGCACAGGGATGCGTGCTGGTCGAGGACGTGACGGTGCCCGTCTCGCTGCCACCGTTCGAGAACAGCTCCATGGACGGTTACGCGGTACGGGTCGCCGACACCAAGGCGGCCACACACGAACATCCCGCAGTGCTCGACGTGGTCGGCGACGTCGCGGCCGGCATCGGCGAGCTGCCCACGGTCGGCCCCGGCCAGGCAGCCCGGATCATGACAGGCGCACCGCTCCCGCCCGGAGCCGAAGCCGTCGTACCCGTCGAGTGGACCGATGGCGGCGCCGGAGGCGGACCTGTCACCACCATGGCCGCGTACAGCGCCGATCCGCGGGGTGCGACCGGCGAGGTGCGTGTCTATCGGGCCGCGGAGGCGGAGCAGTTCGTTCGGGGCAAGGGCAGCGATGTGGCCGCCGGTGAACTCGCGCTCGCCGCGGGCGCCGTGCTCGGCCCGTCGCAGATCGGCCTCCTGGCGGCGATCGGCCGGGCCAGTGTCACCGTACGACCGCGTCCCCGGGTCGTCGTGGTGTCCACAGGCAGCGAACTCGTCCAGCCCGGTGAGCCGCTCGACCCCGGCCGTATCCACGATTCCAACAGCTTCGCCCTCACCGCCGCCGCGCGGGCCGCCGGAGCCATCGCCTACCGTGTGGGCGCCGTCGTCGACGAGGTCGAGACGCTGCGCGCCACCATTGAGGACCAGCTCATCCGGGCCGACGTCATCGTCACCAGCGGTGGGGTGAGCGTCGGGGCGTACGACGTCGTCAAGGAGGCGCTGTCCTCGCTCGGCGGGTCGTTCGGCGAGGACGCGGAGGAGAGCGCGGGGCGCGTCGAATTCCGCACGCTGGCCATGCAGCCCGGCAAGCCCCAGGGCTTCGGCCGAATCGGCCCCGACCGCATCCCCTTGCTCGCCCTGCCCGGCAATCCGGTGAGCGCGTATGTGTCCTTCGAGATGTTCGTCCGTCCCGTCATCCGCACACTGATGGGGGTGGGTTCCGTTCATCGGGAGGTCGTAAGGGCTGTGTGTACGACCGGGATTGAGCGGTCACCTGACGGCAGAAGGCAGTTCCTGCGCAGCCAATACGACCAGCAGGCCGGTGAGGTCACTCCTACGGGTGGCGCCGGCTCTCACCTGGTCAAGGCACTCGCGCACGCCGATTCACTGATCGTCGTACCGGAATCCGTCACCGCTGTTCCGGCCGGCGCTGAGGTCGATGTGATTCTGCTCGACTAGCGTTCCGACCGGAGAGTCCGCCGGAAGCTCACGGTGTCCGGCGGAGTGCGTCGCGAGGCGGGAAATCGTCCCCGCGCCGAGCGCACTCGGGCGTCGTCGGCAACGGAGTGAAGCGAGGCGCCGGGCGTCGGCGTCCGGTGAACCTTTCCGGTCACAGTGGTGGCCCCTCGCCGCCAGGTTGCGGGGCCGGGAGCCGAACACCGGCGTGTGCCGGTACGGTGTCTGCCCAGAAGACCGCACCGGGAGAACGATGAGCAGCGCTCAGCAGCACCTCACCCACCTCGACGAGGCGGGCGCGGCCCGTATGGTCGACGTCTCCGACAAGGACGTCACCGCGCGCACGGCCCGGGCCGCCGGACGCGTTCTCGTCTCCCCGCGTGTCGTCGAACTCCTGCGTGGCGAGGGCGTCCCCAAGGGTGACGCTCTCTCCACGGCACGGATCGCGGGCATCATGGGCGCGAAACGCACCCCTGAGCTCATCCCGCTCTGTCACCCCCTGGCCGTCTCCGGCGTGAGCGTCGACCTCGCGGTCACCGACGTCGCCGTCGAGATCACCGCTACGGTGCGGACCACGGACCGTACGGGCGTCGAGATGGAAGCGCTTACCGCCGTCAGTGTCGCCGCGCTCACCGTCGTCGACATGGTGAAGGCCGTCGACAAGGCGGCGGTCATCACCGACGTCCGGATCGAAGAGAAGACCGGTGGGAAGTCCGGCGACTGGCGCCGGCCATGACGTCTCCCACGCGTAGACCGCCCCTGCGGGCCCTGGCCGTCACCGCGTCCAACCGCGCCGCGGCCGGGGTGTACGAGGACCGTGGCGGTCCGCTGATCGTCGCGGCGCTGGAGGGGCTGGGCTTCACGGTGGACGGCCCGCGGGTCGTACCCGACGGTGAACCCGTCGGCGAGGCGCTGGCGGAGGCGGTCGCGGCCGCGTACGACCTCGTGGTCACCACCGGCGGTACCGGCATCTCGCCGACCGACCGCACGCCTGAGGTCACCCGGGCGGTGCTGGACTACGAGATCCCGGGCATCGCCGAGGCGATCCGCGCGGTCGGCCGGGAGAAGGTGCCCACCGCCGTGCTGTCCCGCGGCGTGGCCGGGGTCGCCGGACGCACCCTGGTGGTGAACCTTCCGGGTTCGACCGGTGGGGTGAAGGACGGCCTCGCCGTACTCGCGCCGCTTGTCGTACATGCCGTCGATCAGATCCATGGCGGCGATCATTCAAACGAGCAACCGGATGACCATTCAAGCGATCATCCGAATTCTGTTACTGGGAGACCGAGCTGAACGGGTCCTGGCCGACCGAGTTGGTGGACGGTGACATCACCCTCCGCCCGATCCGGATGCGTGACCAGCGCGCCTGGCGCGAGGTCAACCGGCGCAACCGCGAGTGGCTGCGTCCCTGGGAGGCGACCGTGCCGCCCGCTCCGCCGGGTCATGTGGCGCAACGACCGACGTATCGTCAGATGGTCCGTCATCTGCGCGGCGAGGCGGCTGCCGGGCGCATGCTGCCGTTCATCATCGAATATCAGGGACGCCTGGCGGGACAGTTGACGGTCGCGGGGATCACCTGGGGTTCGATGTGTTCGGCGCACATCGGTTACTGGGTCGACGAGGCGGTGGCCGGCCGCGGGGTGATGCCCACCTCGGTGTCGCTCGCCGTCGACCACTGCTTCCGCCGGATAGGGCTGCACCGGGTGGAGGTGTGCATTCGCCCCGAGAACGGTCCGAGCCGCCGAGTGGCCGAAAAGCTCGGCTTCCGTGAGGAAGGGCTGCGTCCGCGCTATCTCCATATCGACGGAGGGTGGCGTGATCATCTCGTATACGCGCTCACTGCCGAGGAAGTGCCGGAAGGGCTGCTGAACCGCTGGCACCAAGCGCGACCCGGCACTCCTCATAAATAAAACTATTGTTCGAATTAAAGGCCAATCGCAAAAAAATCTCGGCCTATCAGCCAGATCGTGCGACACACCGGGCCAAATTGCGTATGGCGTGTCTCGATCACCCCTACCGTGTACCGCGTGAGCAGTAGCGGCCTCATCTATGCAGTCATCGTCGGGGCCTGGGCTGCCTACCTGGTGCCGATGTGGCTCCGTAGGCAGGATGAGCTCAACGAGGCGCGTCCGACGGAACGCTTCAGCACCGCCATCCGGCTCCTGTCCGGACGGGCGGCGATGGAGCGGCGTGTCGCGAAGGCGCGCGCTGAGACCGTCGACCCCGCCGCCGGCGCAGTGGAGGGCGACACCGACCCCGTGGAGTCGGTGGACGTCCGGGGCCTCGCCGTGCCCGCGACCGAGGTGCGGCGCCCGGCAGCCCGCACCGGTCCGGCTTCGGACGTGACACCGCCGCAGCCCGTCTCGCATCAGCAGCACCAGTCCGCTCACCCGCAGTCGCCCAATCCGCGCGCCAAGGTGCTGGCGCGCCGACGCCGTACGACCACGCTGCTCTTCGTCGCCTTTACCGCCGGGGCCGTCGTGGCGGCTGTCGGCGGCATCGCGCTGCTCTGGGCACCGGCCCTCCCCGCGGTCCTGCTCACCCTGTACATCGCGCAGATGCGGCGGCAGGAACGGCGCCGTTTCGAGGTGCGGCTCGACCAGCGTCACGCGGCGGAGGCCGCTCGGCGCCTGCGGTCCCGCCCGGCGCCCCCCGCGCCCGCCGCCCAGGAGGAGCGTCCTCCGGCGCCCGCCGCTCCTGCCCCGGCTCCCGCCGTCGCACCGGCGCCCTCGCCGCGCACCGCCGACCGTCGCGCTCTCGTCGAGCAGACCGACCACGCGGAGTGGGTCGACCAGCAGCGCGCCCAGCAGACCGCCGACGACGGCTGGGACCCCGTACCGGTCCCGTTGCCCACCTACGTGACCGCCCCGGTGGCCCCTCGCACCCCTGGTGGCATCGACCTCGGCGCTCCTGACACATGGAGTTCCGCGCGCTCCGGTACGACGCCTACGGACCCCGCGCCCTCCCGTGAGCCCCGCGAGGCGCGCGACGGCCGTGAACCCCGGGAGCAGCAGCCCCCGGCCCGCCGGCCGCGCACAGCAGCCCGTACGCCCCTCTTCGACCAGTACGCCGACTCCGACCGCCCCCGCGCGGCCAACGAATGACCCCGGTCCGCCCGGCCCGGCGCCGCTCGGCCCGCGCGGACCAGCCGATATCGCGTTCACGACCACCCTCGGCGGGATGCTAGAGTTTTCCTCGTTGCAAGGGCCTGTGGCGCAGTCCGGTAGCGCACCTCGTTCGCATCGAGGGGGTCAGGGGTTCGAATCCCCTCAGGTCCACAACACGACTGTTCTTGAGTTGAATCAGGAAGAGTTCATGAGATCCCGGCCGGTCGTGAAGACCGGGCGGGATCTTGTCGTTTCCTAGGCGTGTTCGATGGGGCGTCCGAAGAGGGACTGGCTCTGAGGGACCCGCCCGATGGCCCGCTGCCTGTTTCGGGGGCGGACCGTACGGGCACGACCAGCCGCGCCCCGGGCGCAGCTCGTCCCGTAGCCGTGGCCGTCCACGCAGCGGTGACGCGACCTTCCTCCCAGTGCCACCACTTCATCGCCTCGCCGGGCTCCAAGAGCTCGCGGATCCGCTGGAGGTCCGCGGTCGGCGGCACGTCCAAGGCGACCGTTCTGTACCGCTGTCGTGGTCGGTCGAGGGACTTCGGGGGGCCTTTCTAGGGCTCGAAGCGGTAGCCCATCCCCGGTTCGGTGATGAGGTGGCGGGGGCGGGAGGGGTCGGGTTCGAGTTTGCGGCGCAGTTGGGCCATGTAGACGCGGAGGTAGTTGGTCTCGGTCCCGTAGGCAGGGCCCCAGACCTCCTGGAGGAGGCGGGTCTGGCCGACCAGGCGGCCGGGATTGCGGACCAGGATGTCCAGCAGGTGCCATTCGGTGGGGGTGAGGCGGACGTCGGAACCATTGCGGCGGACACGTTTGGCCGCCAGATCGACGGTAAAGGCGTCGGTCGTGACCACCGCGTCCTCACCCAGGCCCGAACCCGACGCGGCGACCGGTTCGGCACGGCGGACGGCGGCGCGCAGCCGGGCCAGCAACTCGTCCATGCCGAAGGGCTTGGTGACGTAGTCGTCCGCACCCGCGTCCAGGGCGAGAACCTTCTCGTCGGACGTATGACGGGCCGACAGGACGATGATCGGCACACGTGTCCAGCCGCGCAGCCCCCGGATCACCTGGGCGCCGTCCATGTCGGGCAGTCCCAGGTCGAGCAGGACCACATCCGGGTGATGGGCAGCGGCCAGCCTCAGCGCGGTGGCCCCGTCGGGAGCGGCGTCGACGTCGTACTTGCGGGCCTTGAGGTTGATCACAAGGGCGCGGACGAGCTGCGGTTCGTCGTCCACCACCAGGACCCTGGTCACGGGTTGGGCACCGCCTTTCCTTCGGTCGGAGCGGTTGTATCGGTCGCATCGGTCATCGCGGTCGGTCCGGATGGGGAAGCCGGACCGACCGCCCCTGTGGAGGCCCCGCCCGGCCCCGCCGAGCACCGCAGCGTCAGCACCATCGTCAGCCCGCCTCCCGGCGTGTCCTCCGCGCTCAGGCTGCCGCCCATCACCTCGGCGAATCCACGGGCGACCGCGAGCCCGAGCCCGACGCCTCCGCTGCCGGGCGGCGGGTCGCCGTGCCGCTGGAAGGGCTCGAAGATGTACTCCTTCGCCTCGTCGGGGACGCCGGGCCCGCGGTCGATGATTCGTACCTCGACCCGTCGTCCCTCCGGAAGGCGCAAAGGGTCGGCCCGCACCACGACCTGACGGTCCGCCGGGCTGAACTTCACCGCGTTCTCCACCAGGTTGGCCACCGCCCGCTCCAGCAGCCCGGGGTCGGCGCGCACCATGGGTACGGTCTCGGGGACGTCGAGGCGTACGGCGTCGGACGGCACGTCGGTCAGCGCGGCGGGCACCACCTCGTCGAGTCCCACGTCCCGCATCAAAGGATCGACGGTGCCGGTACGCAGCCGGCTCATGTCGAGCAGATTGCCGATCAGATGATCGAGCCGGTCCGCGCCCGCCTCGATCCCGGCGAGCAGTTCGGCCTCGTCCCGCGGGTCCCAGTCCACCTCGTCCGACCGCAGCGAACTGACCGCGGCCTTGATCCCGGTCAGCGGCGTGCGGAGGTCGTGCGACACGGCGGCGAGCAGGGCGGTGCGAATACGGTTCCCCTCGGCCAGCCGCCGGGCCTCCGCGGCCTGCCGCGCCAGGCGCTGGCGCTCCAGCAGCGCGGCGCTCTGGGCGGCGAACGCGCCGAGCAGCCGGCGGTCCGCCGCGGGCAGCACCCGGCCGCTGAGCGCCAGGACCAGGCTCTCGCCAACCGGCACCTCCACGTCGGCGTCCTCGGGCCCGGTGGCCGGACGCGGGCCCACAGAGGCGGCGCAGCGCCAGCCCTGCCGGTCCTCGCCGTGTTCGAGGAGCGCCACCGATTCGGTGCCGAAGGTCTCGCGGATACGGTTCAGCAGCACGGTGAGCGTGTCCTCGCCGCGCAGCAGACTGCCCGCCAGGTAGCTGAGGACCTCCGACTCCGCGCGGCTGCGCGCCGCCTGCTGGGCACGGCGGGCCGCCAGGTCCACCACGGAGGCCACGGCGATGCCGACCGCCACGAAGATCACGAGCGCCAGCAGGTTGCGGGGGTTGGAGATGGTGAAGGTGTGGGTAGGGGCCGCGAAGTAGTAGTTGAGCAGCAAGGAGCCGAGCAGGGCCGCGGCGACCGCGGGGAAGACACCGCCCACGAGCGCGGCGCCGACGGTCAGGGTGAGGAAGAGCAGCAGCGCGGTGGGCAGCCCCGGGTCGCCCACTCCTCGTGTCAGCAGCAGGGTGAGCAGCACCGGTCCGCCGCAGCCGAGCAGCCATCCGGCGACCGCTCGCGCCCGGCCGAGGTTGACGGGCAGTCGCCCGGGCAGCCGGGGCCGCCCCGCGGCGGCGTGCTCGTGGGTGACGATGTGCACGTCGATGTCCCCGGACTCCCGCGCCACGGTGGCGCCGACGCCGGGCCCGAGCACGTACTGCCACGTCCTTCGGCGGCTGGAGCCGAGCACGATCTGCGTGGCGTCGGCGCCGCGGGCGAAGTCCAGCAGCGCGCCGGGCACGTCGTCGCCGAGCACCGCGTGGAAGCTGCCGCCGACGTCGTCCACCAGGCGCCGCTGTCGGCCGAGTTCGTCGGACGACGGCCCGGCCGGCCGCGGTTGCCCGGGAGTCCTGGTCCGGCCGCCGGCGCTCACCACGTGCACGGCCAGCAGTTCGCTCCCCGAACCCTTTGCGGCGATCCTGGCCGCTCGCCGGATCAGGGTGGCGCCCTCGGGGCCGCCGGTGAGCCCCACGACGATGCGCTCGCGGGCCTGCCAGGCGTCGGCGATGCCGTGTTCGGCGCGATAACGGCGCAGGTACTCGTCCACCCGGTCCGCGGTCCACAGCAGCGCCAGCTCCCGCAGCGCGGTGAGGTTGCCGGGGCGGAAGAAGCGCGAGAGCGCCGCGTCGGCCTGGTCGGGCGCGTAGACATTGCCGTGCGCGACGCGGCGGCGCAGCGCGGCCGGGTCCATGTCGATCAGCTCGATCTGGTCGGCGCGCCTGACCACCTCGTCCGGAACGGTCTCCTGGGGCCGCACCCCGGTGATGCCCTCGACCACGTCGCCGAGCGACTCCAGATGCTCGATGCCGACCGTGGAGATCACGTTCACACCGGCTTCCAGCAGCTCTTCGACGTCCTGCCAGCGTTTGGCGTGCCTGCCGCCGGGCGCGTTGGTGTGGGCGAGTTCGTCGACCAGCGCGATCCGGGGGCGGCGGGCCAGTACGGCGTCGAGGTCCAGGTCGCCGTGTTCGCGGTCGTCGGGGGCACCTCCGCCTGGTTCCGCGCCCTGGGGCCGTACGGGGCGGCGCGGGACCGTGTCGAGGCCGCTCAGCAGCTCCCGGGTGCGGGGCCGGCCGTGGTCCTCGACCAGGGCGACGACCACGTCGGTGCCACGGGCGGCGCGCCGGTGGGCCTCGCGGAGCATCGCGTACGTCTTGCCGACACCAGGGGCGGCACCGAGGTAGATGCGGAGACTGCCGCGTGCCATGG
The DNA here is from genome assembly GCF_036199905.1 of Streptomyces sp. NBC_00223. NCBI lineage: Bacteria > Bacillati > Actinomycetota > Actinomycetes > Kitasatosporales > Streptomycetaceae > Streptomyces > Streptomyces sp. NBC_00223. Next base: position 3,020,790 of record NZ_CP108109.1, on the reverse strand, counting down.
CCATCCGTCCTGGTTCCCGAGTCTCCGCGCCCCGCTGTTCCCGTGTCCGCGCCGGGCGGCCCATGACGGGTACCCCGGTCGCGGACCGTCGCCGCCGACCCGATTCGAGCATACGGTCGGGTACTCGGCCGCACTGCTCCGACCGGCGTCAGGAAAGCGCTAAGATCCCCCGTTCGCGTCCTAGGATGTCCGATTCGCCCTGGCACCGAGGAGTAGAGATGGGGAGGCTCACTCACCGCTCAGCCGATCGGATGCCCTTCCATGGCCAGCACGACCCGCGCCGCGGGCGCCTCCGGAACGGTCGAGGCCCCCGGTCGCCCGCAGTTCCCGGAGAGTCCCGGCTACCGGCTGAAGAAACGGTTGCTCGGCAAGCCGCTGGTCACCGAGCGGCTCGGCGAGGAGCGGCTGTCCAACCCGGTCGCGCTCGGTGTGCTCGCCTCGGACTGCATATCGTCCATGGCGTACGGCTCCGAACAGATGCTGGTCGTACTGATCCCGGCCATCGGCATCGCCGCGTTCACGGCGCTGATTCCGCTGACTGTCGCCATCCTGTGCGTGCTGCTTCTGCTGACACTGTCGTACCGCGACGTGGTAATGGCCTACACCCGGGCGGGCGGGTCTTACGTCGTCGCCCGTGAGAACTTCGGTCCCCGGGTCGCGCAGGTCGCCGCCGTGGCGCTGCTGATCGACTACGTCGTCACGGTCGCCGTCCAGGCGGCCGCGGGCACCGACGCCCTCGTCTCCCTGGTGCATCTGCTCTGGGGCGACGCCCGGCTGTCCGTGCTCGACGACCACAAGCTGTACATCACGGTGGCCGTGGTGTTGCTGCTGTGCTGGGGCAATCTGCGGGGCATCCGGGAGGCGGGGCGGTCCTTCGCGCTGCCCGCCTATCTGTTCATGTCCGCGATGGCCCTGCTCATCGTCACCGGCTTCACCCGCTTCCTGTCCGGCGACCACACCCGTATCGACGTCCACACACCCGGCATGGTCCCGCTGGGAACCGACGCGAACGGCTTCTTCTACGGTGCTTCGCTTCTGATCCTGCTGCGGGCCTTCGCCAACGGTGGCTCCTCGCTCACCGGTCTTGAGGCGATCTCGAACGGAGTCAGCACCTTCCGCAACCCCCAGGGCCGCAACGCCCGCCGCACCATGGTCGCGATGTCGTGCCTCCTGGGCACCGGCGTGCTCGGCGTCTCCCTGCTCGCGCACATCACCCACGCCGTGCCGTACCTGGCGCAGACCCCCACGGTCGTCTCCCAGGAGGCCGGATGGGCGTTCGGCGACAGCTGGTACGGAAACGCCGCTCTGGTCTTCGTGCAACTCGCCACCGCGCTCGTCCTCTACACAGGCGCGAACACCTCGTTCAACGGCTTCCCGTTCCTGGCCAGCTTCGTCGCCGAGGATTCCTTCCTGCCCCGCCAGCTCACCCGGCGCGGGCATCGGCTGGCGTTCTCCAACGGGATCATCGTCCTGACCGTCGTCTCGATCGGCCTGCTGGTCGCCACCAAAGGCAGTCTGAACTCGCTGGTCGGCCTGTACGCCATCGGTGTGTTCTCCGGCTTCACCATGGCCGGGGCGGGGCTCGTACGGCACCACCTGGTCCTGCGCGAGGGCCGGTGGCGGCTCAAGACCGCGGTCAACGCCCTGGCCTGCGGAGTGTCACTGCTGGTGGCGCTGATCTTCGCGGTCACCAAGTTCACCGAGGGCGCCTGGGTGGTGGTCGTGGTCTTCCCGGTCGGCGTCTGGGCGCTGATCAAGGTCAACAAGCGCTACCGCGAGGAGGCGGCAGCGCTGGCCACCGCCCCCGCCGGCGCCACCCGGCCGCGTGACCACCGTCAGGTCATGTACGTGCTGGTGGACCGCCTCGACCTCGCCGTGCTCAAGGCGATCCGCTACGCCCGCTCGCTGCGCCCCGCGGAGATCCGCGCGATCCACGTCATGGTCGACGCGCGCGAGGCCAAACGGCTGAGCGCGCGGTGGGAGACGGCCGACGTGGGCGACCTCCCGCTGGAGATCGTCGAGTGCCCGGACCGCCGGATCAGCCGTTCCCTGATCGAACTGGTCAACCGCAGGACCAGTGACGGCCGTGACCAGATCACCCTGCTCATCCCCGAGCGCAACTACTCCCCGGTGCTCGGCCGCCTGCTGCACCGGCGCACCGCCGACCACATCGCCCGGGCGGTCGGCAGGGTGCCGCAAGTGGTCGCGACGATCGTGCCGTTCGACGTGGTCGAGGCAGGCGAGGAACTGTCCGAGGCGGCGGCCGCCGGAGCGCCTCTGGAACGGCTCGACGACTGAGCCGGCCGGGCGGGTTCGCGCCCTGAGGATCCGGTTCGCGCCCTGAGGGCGGCGGGTTCGGCCCCGCCCGTCAGTGGAACGCGGCCGGGGTATTGCGCTCGGGCCGCTCGCCCCGGCCGGGTTCTGCGGGGCGGGCGGGCCGCCCGGGACGCTTCCGCGGGGCTGCGCGGGGGCTTGCCCACCGTGTCGCGGGCGCTCCCAGCAGCCTGTGCCACAGGAGGAGACGGGTGGGCATCGAGAAGACGACATCGCCCGGGCGCGAGGCCACCTCCGCGACAGCCTCACCCAGACTCCGCGCCCGGATGACGACCGCCTTCACCACGACCGGTTCCTCGGGGCCGAAGACGTCGGTCACCAGGTCCTCCATCTGCCGGTGTGCACGCCGCTCGGGTGAGTCGGGGAGCCGGTCGTCATCGGCGGGGTACCAGGCGAGCACCGGGACGAGTACGGAGTGGCACCGCCTGGCCTCGGTGGCGGCCTTGCGCAGCAGGGTCATGGAGTGCGCGGAGTCGGTGATACCGACGACCACGCGGGAAGTTCCGTACATGGCGCATCGCGTCCTTCCGCCGGTTCACCTCCAGTCGACAGCCTCGACGCCATGGATGCGGACCCTGTTGACGGTTCCTGTACGCGATCGCTCCGAATCCTGACGCGCTGTTGACGGCGAGCAGGGCCCGCGCAGGCAACGCCCTACCGAACGAGGTCGGCGCCAAGGGTGCCGATCCGCGCACGCCGCGACCCTAAGGGTGACGGGTGCCGACCGTGCGGGTCTGTTCGTACGATCGTCGGTTTGAGTGCGACGGTTCGTTGTCAGTGGCGGATGGCAGGCTGGCTCCGTGACGAAGACGCAGTACTACACAGCGACGAGTATGGACGGATTCATCGCGGCCCCGGGTGACTCGCTCGACTGGCTCTTCGAGGTGGAGTCGGAGCCGGGCGGTCAGTTCGACGCCTTTATGGCGGGGGTCGGGGCGTTCGCCATGGGGGCGACGACGTATCGGTGGGTGCTGGAGCACGAGAATCTGCTGGAGCGGCCGGAGGAGTGGCGGAAGTGGTACGCGGACCGGCCGTGCTGGGTCTTCACGCACCGGGACGACCTCCCGGCGGTGCCGGGCGCGGACATCAGGTTCGTGAGCGGCGACGTGCGGCCGGTGCACGAGGCGATGGTGGCGGCCGCCGGTGGCGGGAACGTATGGCTGGTCGGCGGCGGTGAGCTCGCCGGCGCCTTCGCCGACGAGGGGCTGCTGGACGAGATCATCGTCGGGGTGGCACCGGTGACGCTCGGTGCGGGGGCGCCGTTGCTGCCCAGGCTGCTGGGCGCGTCCAGGCTCAGGCTGAAGGAAGTGGAACGGGCCGACCAGTTCGTCTACTTGACGTATGAGCTGCGCGGAGTGGGCGGCGATGGCGGCTCTTGAGCGAGTCGGGTGAGGCGGGCGGGACCCGGGGGAGCAGGCGGTCGCGGAAGTGACAGGACCCACGATCGAAACGGTGGCGTTTCGATTGCGGGCCCTCTACTCTTGAGGTGTACGACATCGTTTCGACGGCCGTCGTGCACGGCCCGCATGCTCAGCACAGAGGGAGGATCGGACATGTCGCCGGAGGTAGTCGCCGCGCGCCGCACCCGCCTGACCCCCGAGCGTGAGCGCGAGCTGTACGAGGCGGTGGTCGGCCTGCTGCGCGAGGTCGGTTACGAAGCGCTCACCATGGACGCCGTCGCCGCCCGCACCCGTTCCAGCAAGGCCACGCTCTACCGCCAGTGGAAGGGCAAGCCGGAGCTGGTCGCCACCGCGCTGCGGCACCTCAAGCCGGTCTCGCCCGCGGACATCGACACCGGGTCGCTCGTCGGCGACCTGCACGAGATCGTCAGCTGCCATGACGCGAACGAGGTCAAGCGCGACCAGGAGCTGATGCGCGGACTCGCCCACGCCGCGTTCCAGAACGAGGACCTCTTCCGCGCGCTGCGCGAGCTGCTCATCGAACCGGAGCTGCAGAGCTTCCGCGACCTGGTGCAGCGCGCCGTGGACCGCGGTGAGCTGGCCGCGGACAACCCGGCGCGCGACCTTGTCCCGCACATGCTGTTCGGCGGCGCGCTCGCGCGGCCCATCATCGAGGGCATCGACCCCGATCCGGAGTACAGCCACCGGTACATCGACGCCGTGGTCATCCCCGCGCTGCGGCTGCGGTAGACCGTCCGGATCCGACGGTCGCATCGTCGTACCGTTCGTGCGCCGTTCCCGGCCGTCACCACGACCGGCCGGGGACGCGCATGTCGGGAGTCACCCGAACCGGTGACCTCAGAAGATCAGCAGCGGTTGCCGCGCACCCTGTTCGAAGTCCAGCAGCCAGCGCTTGCGGTCCAGGCCGCCGCCGTAACCCGTCAGGCTGCCGTTCGCGCCCACGACTCGGTGGCAGGGCACGATGACGCCGATCGGGTTCTTGCCGTTGGCCAGACCCACCGCCCGGGAGGCGCCAGGCTGCCCGAGGGACTGGGCGAGTTCACCGTAGGAGACGGTCTCTCCGTACGGGATCTCGCACAGCGCCGCCCAGACGCGCTGCTGGAACGGGGTTCCCACCATGGCGAGTTCGATGTCGAAGCCGGTGAGGTCACCGGCGAAGTAGGCGGCGAGCTGCTCGGCGGCCCGCTCGAACGCCGGCAGCGCGTCAGGCCGGCCGAAGCTCTCCTGCGGCGGCCGGTGCCGCTGATCGGTCATGTAGAGACCGGCCAGCCGGCCGTCGCGCGCCACCAGGGTGAGAGGTCCGCAGGGGCTGTCCACCACTGTGTGGACGGGGGTCGTCATCGCGTCGCGCCTTTCATAACAGGAGTGATGGTCCGATCGGAAGTGGGGTTGTCAGCGGGCAGAACGTTGATCGGATGATCGCCCGTCGCCCATAGATACTGTGTCGCGTAGGCCCTCCATGGCTGCCAGGCGGCCGCGTGCCGGGTCAGCGCCGCGGGAGTGGCAGGCAGCCCCAGGTCGCGAGCCGCGTACCGCACCCCCAGATCGGTCGGCAGGAAGGCGTCCGGGTCGCCGAGCGCCCGCATGGCGATGGTCTCCACCGTCCAGGGCCCGAAGCCCGGCAGTGCGGCGAGCCGCGCCCGGGCCTGCTGCCAGTCGCTGCCGACGTCGAGATCCAGTGTGCCGTCCGCCAGGGCCCGGACCAGCGCCGCCAGGGTGTCACGACGGGTCTGCGGCATCGCCAGCGCCGCCGGGTCGTGGTCGGCCAGCGCCGCGGGGGAGGGGAACAGGTGGGTCAGACCGCCGCCGGGGTCGGCGACCGGTTCTCCGTAGGCGGTCACCAGCCGCCCCGCGTGTGTACGGGCCGCCGCCGTCGAGATCTGCTGACCCAGCACCGCCCGTACCGCGAACTCCGGCCCGTCCGCGACCCGGGGGACCCGCCGCCCCGGTGCCTTCGCGACCAAGGGTGCGAGCACCGGGTCCGCCGCCAGCAGGGCGTCGACCGCGAGCGGGTCCGCGTCCAGGTCGAGCATCCGGCGGCAGCGGCTGATCGCCTGCGCCAGATCACGCCAGTCGGTGAGCCACAGCCGGCAGGCGATGTGGTCGGGCTCGGGCCGCAGCGCCACGATCCCCGTACCGTGCGGAAGCCGCAGCGTGCGCCGGTAGGCTCCCGCCCGCCACTCCTCGACGCCTGGCACCGAGGTCGCCGCCAGGTGGCCGAACAGGTTGTCGGGCGTCAGCGGCCGGCGGAAGGGCAGCCGCAGCGCGAGCGCGCCCGTCGTGGCGGCCGGGCGGCCCTTGGCGACCCGAGCGCGCAGTTCGCCGGGGGAGAGCGCGAACACCTCGCGGACCGTGTCGTTGAAGGTGCGGATACTGGCGAAACCGGCCGCGAAGGCGACCTCGCCCATCGGCATCGCCGTCGTCTCGATCAGCAGCCGAGCGGTCTGCGCGCGCTGTGCCCTGGCCAGCGCGAGCGGCCCCGCCCCCAGCTCGGCGAGCAGCTGCCGCTCCACCTGGCGTTCGCTGTACCCCAGCCGCGCGGCCAGGCCCGGCACGCCGTCGCGGTCCACCACCCCGTCGGCGATCAGCCGCATCGCCCGGGCCACCAGGTCGGCCCGTTCGTTCCATTGCGGCGAACCTGGGCTGGCGTCCGGCCGGCACCGTTTGCAGGCCCGGAACCCGGCCTGCTGCGCCGCCGCGGCGCTCGGGTAGAAGGTCATGTTCTCGGCCTTCGGCGGCACGGCCGGGCAGCTGGGACGGCAGTAGATGCGTGTGGTCAGCACCGCCGTGAAGAACCACCCGTCGAACCGGGCGTCCTTCGACTGAACCGCTCGTACGCAGGCGTCGAAGTCCGTGTGCATGCCACCAGCATCGCGCGTCGTCACGGCCTCGGTCTGGCGAGAATCCGACATGGACGTCGTGGAGCTGCCCTTGGCGCCGTCCTTGCTGCGCCGCTCAGTCCTTGACCGTGCTCGACGGCTCGTACAGCAGGTCCTGGTAGTCGGGGTGGCGGACCACCCATCCGGAGAAGAACGGGCAGATCGCCAGGACGCGAAGCCCCTGGGCGCGGGCGTCGTCCAGGGCCGCGGCGACCAGGGCGGAACCGACGCCGCGGCCCTCGTAGGCATCCCGCACCTCGGTGTGGAAGAAGGCGATGACGTCGGGCGCGCGCATGTAGGTGGCCACTCCCGCGAGGTCGTCGCCGATCCGCGCCTCGTACCTGGTGGCCTGAGGGGCGTCGGTGACGGTGATCTCCTCGCTCGCGCTCACGAGCGGTACGCCTCCACCGTCGAGGTGGGGCGGACCCGGGCGCCTCCGGGGTCCTCGCCCGCCTCGGTGAGGGCGCGGCGCTGGCGCAGGAGATCCCAGCACTGGTCGAGTTCGTGCTCCAGGGCGGTGAGGCGCTCGCGCTCGTTGTCGCCGTCGGTACCGCCTGCCGCGAGCAGGTCGCGCAGGGCCTTCTCGTCGGCGACCATGCGGCTGATCCGGCCGAGTATGGCCTGCTCGGCGTTGGCGTCGTGGGGCTGTTTCACGGGACACCTCCCGATCGGTTCGGCCTTTCCACTCTCGCAGGTCGCGCGGCGGGGCGCTCGCGGTGCGCGGGTCAGGCGCCGGCCGGGGATCCGGCGGGGCCATCGGCGGGCTGTCCCGCGGGTTCGTCCGTGTCGGGCCGGGCGCCGGGCCGGGCGTCGGCCTGGACTCGCATCCAGGCGTCGATCTCCGCTCGCATCCTGCGGTCCATCGCCAGCGACATCTCGGCGTCCACGATGTTCTTGGCCAGGGGGCGAAGCCGCTGCAGCGACTCGGTGATGCGGTGCGCCTCGCCGGGCGGGAGGTCCGCCGAGGAGCCGAGGACGTGGGTGCTGACGACCTCGGTGAACAGGTCGGCGATCGCGTCCACGTGGTCGCGCACCGCACGGCCGGCCGCCAGTACGGCGGCCAGCGGCACCCCTTCACGCACCAGGGCGGCCGAGGCGTCCAGGAGGCGGCGGCTGACGTGGACGACGTCCCCGCCGTCGACCGCGATGTAGCCGATCTCCAGGGCGGTGGTGAGGTTGTCCGGGCTGACCTCCTCGGTACCGAAGTAAGAGGTGAGTTCCAGGGGCGTGAGCCTTACCGGGGTCTCGTCGGACCAGGGGGTGGCGAGGGCGCCCTCCAGGCCGAGGAGTTCGGCCACCCCGTCGAGGGTGCGGCCGTTCTCCCAGGCCGCGATGAGGTCGGCGATGCCGCCCAGGGTGTGGCCCCGTTCCAGGAGGGCGGCGATGGTGCGCAGCCGGGCGAGGTGGTCCTCGGAGTACCAGGCGATACGGCCGGCCCGGCGCGGTGGCGGCAGCAGGCGGCGCTCGCGGTAGAAGCGCAGGGTTCTGACGGGGATGCCGGCTGCTTTGGCCAGTTCTTCCACGCGGTATTCGCGGGGCCCGGCGCCGTTGTCGTCCACGCGGCCAGCCTAGGGGGTGGGGTAACCGCTCTCTGCGGCGACCATGGTCAGGAAGCGAATGTGTGCTCGACCCCTACCGCAGGTAACACCTGTGTCCTACAGTCCGATTGTGCCAGTGATTGCTGGCGTGATTGACGTCGGGTGGGCGGCGAGCGCGTACGGCGACCGGACGTGACAGGCAGCGAAGGGCGGTGCCATGGACGACGAACTCGAACACGTGCGGGTGGCGGTGATCGGGTCCGGGTTCGGCGGGCTGGGGGCCGCCGTGCGGCTGCGGCGCGAGGGGATCACCGACTTCGTGATCCTGGAACGCGCGGACGCGGTGGGCGGCACCTGGCGCGACAACAGCTATCCGGGCTGCGCCTGCGACGTACCCTCGCACCTCTACTCGTTCTCTTTCGCGCCCAACCCGGACTGGCCGCGGGTCTTCTCCGGCCAGGAGCAGATTCGCGCCTACCTCGAACGGGTGACCGACACCTTCGGGCTGCGGTCGCATCTGCGGTTCGGCGCCGAGGTGCGCGAGGCCCGCTGGGACGGCGACGCGCGGCGCTGGCACCTGACGACCGCGAGCGGTGAGCTGACCGCCGATGTCGTGGTCTCGGCCACCGGGCCGCTCTCCGACCCCAAGGTCCCCGACATCCCCGGGATCGAGGACTTCCCGGGACGGGTCTTCCACTCCGCCCGCTGGGACCACGGTTACGACCTGAAGGGCAAGCGGGTCGCGATGGTCGGCACGGGGGCCTCGGCGATCCAGATCGTGCCGGCCGTCCAGCCCGAGGTGGGGCGGCTCACCGTCATCCAGCGCACGCCGCCATGGGTGATGCCGCGGGTCGACCGGCCGATCGGCGCCGCCGAACGGTGGCTGCACGCCACCGTCCCCGGCACGGCGAAGGCGCGGCGCGGGCTGCTCTGGGCGATCCGGGAGTTCCAGGTGGGGGCCTTTGTGAAGCGGCCCCGGCTGATGAAGGCCGCCGAGCGGATCGCCCGCGGCCATCTCCAGCGGTCGGTCAAGGACCCGGTGCTGCGGGCCCGGCTCACTCCCGACTACACCATCGGCTGCAAGCGCATCCTGCTGTCGAACACGTACTACCCGGCGCTCGCTCAGCCGAACACCGAGGTCGTCACCTCGGCGCTCACCGAGGTGCGCGGGTCGTCGGTCGTGACGGCGGACGGCACGGAGCGGGAAGTCGATGCGATCATCTTCGGAACCGGCTTTCATGTGACGGACATGCCGATCGGTGATCGGGTGATCGGTGTGGACGGGCGCAGGCTCAGCGAGCACTGGAAGGGCGGCATGGCCGCGCTGCGCGGCTGTACGGTCGACGGATTTCCGAATCTTCTGTTCATCATCGGACCGAACACCGGTCTCGGGAACAGCTCGATGATTCTGATGATCGAGTCATCCCTCAACTACATGGCCGACTATCTGCGTACGCTCTCGCGCACCGGCGCCGCCGCCCTGGACGCGAAGCCGGCGGCGGTCGCGGCCTGGAACGAGGAGATGCAGCGCCGCGCCTCCCGTACGGTCTGGAACACCGGTGGCTGCAAGAGCTGGTATCTCGACGCGAACGGCCGCAACACCACCGCGTGGCCGGGCACGACCGCCAAGTTCCGGCGGGCGACACGGCAGGTGAAGCTGTCGGAGTACGAGCTGCTGGCGCCTGCGGGTGAGCGGTCCGCGGCCGTGCCGGCGGAGGCGGCGTCATGAGCCTTCCGTACGAGGCGGTGCCGGCGCGCCGCACGCTGACGGCCGTTTCGGCGGACGGGGGCCGTATTCATGTGGAGGAGTACGGGCGTTCCGATGGTCCGACGGTCGTACTTTCCCATGGCTGGACGTGCTCGACGCTCTTCTGGGCGCCGGTGGTCCGGGCGCTTTCGGCTGATTTTCGGGTGATCGCCTACGACCAGCGCGGTCATGGTCGCAGCGAGCCGCCCGCCACTCGCAAGGGTTACGGCACGGCTCTGCTGGCCGATGATCTGCAAGCCGTACTGGAAGCGGTACTCCCGGACGGTGAGCGGGGGATAGTGGTCGGTCACTCCATGGGCGGTATGACGATCATGGCGGCGTCCGGGCGGGCCGCCGTCCGTGACCGCACGGCGGCGGTGCTGCTTGCGAGCACCGGCAGCGGGCGGTTGGCGGGGTCCACCGAGGTGCTGCCGCGGCGGTTCGGCCCGCGTCGGCTGCGGCGGGCCTTCCACCGTCAACTGCTGGTGTCGCGGCTGCCGCTGGGACCGCAGTCGCCCCTGACCCGGGCGGCCCTCAAGTACGGGGTCCTGGGTGCGGGCGCGACCCGCGAGCAGGTGGCGTTCACCGCGCGGATCGTGCACGCCTGCCGGGCGCGTCAGCGTTCGGCGTGGGGCCGGGTGCTGGCCGTACTCGACCTGGACGCCGAGGTGGCGGCGCTCGGCGCGCCCACCGCCGTCCTGGTCGGCACCGCCGACAAACTCACCCCCAAGGCCCACTCCCGCGGTATCGCCGCCGCCCTCCCGCACTGCGTGGGCCTGACCGAACTGCCCGGCCTCGGCCATATGACACCCATAGAGGACGCGCCAGCGATCGAGGCGGCGATACGCGCCCTGGCAGCCGATCATCTGCTGAACGGTGATCCGACATCGAATGGGCGGACATCGGTTCTTCCGATGAGCGGGCCGGAATTCACCCCTGCCGAACAGGAGAAAAGCGCATGAGCGGATCATCGCTGGACGGCCGGGTCGCGGTGGTCACCGGCGCCGCCCGCGGCGTGGGCGCCCAACTCGCCCGCGAACTCGCCGCACGCGGCGCCCGTCTCGCGCTCGTCGGCCTCGAACCCGATGAGATGAAGAACGTCGCCGACTCGCTCGGTGGTGACGCGGCCTCCTGGACCGCCGATGTCACCGACCGGGTGAGGATGGCGGAGGTCGCCGGCGAGGTGGTGGAGCGTTTCGGCCGCGTCGACGTGGTCGTCGCCAACGCGGGTGTCGCCACGGGCGGTCCCTTCCTCGACTCCGACCCCGAAGCCTTCGACCGGGTGATCCAGGTCAACCTGCTGGGCGGGGTGGCCACCGCCCGCGCCTTCCTGCCCGCGCTCATCTCGTCGCACGGCTACCTTCTGCACATCGCGTCGCTCGCCGCGATCACCCCCGCGCCGATGATGGCCGCCTACTGCGCGAGCAAGTCGGGCGTCGAGGCGTTCGCGCACAGCCTGCGCGCGGAACTGGGCCACAAGGGAGTCCAGGTCGGCGTCGGCTACCTCAGCTGGACCGACACCGACATGGTGCGCGGGGCCGACGAGGACGAGGCGATGCGCACCATGCGGGCCCGACTGCCCTGGCCGGCCAACCGCACCTACCCGTTGGAGCCGGCCGTCGACCGTATCGTGGCCGGCATCGTACGACGATCGCCTCATGTGTACGGACAGTGGTGGTTGCGCGGTATGCAGCCGATTCGAGGCTTTCTGCCCTCGGTTGTGGGCGGCGCGCTCGGACGGCGGGAAATGCGGCGCGCGGAAGCGGCGTTGGCCCGCAACGGGAGCGCGCGACGCGGTCTTGTCGGGCGCGGCGGGGCCGCCGATGAGTCGGCGCGATCATCGGTTCATCACTCCCCGTAGTTGTCATCACTCGCTGACCTGGGGTTATTATCCCAAGATGCGAGGGTTATCCGGTCATGTAAGTCTTGTCGAGGCCCCATCCCCACCACACTCCAGGAGGAGTAACCATGGGTGCTTTCGACCAGTTCAAGGACAAGGCCGAGCAGGCCAAGGAGACGCTCGACAGCAAGCGGAACAAGTCCGCCGGCAGCGGGCACCCCGAGCAGTCGGAGCGGAGTGGTCAGCAGCAGGGACGCGAGCGCGGCTCCGAGTCCGGGGACAAGGCCAAGCGGAGTACGGACCCGGAGTCGAACGAGGAGAACCAGGACGACACCTGGGCCTGACACCGGACTTGAGCTGACGCCGGCGTCGCGTACACGCTGACACCGGGCGAACGCCGTGACACGGGAAGGGGCGCCCCACCGGGCGCCTCTTCTGCGTGCGCGCTTCCGGCGGACGACGCGTGCCGCCGACGACCACAGGGCCCGTCCCCCGGCGGAGCCCTGAACCCCCGCCTCCCCGGTGGGCCCCCGGCACCCCTCAGCGCGGCGGCAGTTCGGGCCGGGCGCGGTTGGGACGGGCGGAGAGGTCCGGCGGCACGGCGGCGGGGTGGTCGTCGAGCAGGGACAGCGCCGTGCGCACGGCGACCGAGAGCTGGCCGTGCCGGCCCTCCGCCCAGTCGAGGGGAGTCCGCAGGCATTCGATGTCGGGGGCCACCCCGTGGTTCTCGACGGACCATCCATAGGCGTCGAACCAGGCGGCGTTCATCGGAACAGTGATGACCGTATTGTCGCCAAGCCGGTGACGACCCGTCATCCCCACCACGCCTCCCCAGGTGCGCAGGCCGACGACCGGGCCCAGGCCGAGGAGCTTGAAGGCAGCGGTGATCATGTCGCCGTCGGAGGAGGTCGCTTCGTCCGCGATGGCGACGACCGGGCCCCGCGGGGCGCTGCCGGCGTAGGAGACGGGCTGGGCGTTGCGGGTGAGGTCCCAGCCGAGCACCGTGCGGGTCAGCTTCTCGATGACGAGTTCGCTGATGTTGCCGCCCGCGTTGCCGCGGACGTCGACCAGCAGCGCGTCGTACGCGACTTCCTTGCGCAGATCGCGGTTGAACTGTGCCCAGCCGGAGCCGCCCATGTCGGGGATGTGGAGGTAGCCGCACCGCCCGCCGCTCAGGTGCCGTACGACGGAACGCCGCCTGGCCACCCAGTGCTGGTAGCGCAGTGGGCGTTCGTCGATCAGCGGGACGATCGCGACCCGGCGGGGAGCCCCGCGGCCGCCGGGCGGGGTGAACGTCAGCTCCACGGTGGTGCCGCCCGCGCCCGCGAGCAGGGGATACGGGCCGGCCTGCGGATCGACCCGCCGCCCGTCGATATGGGTGAGCGCCGAGCCCTCGCGCACCCCCGTACCGGCCAGCGGGGAGCGGGCCTTGGAGTCGGAGGATTCGCCGGGAAGGATGCGAACGACCGTCCAGGTGCCGTCCTTGTTGCGCTGGAAGTCGGCGCCGAGCAGGCCGATGGGCCGCTGGTAGTGCGGCGGGCCCTCATTGCGGCGGGCGGGCTGGACATAGGCGTGGGAGGTGCCGAGTTCGCCGAGCACCTCGCGCAGGAGGTCGGCGAACTCGTCCGGGGTGGCGACGCGTTCGACCAGCGGCCGGTACTGGTCGAGGATCGCCGGCCAGTCCACGCCGCACATGTCCGGCGCCCAGAAGTAGTCGCGGATCAGCCGCCCGGCCTCGGCGTAGGCCTGCCGCCACTCGGCGGTCGGCTTGACCTCGTGCAGGACGCGCCGCATGTCGACGTAGATCGTCGAGTCGTCGTCGCCGCGTTCGGTGGCGGGCAGTATCGCCAGTTCGCCCTCGTCGTAGACGGCCAGACGCCGGCCGTCCCCGCTGACGGCGTACCAGTCCATGTGGCGGACGAGTTCGGTGCGCCTGCACTTGCCGAGGCTGAAGTACTCAAGGGTGGGGCGGGCGGAGGGGTCGGTGGGGTTGACGAACGTCTCGCCGAGGGCGCCGGAGATCGGCCAGCGCAGCCAGACCAGACCGTCCTGGACGGGTTCGAGGGCACTGTACTTGGAGGCCGCCACGGGAAAGGGCGTCACCCGGCTGGGCAGCCCCTGGGCCTCCACGACCACCGGTCCGTCGCCGAGCCCCTCACCCGGGTCGAGTCCGCTGCCGACCGGGCTCCCTTCGACGCGCAGTGCGAAGGGTGACGGCGTCGCCGAGTTCAGCGGTACGAGGTAGGGGCGGCAGCCGAGCGGGAAGGACAGGTCGCCGGTATGAACGTCGTACACCGGGTCGAAGCCGCGCCAGGACAGGAACGCCAGATATCGGCCGTCGTCCGTGAAGACCGGCTGTTCATCCTCAAAACGGCCATTGGTGACATCGATGATCGTATGGTCGTCCAGTCGGGCGATCTTGATGGAACGCAGCGAACGGCCCACCCCAGGATGCGACCAGGTGAGCCACGCGGAGTCGGGGGAGAAGGCAAGGTCGCGGACCGGGCCGTTGGTGGAGCGGATCAGCTCGTCGACCGTTCCGGCGGGTGGCTCCCCGGAGCCGGCGTCGTACACACCCGACGCGTCCCGTGCCACCTCGCCCTCGCCGGTCGCGACGAGCAGCAGTCGGCCGTCGTGGGAGGCCACGGCGAGGGTGCCGCCGTCGGGGGAGGCGACCAGCTCCAGGACGCGGCCCAGGCGGCCGACGGCGAGCCGGGCGTGCGCCTCGTCGGGGTGACCGTCGGACCGGACCCGGTCGTCGGTGGCGTCATCGCTGTCGTCGTCGCCGTTGTCGTCGGCGGCGGGCTCGCCGGTCGTTTCACCATTCGTACGACCGCCCGTGTCACCCGTCGCGTCACCGGTCGTATCACCGGACAGAAAGAGGGACGGTGTGTCGGTGCTGTCGTGGGTGCTGGTCGGATTGTCGTCCGATCCGTTGGCCGATCCGTTGGCCGGAACATCGTCCGGGGCGGCGCCATTGTGCGCGGACGTTCCGGCCGTACGGCTCCCGGCCGGTTCCGGCCAGCGCGTCGAGCCGGACCGGGCGCCCGCTCCCACCGGGAGGAGGTCGGCCTCCTCGCCGACGGCCAGGTCGTTCCTCCCCTCGGGGTCCTGGGCGAGGACCAGGGAGGCGCGTCCGGGCACGTGGGCGAGTTCGATGCCGTCCTCGCCCTCCGCGTCCGTGACATAGGCGACCAGTCCGGTGTCGCCGAGCATCGCCGGGAGCCGAACCCTGGCCCCGGGCGAGTCGGAGATCGTACGGGCGGGGCCGTCGCGGTGGGTGAGCCAGTACAGGCTGCCGCGTACGCACACCGCGCTCGCCCGTCCGGTGCGGTCCATGGCGAGGCTGTTGAGGTTGGCGGCGGCCGGCACCTGGTAGGGGCGGCGACCGCTGCGGGGGCCACCGAGCCGAAGGTCCAGACGGCGTGGTTTCGCGTCCTTGGACGCCAGGTCCTCGACCAGCCACAGTTCGCCCGCGCACTGGTACACCACCCGCTCGCCGTCCGTGGCGGCGCTGCGGGCGTAGAAGTCGGCGTGGTCGGTGTGCCGGCGCAGATCGCCGCCGTCCGGCAGGCAGGAGTACAGGTTGCCGACGCCCTGGTGGTCGGAGAGGAAGGCGATCCGGCCGGCCACGAACATCGGGGACGCCAGATGCCCCTCCAGATCGGGGACCAGCCGCTCGCCGTGCAGCCACAGCCGGCCGGTGGCCCCGCCCCGATAGCGCTTCCACGCGTGCGGCTCGTGGGGAGGCGTGCCGGTCAGCAGCAGGGTGCGGCGTTCGCCGTCGGTGTCCCGCACGGCGATGTCGGAGACCGGCCCCCAGGGCAGCGGACCGCCCGGCCCGCCCGAGGTCGGCACACTGTACGACCAGGTGTGATAGGCGAACGGCTGACCATGTGACGATACGGCCAGCACATGGCCGTCGGGCGTCCACGAACACACGCGGGTGTCGGTGCTGCCCCAGTACGTCAGACGGCGGGCGGTCCCGCCGTCCACCGGTACGAGGTACACCTCCGGGTCGAGGCTGCGCCAGGTGGTGAAGGCGATGGTCGTACCGTCGGGTGAAAGGCGCGGCGGTCCCACCCGGGTGCGGTCCGCCGTCACCCGCCAGGCGCGCCCCGGTGCGTCGCCCGGGGGTCCGAGCGGGGCCACCCAGATGTCGTCCTCGGCGGCGAAGCAGAGCAGATCGCCGTGCAGATGCGGGAACCGGAGGTACGCGCCGTCGCTCACCCCTCCCATGGTTCGGGGCCCCCGCGGCGGCAGCAACTTTTCGCGCCCCTCCGCACCGCGGGTGTCCTCCCCGGAGGCGACAGACCTGCGGTCGTACGTATGCCCGTACGTCCGTACGCCGATACGTCCGCAGGTCACCGTCATGGTGCGCGGTCATACGTACGCCGATACGTCGATATGCCCATCGGCCGGTACGCACCCCCGCCCCAGCACCCCTACGCCGTTGCCCGCGCCGCCGCCCGCCCCGCCGCGCGGCCGGAGAAGAGGCAGCCGCCCAGGAACGTCCCTTCGAGCGACCGGTAGCCGTGCATGCCGCCACCGCCGAAACCGGCCGCCTCGCCCGCCGCGTACAGCCCCGGCAGCGGCTCCCCGCGACCGCCCTCGCCCCCGGCCTCGGCCCCCACCGCCCCGCCGGCCAGGGCACCCGCCCCGCCGGCCGGGCCACCCCGCAGCACCCGCCCGTCGAGATCCGTCTCCAGCCCCCCGAGCGACTTGCGCGTGAGGATGTGCAGCCGCACCGCGATCAGCGGCCCCGCCTTCGGATCGAGCAGCCGGTGCGGCGAGGCCGTGCGGATCAGCTTGTCCCCGAGGTAGTTCCGCGCCCCCCGGATCGCCGTGACCTGGAGGTCCTTCGTATACGTGTTGGCGATCTCCCGGTCGCGCGCCTCGATCTCGCCCCGCAGCCGGGCCTCGTCGATGAGGTCGTCACCGGTCAGCGCGTTCATCCTCCGTACCAGCGCGCCCAGTTCGCGCTCCACCACGAAGTCCGCCCCGTGCCGTTTGAACGCCTCCACCGGACCCGGCGCGCCGGGCAGCACCCGTTTGAGCACCTCCCGTACGCTCTTCCCGGTCAGGTCCGGATTCTGTTCCGAGCCCGACAGTGCGAACTCCTTCTCGATGATCTTCTGCGTGAGGACGAACCAGGTGTATTCGTGCCCGGTGGTCATGATGTGTTCGAGGGTGCCGAGCGTGTCGAAGCCGGGGAAGTACGGCACCGGCAGCCGTCGGCCTGTCGCGTCCAGCCACAGCGAGGACGGCCCGGGCAGGATACGGATACCGTGCCGGGCCCAGATCGGGTCCCAGTTCTCGATGCCCTCGGTGTAGTGCCACATGCGGTCGCCGTTGATCAGCCTGCCGCCCGCGTCCTCCGCGACGCCCAGCATCAGCCCGTCCACATGGGCCGGGACGCCGGAGAGCAGCCTGCGCGGCGGTGTGCCCAGCCGCTCCGGCCAGGCCGCCCGCACCAGTTCGTGGTTGCCGCCGATACCGCCGGACGTGACGATCACCGCCTGCGCGCGCAGCGCGAACTCGCCCGCCACCTCCCGTGAACTGGCCCGCCCGCGCTCCGCGCCGCTGGGCGCCAGCACCTCGCCGGTCACCCCGTCGACGGCGTCGCCGGTCCTGGTCAGCCCGGTCACCCGGTGCCGGAAGCGCAACTGGACCAGGCCGCGCGCGACCGCGTCCCGCACCCGTTGCTCGAAGGGCGCGACCACGCCGGGACCCGTTCCCCAGGTGATGTGGAAGCGCGGTACGGAATTACCCGGTCCCGTGGCCAGGAAACCACCCCGCTCGGCCCATCCGACCACCGGGAAGAGCCGCACTCCGCGCTCGCGCAGCCAGGTCCGTTTCTCGCCCGCGGCGAAGTCGACGTACGCGCGCGCCCAGCGGCGCGGCCAGTGGTCCTCCGGCCGGTCGAAGCCGGCTGTGCCCAGCCAGTCCTGCCAGGCGAGTTCCGCGCTGTCCTTGATCCGCATCCGCCGCTGCTCCGGCGAGTCGACGAGGAACAGCCCGCCGAACGACCAGAACGCCTGGCCGCCGAGCGACGCCTCCGGCTCCTGGTCGAGCAGGATCACCTTCCGTCCCGCCGCCGCCAGTTCGGCGGTGGCCACCAGTCCGGCCAGCCCCGCGCCCACCACCACGACGTCCGCGTCCAGCGCCATCCGCCCGCTCCCTGTCCGTAGCTACTCGCCGGTCAACCCGCCAGTAGCACCGTACGCGAGCGGGCCCGAGCGGTCAGCGGTCGTGCGCCGGCGAACTCGGCTCCGCGGCGCGCGAGGAGGGTCCGTACCCCTACGCGCGACGCCCGCGCGTGCCCCCGGCCGACCGGCGTCGGAGCGCGTCCCGGCTCTGTGCGCACGGCGGCGCACGTGCACGTCCGTACGTCCGGCGAACCATGAACTGCGCTGGTCCGTACACCTCTTGACGAACAGTCAGCGGCGCCCCGGGTCCCGCCTCCGGGAAGAGACGCCCGCCCCCTGCGGGGCTGTGGCGCGACTCGCTTCCCTCCCGGGCTTTCCGTCCTTCTCGCGCTTCAAGCATTGACAGGAGCAAGGCGGCTCTCCACTATGGGAGCGCTCCCACGTTAAGAGCGTGTAACCGAAACACCGCACCACAGCACCACCTCCCATGACCTTTCGAAGCAGCTTCGACGGTCCATCCCCCCTATGGAGGTTGTTCGCACATGGCAGTCCCGACAGTCCGACGCAGAACTGCTGCACTGGCCGCTGGCGCGCTCGTCGTCGTCGCCGGCAGCGCAGTGGCTGCGATGAGCACCACGACCGCCTCGGCGGCCACCACCGGCTGCTCCGTCAAATACACCGTGCAGAGCCAGTGGGACGTGGGCTTCACCACCAACGTCACTGTGACCAACAGCGGCTCGGCCATCACCAGTTGGAACGTCGGCTGGTCGTTCGCCGGCAACCAGCAGGTCACCCAGGGCTGGAACGCGACGATCACCCAGTCGGGTAAGAACGTCACCGCGGCCAGCCTTTCCTACAACGGGAGCCTGGCGACCGGCGCTTCCACGGACTTCGGCTTCAACGGGTCGTACAGCGGTACGAACGCCGTGCCGACGTCCTTCACGCTGAACGGCGTCACCTGTGGCGGCGGCACGCCTCCCACCACGCCGCCGACCACGCCTCCGACGACGAAGCCGCCGACGACGCCGCCGACGACGCCTCCCACGACGCCGCCGACGACGAAGCCGCCGACCACTCCGCCGACCACTCCGCCGACGACGCCTCCCACCACGCCTCCGACCAACCCCCCCACCGGACCGCGGGTCGACAACCCGTATGTCGGTGCCAAGGGTTACGTCAACCCGGAGTGGTCCGCGAAGGCCGCCGCTGACGGCGGCTCGGCCGTCGCCAACGCCTCCACCGCGGTGTGGATGGACCGGATCGCCGCGATCAACGGCATCAACGGTGGCATGGGTCTGAAGGCGCACCTCGACGAGGCGGTTGCCCAGGCCAACGGCCAGCCGCTGACGTTCGAGGTTGTCATCTACGACCTGCCCGGCCGTGACTGCGCCGCCCTGGCGTCGAACGGTGAGCTGTCGCCGACCGACCTCCCCAAGTACGAGAGCCAGTACATCGACCCGATCGCCGCGCTGGAGTCGAACTCCAAGTACGCCGGTCTGCGGATCGTCAACATCATTGAGCCCGACTCGCTGCCCAACATCACCACCAACGCGGGCGGCACCGACGGTTCGACGGACGCCTGCGTGACCATGAAGGCGAACGGCAACTACGAGAAGGGTGTCGGCTACGCGCTTGCCAAGCTGGGCGCGATCGGCAACACCTACAACTACATCGACGCCGGCCACCACGCCTGGCTCGGCTGGGACAGCAACTTCGTCCCGACCGCGCAGGAGTTCCTGAAGGCCTCCACGACCAGCGGCGCCACCGTTGCCAACGTGCAGGGCTTCATCATCAACACGGCGAACTACGGCGCGACCACCGAGCCGTACTTCAAGGTCACGGACTCCGTGAACGGCACCTCGGTCCGTCAGTCCAAGTGGGTCGACTGGAACAACTACGTGGACGAGCAGTCGTTCGCGCAGGCCTTCCGCACGGAGCTCATCAGCATCGGCTTCAAGTCCGACATCGGCATGCTGATCGACACCTCCCGCAACGGCTGGGGCGGCACCGCTCGTCCCAAGGCTGCGGGTCCCACGACCTCGGTCGACACCTACATCGACGGTGGCCGTATCGACCGCCGCATCCACGCCGGTAACTGGTGCAACCAGTCCGGTGCCGGCCTTGGCGCCCGTCCCACCGCCGCTCCGGCGACCGGTATCGACGCCTACGTCTGGGTGAAGCCTCCGGGTGAGTCGGACGGTTCCAGCTCTGCCATCGCGAACGACCAGGGCAAGGGCTTCGACCGGATGTGCGACCCGACCTACACGGGCAACGCCCGCAACGGCAACAACGCCTCCGGTGCCCTGGCGAACGCTCCGCTCGCCGGTGACTGGTTCTCGGCCCAGTTCCGTCAGCTGGTCCAGAACGCGTACCCGCCGCTGTCGTAACACCTAGCAGGTAGACAGCGGATCCCCCCACCGGGCCCGTCACGGGGCCGCTCCCGGGTCACCACGACCGGGACGCGGTCCCGTCACGGGCCCGCCGCGTTCCCCGGCGCCGTCCTCGTACGATCGGTTCGTACGATCAAGGAGTACGGATGGCAGGGGGCGGCGGGAGGCTGAGCACGCAATGGACCACCAGGTCACGGGCCATGGGGACGTCCGCGGGGACATACACGGGGATGTTCGCGCGGACGTCCACGGCACGGCGGAGGGCGGGTGGGAGGCGGTACGCGCCGCCTTCGCCCGCAACTTCTCGCACAGGGGCGAGCACGGCGCGGCCTTCACGCTTTACCACCAGGGCCGCAAGGTCGTGGACCTGTGGGCGGGCGACTCCGCCTTCGACGGCGGGCCGCCGTGGGCCGAGGACACCGCGCAGACCGTACGGTCGGCCACCAAGGGCGTGGCCGCCGCCTGTCTGCTGCTGCTCCACCAGCGCGGCCGGCTGGACCTGGACGCGCCGGTGGGCGCGTACTGGCCGGAGTTCACGGCGCGCGGCAAGGAGCGGGTGACCGTGCGGGACGTGCTCGCGCACCGGGCCGGGGTGCCCGCGCTGGACACCCCGCTCACCCCGCGGCAGGCCCTGGACGGCGGTTCGGGACCGCGCGCGGTGGCCGCCCAGCAGCCGCTCTTCCCGCCCGGCGCCGCGCACGGCTACCACGCGCAGACCTACAGCTGGCTGCTCGGTGAGCTGGTCGCCAGGGCGTCCGGTCGGACGATCGGACAGTACGCCGCCGAGGAGATCACCCGCCCGCTCGGACTCGACCTGTGGATCGGTCTGCCGCCGGGCCAGGAGCACCGGGTGGGCCGGATCGGCGCCGTCGCCACGCCCGCGCCGGCCGCGTCCGGCACTCTGCGCGCCCGGCCGAAGCGGTCGGTGCAGGACGCCTACGCCGACCCCGCGTCGCTGACCAACCGCGCCTTCGCGGCCATCACCCCGCTCCCCGACGAGAACGACCCCGCCTACCGGGCCGCCGAGCTGGCCGGTTCCGGCGGCATCGCGACCGCCCGCGCGCTGGCCCGCTTCTACGCCGCCCTGATCGGCGATGTCACCGGCGCCGGACGGCTGTTCACGCCCGCCACGGCCGCCGCCGCCCGCACCGCGCACTCCGAGGGGCCGGACCGGGTGCTGGTCGTCGACACCCGGTTCGGCCTCGGCTACATGCTGCACGGCTCCGCTTCCCCGCTGCTCGGCCCCGGCTCCTTCGGCCACCCCGGACGCGGTGGCTCACTGGGCTTCGCGGACCCCGACGCGGGCATCGGCTTCGGCTACGTCACCAACGGCATGCAGAAGAACGTGACCGCCGATCCCCGCGCCCAGGCTCTGGTCAGGGCCGTACGGGAGTGCCTACGCTGACCCGATGGGACGCTTCGGCACGTACGGCGTGGTGGTGACGGGTGCGGCCCGCGGGATCGGTGAGGCGACGGCCAGGCGGTTCGCGGCAGAGGGCGCGAACGTGCTGATCGCCGATGTGAACGAGGAGGCCGCCGGCCGTACGGCCGCCGCGATCAGGGCGGACGGGGGGCGCGCCGAGGCGGTGCGCTGCGATGTCGCCGACCGTACGTCCGTCGACGCGGCGGTCGCGCACGCGGTGGACCTCTTCGGCACCCTGGACGTCCTGGTCAACAACGCCTACTCGTGCAGCGAGCACCATGTGGACTTCACCGGGGAGTCCGACGCGGACTGGCACCTCGACCTCGACATCACACTGACCGGAGCCATGCGCTGCTCGCGCGCCGCGCTGCCGTATCTGGCCGCCGCCCCGGACAGGCGCGGCGCGATCGTCAACATCGGGTCGGTCAACGGGCTCTCGTACTTCGGCAACCACTCCTACAGCGCCGCCAAGGCCGGACTGATCTCGCTGACCCGCACGCTGGCCGTGCAGGCGGCGCCCGGCGGAGTCCGCGTCAACCTGGTGGCGCCCGGCACCATCCGCACCCCCGCCTGGGCGGGCCGCGAGGACGTGCTCGACGCGGCGGCGGGCGCCTACCCGCTCGGCCGGATCGGCGAACCCTCCGACATCGCGGCCGCCGTCACCTTCCTCGCCTCCATGGACGCGGCCTGGATCACCGGCGTCACCCTCCCGGTCGACGGCGGCATCCTCGGCAGCAACCAGGGCTTCACCGACGCGCTCGACGCGCACCGGGGGCCGCTCGACGCGCGCTGAGAGCCGCTCGGCGCGGACTCGACCGGCGTGCAGCATCAGCCCGATGCCGGTGACCACCACGGCGGCCGCCACCAGCCGGGGCCGGCCGAAGCGCTCCTTGAAGAAGAGCGCGCCGATGGCCGCGCCCGCGATGATCGAGGTCTCCCGCAGAGCGGCGACCGGCGCGAGATCGGCCCGCGTCTGCGCCCCCAGCACCAGCCCGTAGGCGATGATCGACAGTGCCCCGCCGAGCAGTCCGCGCAGCGCCACCGGCCTTAGCCGAGTGAGGAGTTCACCGCGCCTGTCCGTGACCGCGACCAGCGGGACGGCCAGCCCCTGGAGCATCAGCAGCCGCGTGCGGCATCGGCGCGGCTCCGCTTCCGCGCGCGGTCCCGTCCGCGGAACCGCGGCCGGTCCCGCCCGCGTTCACGATCCGGCGCGCAGGACCGAGGCGACGATCGGGCCCGCGGAGTCGCCGCCGTGGCCGCCGCTCATGACCAGGGCGGCCGCCGCCACATGGTCGTGGTAGGCGGTGAACCAGCCGTTGGGCTGGCCCTGGTTCTCCTCGGCCGAGCCGGTCTTCGCGCCGACGACGCCGCCGAAGGTGTGCATGGTCGCGTAGGCGGTGCCGCCGGTGACGGTCGCGCGCATCATCTGCTGGAGGCCGCTCTGCACACCGGGGGGCAGCGGCGAGGTGCTGATGGCGGTGCGCTTCTCGATGACGCTGGAGTCCTGGAGGATCGACGGCTGGTGGAACTGTCCGTTGCGGACGGTGGCGGAGACCGAGGCCATGTTGAGCGTGGTCATCAGCACCTGGCCCTGGCCGATCATCTCCGAGGTCAGCTCGTCACCGGTGCCGCCGGGTATCTGGCCGTCGCTGGTGGGCGTGCCGACGTACCAGGTCGAGCCGAGGCCGTAGTAGCGGCCGGCGGTGTCGGCCAGGGTGGTGGGGCCGATGTTGTCCGCCAGGCGGATGAAGCCGGTGTTGCAGGACTGGGCGAAGTCCCACTCCAGGGTGGCGTCGAGGTTGTCCCGGGTGACGTTGGTGTAGGGCTTGCCCATCGGGCGGGCGTAGCCGCTGACGCACTGCGAGTGGGTCTGCGGGGTCAGGCCCTTGTTGAGCAGCGCGGTCGCCGTCACGATCTTGAAGGTCGAGCCCGGTGCCTCGTTGGCCTGAAGGGCGAGGTTCTGGCCGGTGGCGGGGTTGAAGGCGACGGCCAGGATGCCGCCGGTCAGGGTGTCGAGCGCGGTCACCCCGGAACTGGCCTCCGTCTTCACCGCCTTCTCGGCCGCCGCCTGGATGCCGGCGTCCAGCGTCGTCCTGAGCTTGGCGTTGACGCCCTTGCGCAGCACGTCCAGGGTCTTGGTCTGCTCGTCGTCCGCGTTTTCTATGTACGTCTCGACGCCTGGGGTGCCCGCGTGCAGTCCGGCCGCGTAGTGGCCGCGCAGATAGGCGAAGATCTGGGTCAGCGAGGGGTACTTGGCCGGGTCCATCACCTTGCCGTCGCGGTCGATGACGTCCACGTCGGGGGACTTCGCCGGGCCGGTGATCAGCGTGTCGCCCGCCTGGAGGTCGGGGTGGAGCACGGAGGGCGCCCACTGGACGGCCGGCTTGCCGTCGGAGCCGCGCACGACCTTCAGCGAGGACGCGTACGACCACGGCTGGGTGATGTCCTTGTACGTGACGGTGGCCCGGACGGTGAACGGCACCCGGGTGTCGGCCGGCGTGCCGGGGGTGATGTCCACCTTCGTCACATGGGCCTGGTCCTTGTACCCGGCGAGGGCGGCCGTCGCGGTCCGGGGGGAGTCGGTCAGCTTGGCGGCGCCCGCCGTGTCGCCCGACGACCAGGCGGTCAGGAAGTCCTCCGCGGTGTCGGTGACCTCCTTCAGGCTCGGCGGCGCGGTGTTGACGGGGGTGGCGACGCTCTGTGCCGAGCCGCCGCTTCCTCCGCTGCCACCGCCTCCGGCGCCGTCCAGCGACGAGTAGATGTTGTAGGCGCCGTAACCGGCGACGCCCAGCATTCCGGCGAACACCGCCCCGATGATGCCGATCTTGATTCCCCGTGCCATGGGCACCGGTCCCACCCCTCCCCATTGAACGCGTTCAGGGAACGCGCTCAAGCACCCTACGGGAGGAGCCTGTGGACCAAGGTCTCGATCGGTTAACGGACTCGTACTGAAACCATACGATCCGGAAAGCCCTCTACCTGGTCAGATCCAGGAGTCGAACCACATTCTGGCCTGCCAGCCGGAATAGGGGATCGTCATACCTGTGTAGATCGGGAAGAAATAGATGAAATTCCAGATGATGAGCAGAACCAGGGTGCCCGCGCCCACCGCGCCCCACATCCGGCGGCCCTCGGTCGACCCGGGTGGGCCGAGGAAAGCGCCGACCATCATCGCCACCGCGAGACACAGGTAGGGGACGAAGGCGACCGCGTAGAAGTAGAAGATCGTACGGTCCTGGTAATGGAACCACGGCAGATAACCGGCGCCGGCCGCGCACAGGATCGCGCCCGCCCGCCAGTCGCGGCGCATCACCCACCGGTACAGCAGATACAGCAGCGCGAAACACGCCGACCACCACAGCAGCGGGGTGCCCAGCGCCAGAATCTCCCGCGAACAGCCGCTCGCGGTGTGGCAGCCGTCCTCACCGTTCTTCGGCGACTCGAAGTAGTACGAGACCGGCCGGCCGAGCACCATCCAGCTCCACGGGTTGGACTGGTACGGGTGCGGGGTGTGCAGGCCCACGTTGAATTGGTAGACCTGGTACTCGTAGTGCCACAGGCTGCGGATCGGGGCCGGAATCCACGACCAGGTGCCGCCGCGGCCGTTGGCCCAGGTGCGGCCGTAGCCGTTGCTCGACATGAACCAGCCGGTCCAGGTCAGCAGATACGTCACCAGGGCGCCGGGGATCATCGTCAGCAGTGACCAGCCGAAGTCCTTGCGCAGCATCGCCAGCCGCGGGTGCTTGGCCCCCGCCAGACGGCGCGAACCGATGTCCCAGGCGAGGGTCAGCACGATGAAGAAGGCCAGGAAGTACAGGCCGTTCCACTTGCTCGCCGCGGCCAGGCCCAGGAAGACGGCCGCCGCGATCCGCCAGGGACGCCAGCCCATGCCCTTGCGGGAGCCGGTGTGATGGTCGGGGCCCGCGAAGCCGTCGTCGTCCACCGGCAGCGCCGCGGCCAGTCTGGCCCGTGACCAGTCCCGGTCGACCAGCAGACAGCCGAACGCGGCAAGCGCGAAGAACATGATGACCAGGTCGAGCAGGGCGATCCGGCTCATCACGTAGTGCAGGCCGTCCGCCGCCATCAGCGTGCCCGCCACGCAGCCGAGCGCCGTCGAGCGGAACATCCGGCGCCCGATACGGCACAGCATCAGCACGGACAGCGTGCCGAGCAGCGCCATCATGAAGCGCCAGCCGAAGGGGTTCAGGCCGAACATCCACTCGCCGACCGCGATCACCCACTTGCCGGCCGGCGGGTGGACGACATAGCCGGGGGCGTCGGAGAGCGGGATCACCTGGGGGTGGGCCAGCAGCTGGGGGTTGACGACCTTGCCGTCGGGCCAGGTGCCCTCGTAGCCCAGCTTCAGCAGGGACCAGGCGTCCTTGGCGTAGTACGTCTCGTCGAAGACGACCTCGCGCGGGTTGCCCAGGTGCCAGAAGCGGATCGCTCCCGCGAAGGTGGCGACGAGCAGGGGGCCGAGCCAGCCCATCCACCTGGCCACCCGGTGGGCCATGCCGGGACTGAGGCCCAGCACCTCCCACATCCGGGTCCCCGGTTCGGGGAAGGGCGGGACCAGGCGCTCCCGGGTGTCTGTATGCGGCCGCTCCGCATACCCGAACCTGCGGAGCCGTCGCGCCCATGCGCTCGGCTCCGCCTCGGCCCGGACGTCCTCGTCGGGCCGGTCCTGCGTCGCGGTCTCACTCGTCACCGGGCCATCGTAGGGAAAGGGTCTGTGATTGCCATGTGGTGTGCGACGGCGAGGTGTTTTTGTCCGGTATTCCGTGTCACAACTTTCCACTCCGCCCGCCGTACCAGCCTCCGTCGCGTCCGGTACGCCGCTCGGGCCCGGTCCGCTCCCCGGGGTGCGAGCGCGGTCCGCGCGCGCCCGGCGGGGGACGGCGAGGGGCGGACGGGTGGGAAACTGTCGTCGTGAACAGCTCAGCCGCAGGCGTCCTCGTACTGGCCGGCACTCCCATCGGCGACCCCGACGACGCCCCCCCGCGCCTCTGCGCGGAGCTGCGCGGCGCGGACATCGTCGCCGCCGAGGACACCCGGCGGCTGCGCCGGCTGACCCAGGCCCTCGACGTGGAGACGACCGGCCGCGTCGTGTCGTACTTCGAGGGCAACGAGTCGGCCCGCACCCCGGAACTCGTGACGGCCCTGGAGGGCGGCGCCCGGGTCGTCCTGGTGACGGACGCGGGCATGCCGTCCGTGTCCGACCCGGGCTACCGGCTGGTCGCCGCGGCCGTGGAGCGCGGTATCCGGGTCACGGCGGTGCCCGGCCCGTCCGCCGTGCTGACCGCGCTGGCCGTGTCAGGGCTGCCGGTGGACCGCTTCTGCTTCGAGGGCTTCCTGCCGCGCAAGGCGGGGGAGCGGCTGGCCCGGCTCAAGGAGGTCGCGGCGGACCGGCGCACCCTGGTGTACTTCGAGGCCCCGCACCGCATCGACGACACCCTGGCCGCGATGGCCGAGGCGTTCGGCCCCGACCGGCGGGCCGCGGTCTGCCGGGAGCTCACCAAGACGTACGAGGAAGTGCGCAGGGGCCCGCTGGAGGAGCTGGCGCAGTGGGCGGCGCTCGGGGTACGCGGCGAGATCACCGTCGTGGTGGAGGGCGCCCCCGCGCCGGGGCCCGCCGATCTGGAGCCGGCCGAGCTGGTCCGGCGGGTCGCCGCCAGGGAGGCGGCCGGGGAGCGCCGCAAGGAGGCGATCGCGGCGGTGGCGGCGGCCGCCGGGGTGCCGAAGCGGGATGTGTTCGACGCCGTGGTGGCGGCCAAGCACGGCGCTGTCTGAGGGCCGGTTCGCGTCATAGGGTCCGGTTCGCGTCCTTAGGACGTGGGCCTTCGGGTCCATGTGCGGCCGCCGCCCGTCCCCAAGGGCCGTTTCGCGTCCTTAGGATGCGGATCATGGCGACGAACAAGGACCGGGCCCGTAAGGACGGCAAGAACGGCCAGGACGGCAAGGACGGCCAGGACGGCCAGGACGGCAAGAACGACAGGAACACGGCCCCGCCCGCGCCGGAACCGCTGCGGGTCGCGGTCGCCGACTCGCACACCCACCTGGACATGCAGTCCGGTACGGTCGCCGACGCGCTCGCGCGGGCCGCGGCGGTGGGTGTCGGCACGCTGATCCAGGTCGGCTGCGACCTCAAGGGTTCGCGCTGGGCGGCGGAGACGGCGGCCGCCCACGACGACATCTGGGCGACGGTGGCCCTGCACCCCAACGAAGCGCCCCGCATCGTGCACGGCGAACCCGAGGGAGACTGGTCCCGGCAGGGCGAGCGCGAGGCGGGCGGAACGGCAGCCCTGGACGCGGCCCTGGAGGCGATCGCCGAACTGGCCGCGCTTCCTCAGGTCCGCGGCGTCGGCGAGACCGGCCTCGACTACTTCCGTACGGGCCCCGAGGGCGTGGCCGCCCAGCAGTACTCCTTCCGCCGTCACATCGAGATCGCCAAGCGGTACGGGAAGGCTCTGGTGATCCACGACCGGGAGGCCCACGACGACGTGCTGCGGATCCTGGACGAGGAGGGCGCCCCCGACACGGTCGTCTTCCACTGCTTCTCCGGGGACGCGGCCATGGCCGCGAAGTGCGCCGAGCAGGGTTACTACCTGTCCTTCGCGGGCACGGTCAGTTACAAGTCGGCGCAGAATCTGCGGGACGCCGTGGCCGTGGCGCCGCTGGACCGGCTGCTGGTGGAGACCGACGCGCCCTTCCTCACGCCCGTCCCGTACCGGGGCCGTCCGAACGCGCCCTATCTCATCCCGCTCACGGTGCGGGCGATGGCCGCGGCCCGGGCCGTGGACGAGGACACCCTCGCCGCGGCGATCGCGGCGAACACCGCGAGGGCGTTCGCGTACTGAGGGCCCCGCGGCGGCCCCGTACTCTTGCGGTTGTGAGTACGACAGACCCCGACGCCCTGCTCGGACCGGCCGACATCCGCGAGCTGGCCGCGGCGCTGGGTGTACGCCCCACCAAGCAGCGCGGCCAGAACTTCGTCATCGACGCGAACACCGTGCGGCGGATCGTGCGCACCGCCGGGGTGCGGCCCGCGGACACCGTGGTCGAGGTCGGGCCCGGACTCGGGTCGCTGACGCTGGCGCTGCTCGAGGCGGCCGACCGGGTCACCGCGATCGAGATCGACGACACGCTGGCCGCCGCGCTGCCCGCGACCGTGGCCGCCCGGATGCCGGGGCGGGCGGAACGTTTCGCGCTCGTGCACAGCGACGCGATGCAGGTCGCCGAGCTGCCCGGGCCGCCGCCCACCGCCCTGGTCGCGAATCTGCCGTACAACGTGGCCGTGCCGGTGCTGCTGCACATGCTCGCGACCTTCCCGAGCATCGAGCGCACCCTCGTCATGGTGCAGTCCGAGGTCGCCGACCGGCTCGCCGCGAAGCCGGGCAACAAGGTGTACGGGGTGCCGTCGGTGAAGGCGAACTGGTACGCCGAGGTGAAGCGGGCCGGCGCGATCGGGCGCAGCGTCTTCTGGCCCGCGCCGAACGTGGACTCCGGCCTGGTCTCGCTCGTACGGCACGATCCGCCCCGGACGACGGCGACCCGCCAGGAGGTGTTCGCGGCGGTGGACGCGGCCTTCGCGCAGCGGCGCAAGACGCTGCGGGCGGCGCTGGCCGGGTGGGCCGGCTCCGCGGCGGCGGCGGAGGCCGCGCTGGTCGCCGCCGGGGTCTCGCCGCAGGCTCGGGGCGAGGCGCTGACCGTCGAGGAGTTCGCCGCCATCGCCGAGCACAAGCCGGCTTAGCCGTCTTTTTGGGTCGTCGTTCCATGCTGTTGTCCGTTGAACGCGTTGTTCCGCCGTATCGCCCGCCGTTTCGCCGATCGCCTTACTGTCGTACCGACTGAGGAGTTTCCGCCCGTGACCGCCGTCACCGTACGTGTGCCCGCCAAGGTCAATGTCCAGCTCGCCGTCGGTGGGCGACGATCCGATGGGTTCCATGATCTGGCCAACGTCTTTCTGGCCGTCGGGCTGTACGACCATGTGACGGCGACATCGGCCGATGAGCTGCGGATCACCGCCGAGGGCCGTGACGTGGGGTCCGTGCCGCTCGACGCCTCGAACCTCGCCGCCCGGGCGGCCGTCGCGCTCGCCGAGCGGCACGGCATCGCACCGGCCGTGCATCTGCACATCGCCAAGGACATCCCCGTCGCCGGGGGCATGGCGGGCGGCAGCGCGGACGGCGCGGCGGCGCTGCTGGCCTGCGACACGCTGTGGGGGCTGCACACGCCCCTGCCCGAGCTGCTGGAACTCTGCGGGGAACTCGGCAGCGACGTGCCGTTCAGCCTGGTCGGGGGAGCGGCGCTCGGCCTCGGGCGCGGGGAGCGGCTCACCCCGATCGAGGTGGGCGGGAACTTCCACTGGGTGTTCGCCACGGCCGACGGCGGGCTGTCGACACCGGCGGTGTACCAGGAGTGCGACCGGCTCCGCCGGGAGCAGGGGGCGGGGGACGGGGTGGCGGACGTGCCGCCTCCCGTGGCCGACCCGAAGCTGCTGGCCGCGCTGGCCGACGGGGACGCGCACGCGCTCGCCGGGGCGCTGGCGAACGATCTTCAGTCGGCGGCGCTGTCGTTGCGGCCGGGGCTGGCCGGGACACTGGCGGCGGGAACGGACGCGGGGGCCCTGGCGGGCCTTGTGTCCGGGTCCGGGCCGACGTGCGCGTTCCTCGCGCCCGACGCGGACACGGCGGTGAAGATCGCGACGACGCTCGGGCCTTCGGCCCGGGCGGCGGGCTCGCCGGCGCCCGGAGCCACGGTGCTGCGCTGATCCGTCGCGGCCTTTCGTCCCGGGTGCACGTCCGTGCGGGTGCCGCACCTCGCGGCGCGGGTGTTTCCCAGCTCCCCCAAAGCTCCGCCTGGGGGTACCCCCAATGCCGTCAAGTTTGGCGTTTGGGCTGGTGGGGGTGGGAGTTTGGGCTGTTGTGGTTGATGGTTGCGGTGATGTGGGCGGTGCCGGTGGGGACGGTCTGGCGTTTCTTGCCGTTGCCGATCTTGCCGGCGGCGTATTTGGACAGGGATCGTTTGACGAGGCGGTTGTATATCCGCAGGCGGCGTGGGGGTAGTGGGTGGTCGCGGAGGTAGGTGCCGACCGCGCCGAGCAGTCGGGCGTCTGGGGGACCGTCGATCTCGGTGGCGGTGGTGATGCCGTTGACGGTTTCACGCAGGGCCAGGGTGAAGCCCATCGCGGTGCAGGGCAGCCCTGCGGCGGTCCCGGCGCGGGCCATGACCAGGCGCAGGAGCTGGTAGCTGATCAGCAGGGCATGGATCTCCTGGGCCAGGCCGGCTGGGGTAGTGCAGTGCAGGACCCGGCCGCCGAGCATCGTGGACTTGACCGAGCAGAACGTCTCCTCGACTTCCCACCGGTCGTGGTAACAGGCGGCGATCGCGTCGGCGGGATGGGTGCGCCAGTTGAGCAGGCTGGTGGCCAGCAGCCATGTGCTGGTGCGGGTGCCCTGGTCGGTGGTGACCTGGACGGTGACGGCGATCGCGCGGACTTCGCGGCCGGCCCGCAGCGTCAGCCATGAGCCGTCGGGGTAGCGCTGAAGGGCCGGCAGGCGGGCGGTGCGGGGCAGCCGCACCGTGAAGTCGGCCCCGGTGGCGACCAGATCCGACAGGAACCCGGCCGCGTCGAACCCCGCGTCGAGCAGGACCAGCATTCCCGCGTGCAGGCTGCGCAGCAGCCGCCGGGCCGGAACGAACTCCCGGCCTGAGACCGGGCCGAAGACCGCATCGGCCAGGGTGCGGGTGGAGCAGTAGACCAAGGCGATCACCTGCACCAGCGGATAGCCCGCCGTGCCGTAGCGGTGCTTGTGCTTGCCCAGCCAGGCCCGGGTGGCCGCACTGTCCGGGACGGCCAGGACCGTGCCGTCGACCGCGCAGACCTCAAGGCCCCGCCACGGCTGCGGCACCGCGGCCGGGTGACGGCACAACTCGCGCAACAGCAACTGCAGCGGACGCGACCCCAGCCGCACCCGCGCCGCGTGCAGGCCCTGCCGGGTCGGGTCCGGCAACCCCGCGCCACCGAGCGCGGCACCCGCCATCCGGTACACCGCCCCCAGGGACACCGACCCGCACAACCCCTGCGCGACCAGCAGATAGACCACCACCCGGGCCGGCAGATCACGCACCCGCCGCTGCACCCGGCCCGTCCGCGCCAAAACCTCATCGACCACGGAGAACGGCAGCAGCCACGTCAACGGCCCCAGATGCCCCGGCGCGAAACACCCGGCACCTGCGGCCACCGAACGAGTAATGACAGACTCAGACACAGCAGGGCCCCTCCACGGATCCGGACTCGACACCCATATCCGTAGCGGGGCCCTGCCCCCGCTGTCCCACAAACACCCCAACCCCAACAACCCAACCCCCAAACTTGACGGCATTGGGGGTACCCCCACCAGAGCTTCGCCCGGGGTACACCCACCTCGCTTCGCCCGCCCGTGCGGAGGGGAATCCGGCTCTCCGTCCTCCCGGGCCCCGTCCTCGCCGCCGGCGGCCTCGCGTCCCGAACACCGCGACTACGCTGAAACCCTCGCACCCCAATCCCTGGAGACACACGGAAGTGGCCGTCAACCTCGTCAACGTCGAAGCCGTCAGCAAGACATACGGCACGCGGACCCTGCTCGAATCCCTCTCCCTGGGCGTCTCCGAAGGAGAGCGCATCGGCGTCGTGGGCCGCAACGGCGACGGGAAGACGACCCTGATCCGTATCCTCGCGAAGCTGGAGGACCCGGACACCGGCCGCGTCACCCACCTGAGCAACCTGCGGCTCGGCGTCCTCACCCAGCACGACGCCCTCGACCCGGCGGCGACCGTGCGCCACGAGATCGTCGGCGACCGGCCCGACCACGACTGGGCGGGCGACGCCAAGATCAGGGACGTCCTCACCGGACTGTTCGGCGCCCTGGACCTGCCCGGGTTCCCCGACGGCCTGGACACCGTGATCGGCCCGCTCTCCGGCGGCGAGCGACGCCGTATCGCGCTCGCGAAGCTGCTGATCGACGACCAGGACCTGATCGTCCTGGACGAGCCGACCAACCACCTCGACGTGGAGGGCATCTCCTGGCTGGCCGGCCATCTGCGGGCCCGCCGCTCGGCCCTGGTCTGCGTCACCCACGACCGCTGGTTCCTCGACCAGGTGTGCACCCGTATGTGGGACGTGCAGCGCGCCACGGTCTACGAGTACGAGGGCGGCTACAGCGACTACGTCTTCGCGCGGGCCGAGCGCGAGCGGATCGCGGCCACCGAGGAGAGCAAGCGGCAGAACCTCGTCCGCAAGGAGCTGGCCTGGCTGCGCCGCGGCGCCCCCGCCCGTACCTCCAAGCCCCGCTTCCGGATCGAGGCGGCGAACGCCCTGATCGAGGACGTGCCGCCGCCGCGCGACACCGCGGAGCTGATGAAGTTCGCCAACTCCCGGCTCGGCAAGACCGTCTTCGAGCTGGAGGACGTCACCGTCACCGCGGGCCCCAAGCAGCTGATCCGGCATCTGACCTGGCAGCTCGGGCCGGGCGACCGTATCGGTCTGGTCGGGGTGAACGGCTCGGGCAAGACGTCCTTCCTGCGGGCCCTGACCGAGGCGGCCGTGACCGACGGCGACCGGCAGCCCGCCGCCGGCCGGATCACCGTCGGCAAGACCGTCAAACTCGCCTACCTCTCCCAGGAGGTGGCCGAGCTGGACCCGGCGCAGCGCGTGCTCCAGGCCGTGGAGGCCGTCCGCCAGCGGGTGGACCTCGGCAAGGGCCGCGAGATGACCGCAGGCCAGCTGTGCGAGAAGTTCGGCTTCACCAAGGAGAAGCAGTGGACGCCGGTCGGCGACCTCTCCGGCGGCGAGCGGCGCCGGCTGCAACTGCTGCGCCTGCTGATGGACGAGCCGAATGTGCTCTTCTTCGACGAGCCGACCAACGACCTGGACATCGAGACGCTGACCCAGCTGGAGGACCTGCTGGACGGCTGGCCGGGCTCGATGGTCGTGATCAGCCACGACCGGTACTTCCTCGAGCGCACCACCGACCGGGTGTTCGCGCTGCTCGGCGACGCGAGTCTGCGGATGCTGCCGCGCGGGGTGGACGAGTATCTGGAGCGCCGCCGCGCGATGGTGGAGGCCGCCGCGCCCCCGCCGCCCGCCGCGCGCGCCAAGGAGAAGCCGGCCGGTGACACCAGGGCGGCGAAGAAGGAACTCCAGCGCATCGAGCGTCAACTCGACAAGTCCGCCGACCGCGAGAGCAAGCTGCACAGTCAGATCGCCGACCACGCCACGGACTTCGAGAAGGTCGCCGCGCTCGACGCCGAACTGCGGGCGCTGCGCGAGGAACGCGAGGAGCTGGAGATGCGCTGGCTGGAGCTCGCGGAGGACGTGTAGCGGGCCGGTAACGGTACAGCGGCGGCCCGCGGCGTCCTGTGGGGCGGGTGATAGAAAGAATGACCGCCCGCCCGATCCGACCGCAATGGAACGAAGAAGGACCTGTTGATGTCGCAGCCGCCACCGCCCCCCGGAAACCCGCCCCAGTTCGGGAAGTCCGACGGCGCTGTGCCGCCGCTTCCTCCGCAGGGTCCGCCGCCGGCCCAGGGCGCGCCGCAGCCCCCGCCCGCCGGTTACGGCTACCCGGCGCAGGCCCCGCCGCCCGCGCCGGGACCGGCCGCCACCCCGCCCCCCGGCGGTGAGAACCCGTACGCGACGCCCGTACCGCCGGGCCAGAACCCGTACGCCTCGGCGCCGACCCAAGCAGCCTTTCCGCCGGGCCAGTTCCCGCAGCAGACGCCCCCGCCGTACGCGGGGGGCCCGCAGCAGAATGGTTACGGCTACCCGGCCCAGGGCTCGCCGTACGGTCAGCCGGGGCAGCCGGGACAGCAGCCGTACGGCCGGACCCCGCCGCCGCAGAACCCGTACGGCTACGGGCAGACGCCGCCTCCGCAGGCGCTGTTCGGCTACGCCCAGCAGCCCCCGCCGCCCGGGCGGTCGAACAAGAAGCTGGTGACGATCGTCGCGGCCGCGGTCGCCGCCGTGCTGGTGGTCGGCGGCGGGGTGTACTTCGCGACCAAGGGTGGCGACGGCGACAGGAAGCCCGCACCGCAGGCGAGTTCCGAGGGGCCCAGCGGCGGTCCGACGACCGCGACCTCGCACAGCTCCGAGCTGTCCTTCAAGTGGGACAAGGACGCCGACCCGGTGGCCGACAAGGACAACCTCAAGGACGCGCTGGGGATCTGGTTCACCGACAAGTACGCGGTGAAGAACGAGATCGACCAGGTCGTGGGCTACGACCTGGCGACCGGCGCCCCGGCGTGGACGGTCGCCGCGCCCTCCAAGGGCGACTGCACGGCGGCGCGGGACTCATCCGACCATCACATCGCCGCCATCCAGTACGGCGCGACCTGCGAGAAGATCATGGCGATCGACCTCGACGCGGGCCGGGCGCTGTGGTCGGCCACCCTGCCCGGGAGCACGGGCGACAAGGGCGACTTCGACTACTCCGAGATGGCGATCAGCGGCGACACGGTCGGCGTGGACTGGCTGGAGGGCTCGATCGGCTACCGGCTGACGGACCAGAAGGTGCTGTGGCGGTCCGGCAACGGCGACTGCGAGGACGACGGTTACGCGGGCGGCGCGCAGTTCGTGGCAGTCGTCAACTGCGACTACAAGTCGTACAAGGTGCAGGTCCTCGACCCGGCCAAGAACGGCAGCCCCAAGTGGTCGTGGACCGCGCCGACCGGCACCGAGGTCAACGCGATCGTCTCCACCGACCCCGTTGTGGTGATCCTCGGCACCGAGGACGAGACGTACACCGACGTGGCGACGGTCGTCGACGGCCGCCTCCAGTCGCGGGTCTCGCTGGGCACCAAGAAGTACGACATCGACGACGACGGCACCGAGAAGCAGTCGGTGCACAACGTCCTGGTCGACAAGGACACCCTCTATCTGACGCTCGCCGCCGAGCCCGGCGGCGACGGCAAGGTGGTCGGCGGCATCGCCGCCTTCAACCTCGGCGACGGCAAGCAGAAGTGGATCGCCAAGCCCGGCGGCGACCGCGAGATCACCGGCCTGGGCTTCGAGGACGGCAAGGTCCTCGCCTACGAGCGGCCGGGCTACGACGTGGCGGGCCGGCTCGTCACCCTGGACCCGGCGACCGGCGCGATCACGACGTACGCGACCTTCGCCAAGGACGCCTACGACCGGCTGGAGTCGGGCGGACTGCACGACTACGCCGTCTGGCACGACGATCGCTTCTATTACGTGACGAAGACGATTTACTCCTCCGTCGACGATCAGATGTATGTGCAGGTCTACGGCTGAGCGGACAGCCCGGCCGTAGCGCCCCCGGGCCGGCGGCCGCTCGCGGAATTTCCCGCTGTAACCGCCGGTTGGGGGCGCGCGCGGACGCGGGGAGCGTGTAGCTTCGCCGCCAGTGAGGTGGTCCGGCGGCGGGGGACGATTGGGACCGGCCCGGTGGCGGTATGCGTAGGGGACGGGGGCCGGTGGTGGTCCGGACTCCGGGGGGATTGGGGATGCCCGACATGGGTGTACGGCTCGTCGTGGTCGACGACCATCGGCTGCTGGCGGAGGCACTGGCCTCGGCGTTGAAGCTGCGCGGGCACCGCGTGCTGGCCGCGGGCGCTCCCGCCGCGGGTGCGGCGGAGCTGGTGCTGAGCAGGTCGCCGGAGGTGTGCCTGTTCGGCACGGCTTCGCCGGCCGAGCCCGGCGCCTTCGACGCGGTGGCGCGGATCAAGCGCGAGCGGCCCGCCGTGGCCGTGGTGGTGCTCGGTCCGGTGCCCGACCCCCGGGGTATCGCGGCGGCCTTCGCGGCGGGCGCCTCCGGCTATGTGCGGCACGACGAGCGGATCGAGGGCGTCGAGCGGGCCATGGCCAAGGCGCGCACCGGTGAGGTCGCGGTGTCCCAGGTGCTGCTCCAGGGCGCGTTCGCGGAGCTGCTCAACCCGGTCAGGCAGCCGGACGACGAGGGCGCGCGACTGCTGGAGATGCTGACTCCGCGTGAGGTCGAGGTGCTGGTCAGGGTCGCCGAGGGCGAGGACACCCGGGTGATCGCGGCGGGCATGCGGATCGCGCCCAGCACCGCCCGCACCCATGTGCAGCGGGTGCTGATGAAGCTGGGCGTGGGGTCCCGGCTGGAGGCGGCGGCGCTCGCGGCCCGTACGGGGCTGCTGGACCGGGCCGCCGGGGAGTCCGCGGGCTGAGCCCGGCTCCCGGTCGTCCCCGCCCGTAGCCGCTGTTTCCGCGGGATACGGGCGCGCCCGTATCCATGGCCGCCAGGGGCCCCGACGCGCCCGTCCCCGGTCCGCCGCCGCGCGTGACGATCTGTTCGGCAATGTTCGGTTGTGCCCGCGGAGGCTTCTTCGCGCCCTTCTCCCACCGATCCGCACTTCACAGGGCACCGCGCATTGACTGTGCTGTTCTGTTGTGATTCATTGTGTGCGGTTCTGTTGAGTAGATGCGGTGTGAGGTGCCCCAAGGTGAAGAAGACGCCGACCCGGCTCGCGGACGGCCGTGAGCTGATCTACTACGACTCGGCCGACGCCGTGGTCCGTCACGCCACCGATCCGCGCCCACTGGCACCCGTCGCCACCACCTCCCAGATTCGGTACGACAAGCTGCTCGGTGACAGCGTCGCCGTCGCCTCGCACCGGCAGGGCCGCACCTATCACCCGCCCGCGGACGAGTGCCCGCTGTGCCCCTCGCGCGAGGGCCGGCTCAGCGAGATCCCGGACACGGACTACGAGGTGGTGGTCTTCGAGAACCGCTTCCCCTCACTGGCCGGCGGCCTGGGCCGCTGCGAGGTGGTCTGCTTCACCTCCGACCACGACGCCTCCTTCGCCGACCTCACCCCCGACGCGGCCCGCCTCGTGCTCGACACCTGGACCGACCGCACCCGCGACCTGTCGCGGGTGCCCGGTGTCGTGCAGGTCTACCCGTTCGAGAACCGTGGCGCGGAGATCGGGGTCACCCTCGGCCACCCGCACGGCCAGATCTACGGCTACCCGTTCGTCACCCCGCGCACCGACCTGATGCTCCGCTCGCTGGCCGCCCACCGCGAACACACCGGCGGCCGCAACCTCTTCGACGACGTGCTCGCCGACGAGATCGCCGACGGCGGCCGGGTCGTGCTGAGCGGCGAGCACTGGACGGCGTTCGTCCCCTTCGCCGCGCACTGGCCGTACGAGGTGCACCTCTACCCCCGCCGCAGGGTGCCCGACCTGCTGGGCCTCGCCGAGGACGCCCGCGCCGAGTTCCCGTACGTCTATCTGGAGCTGCTGCGCCGCTTCGACCGGGTCTTCGGCGAGGGCCAGCCGCCGACGCCGTATGTCTCCGGCTGGCACCAGGCGCCCTTCGGTATGCCGGACCGGCAGGACTTCGCCCTGCATCTGGAGCTTTTCACCATCCGCAGGACCTCCGGCAAACTGAAGTTCCTCGCGGGCTCGGAGTCGGGTATGGGGGCCTTCGTCAACGATGTCCCCCCGGAGTCCGCGGCGACGCGACTGCGAGAGGTAGCGAGTCAGTGAGCAACGAGCAAGCGCGTCCCCGGAGCAGGAAGCTGCTGGTCACCGGGGGCGCCGGCTATGTCGGCGGCGTGGTGGCCGCCCGGCTGCTGGAAGCCGGGCACTCGGTCACCGTGCTCGACGACCTGTCGACGGGCTTCCGCGCGGGGGTGCCCCGGGGCGCGCGGTTCGTCGAGGGCCGGGTGCAGGACGCCGCCGAGGTGCTCGACGGCTCCTACGACGCGGTGCTGCACTTCGCCGCTTCCTCCCAGGTGGGCGAGTCCGTCACGAACCCCGGGAAGTACTGGCGCAACAACGTCGTCGGCACCCTCGAACTCCTCACCGCCATGCGGGAGAGCGGCGTCGGCACCCTCGTCTTCTCCTCCACGGCCGCGACCTACGGCGAGCCCGCCGCGGTGCCGATCCCCGAGACCGCCGCGACCTCGCCCACCAACCCGTACGGCGCCACCAAGCTCGCCGTCGACCGTATGATCGCCGCCGAGTGCGCCGCCCACGGACTGTCCGCGGTCTCCCTGCGCTACTTCAACGTGGCCGGGGCCTACGGCGGGCACGGCGAGCGGCACGACCCCGAGTCGCACCTCATCCCGCTGGTGCTCCAGGTCGCCCAGGGCCGCCGGGCCTCGATCGCCGTCTACGGCGACGACTACCCGACCCCGGACGGCACCTGCGTGCGCGACTACATCCACGTGGCCGACCTCGCCGAGGCGCATCTGCTGGCGCTGGAGAAGGCACCGCGCGGCGAGCACCTGATCTGCAACCTCGGCAACGGCAGCGGCTTCTCCGTGCGCGAGGTCGTGGAGACCGCCCGCAGGGTCACCGGCCATCCGATCCCGGCCACCACCGAGCCGCGCCGGGCCGGCGACCCCGCCGCCCTGGTCGCCTCCGCGGAGCGGGCCAGGACCGTGCTGGGCTGGCGGCCGACCCGTACCGACCTCGCGGGGATCATCCGCGACGCATGGCACTTCGCACAGTCACGAGCAGCATCAGCGGGGGAGGACCCACGATGACGGAAGCCGCGTTCGAACTCGCCTTCACGAACGTCTTCGGACGCGCGCCGGAGGGTGTCTGGGCGGCGCCCGGCCGGGTGAACCTGATCGGCGAGCACACGGACTACAACGACGGCTTCGTCATGCCCTTCGCCCTGCGGCACACCACCCGGGCCGCGGTCGCCCGCCGCGACGACGGGCTGCTGCGGCTGCACTCGGCCGCCATGGACGGCGGCCCGGTCGAACTGCGGGTGGACGCGCTCGCGCCCGGCGCCACCGCCGGCTGGGCCCGCTACCCCGCCGCCGTGCTGTGGACGCTGCGCCGGGCCGGCCACGCGGTGGGCGGCGCCGACATCCACTACGACAGCACCGTCCCGGTCGGCGGCGGACTGTCCTCCTCGGCCGCCCTCCAGGTGGTCACCGCCCTCGCGCTGACCGAACTGCACGGCGTCGGCGGCCTGTCCCGGCAGGATCTCGCGGTGCTCTGCCAGAGCTCCGAGAACACCTACGTGGGCGCGCCCGTCGGGGTGATGGACCAGACCGCCTCCGCGTGCTGCGCCGAGGGCCACGCCCTCCACCTCGACGTGCGCGGACTGATCCGGCGCCAGGTCCCGTTCGACCTCGCCGCCGAGGGGCTGCGGCTGATCGTCGTCGACACCCGGGTCAAGCACGCGCACGCCGAGGGGGCCTACGGGCAGCTGCGCGCGGGCTGCGAGACCGCGGCGGCAGCCCTCGGGGTGCCCGCGCTGCGCGACATCGCCCACGACGGGCTCGACGCCGCGCTGGCCGCGCTGCCGGACGAACGGCTGCGCCGGCTGACCCGCCATGTCGTCACCGAGAACCGCCGGGTCGAGGAGGTGCTCGCGCTGCTCGACACGGGCCGTACCCGTGACATCGGCCCGGTGCTGACCGCGGGCCATGCCTCGCTGCGGGACGACTTCCGGGTCTCCTGCCCCGAACTCGACCTCGCCGTGGACACCGCGCTCGCCGAGGGCGCGCTGGGCGCCCGGATGACCGGCGGCGGCTTCGGCGGCTCGGCGATCGTCCTGGTGGACGAGGAGGCGGAGGCGAGGGTCGGCGCCGCCCTGGCGGCGGCCCTGCCGAAGTCCCGCCGGTTCGTGACGACTCCGGGGCCGGGCGCGCGCCGGCTCAGCTGAAGCGGCCCGGGACGCGGCAGGGGAGACGTACGGGCGGGCGCGGCGGCCGGACCGCCGCGCCCGTCAGTTCTTGCGGTGGCCGATCAGCCGGGGCTTGGCGTCCAGCCCCGACAGCCCGTTCCAGGACAGATTGACCAGGTGGGCGGCGACCTCGGACTTCTCCGGGCGCCGCGCGTCGAGCCACCACTGCCCGGTGAGGGCCACCATGCCGACCAGCGCCTGGGCGTACATCGGGGCGAGCTTGGGGTCGAAGCCGCGCTGCTTGAACTCATGGCCGAGGATGTCCTCGACCTGGGTGGCGATGTCGCTGATCAGCGAGGCGAAGGTGCCGGTGGACTGGGCCACGGGGGAGTCGCGTACGAGGATGCGGAAGCCGTCGGTGTACTGCTCGATGTAGTCGAGCAGCGCGAAGGCGGCCTGTTCCAGGAGTTCGCGGGGGTGCCCTCCGGTGAGCGCCCCCGTGACCATGTCCAGCAGCCGCCGCATCTCGCGGTCCACGACGACGGCGTAGAGCCCTTCCTTGCCGCCGAAGTGTTCGTAGACGACGGGCTTGGAGACGCCCGCCTTGTGGGCGATCTCCTCGACCGAGGTGCCTTCGAAACCGCGCTCGGCGAAGAGGGTGCGGCCGATGTCCAGAAGCTGTTCGCGCCGTTCCTTGCCGGTCATCCGGGTCCGCCGCGCGCGTCGCGCGGTCGGGCCCGTCGTGGTGGAAACCGTCGCTCTTCCGTCTCTGCCGTCGCTCACGCGTCAATCATGCCGGTTCGCCGACGTTTTCTTTGCGTCGAGCAGCAATTCGCTCGGCATCGGGCCACCGGACGTCCTTGGCCCACCCGGCGAGTTCGAACCAGCGGATGATCCGGGCGCTGGAGTCGACCTGGCCGCGCAGCACCCCGTGCCGGGCGGAGGTGGGGTCGGCGTGGTGGAGGTTGTGCCACGACTCGCCGCAGGACAGGATCGCCAGCCACCACACGTTTCCGGAGCGGTCGCGGGACTTGAAGGGGCGCTTGCCGACCGCGTGGCAGATGGAGTTGATGGACCAGGTCACGTGGTGCAGCAGGGCCACCCGTACGAGCGAGCCCCAGAAGAACGCGGTGAAGGCGCCGTACCACGACATGGTGACCAGACCGCCGACCAACGGCGGGAACACCAGGGAGATCGCGGTCCACAGCCAGAAGTCCCGGGAGACCCGGCGGATCGCGCTGTCCTTGATCAGATCGGGCGCGTACTTCTGCTGCGAGGTCTGCTCCTCGTCGAAGAGCCAGCCCATGTGCGCCCACCACAGGCCCTTCATCAGGGCGGGGACGGTGTCGCCGTAGCGCCAGGGGCTGTGCGGGTCGCCCTCGGCGTCGCTGAACTTGTGGTGCCTGCGGTGGTCGGCGACCCAGCGCACGATCGGGCCCTCGACGGCCAGCGAGCCGGCGATGGCCAGCGCGATCCGCAGCGGGCGCTTGGCCTTGAAGGAGCCATGGGTGAAGTAGCGGTGGAAGCCGATGGTGATGCCGTGGCAGCCCAGGAAGTACATGCCGACCATCAGGCCGACATCGAGCCAGCTCATCCCCCGGCCCCAGGCCAGCGGCACGGCCGCGGCCAGTGCCAGGAAGGGGACGCAGATGAAGAGCAGCAGGGTGATCTGCTCGATCGACCGCTTGCTCTCGCCGCCCAGGGTCGCGCTGGGCAGTGGCTGCCCCGCTTCCTGGTCTCCTGAGGACCCGGGTTCCCGGGACTCGCTGATCACGTCCGTCTGTGTGGTCATATGTGTCCCTTGTCGGAAGTGGTTGGGGGTCTGGTCGCGGTGGTTACGCCCGTAACCTACGGCTCCGTAAGTATTGCAGCGGGGCCCGGCGGGGCAATAGGACCACACGAGGTAAGGGGGCTCGTGCCCGTTGCCGTCCCTTGGCCGGATACCTACCCCGGAACGGCGTCGCGTCCACCCGCGGTCGTACGGCATGATGGTGACGTCCAGCGAGACGGGCCCGACAACCGGGTCGGGACGTCGAGTTGATCCGCCGTGGTGTAATGGCAGCACTGGGGCTTTTGGTGCCTTAAGTCCGGGTTCGAATCCTGGCGGCGGAGCAGTCCACGCGTGGCCGCGGTGAGCCGGTCGAGCCACCCGTGTCCATGGCCGAACCCCTCGGTATCCTGCGGATGTCTCACACCCGAAGCCGAGGAGTCGCCCCCGTGAGCCACAATCGCCCGGCTGCCGTCGTCGTCCTCGCCGCGGGGGAGGGCACCCGGATGAGGTCGGCCACCCCGAAGGTCATGCACCCCATCTGCGGCCGCTCCCTGATCGGCCACGCGCTGGCCGCCTCCCGCGCCCTGGAGCCCGACCACCTCGTGGTGGTCGTCGGCCATGGACGCGAACTGGTCGCCGAGCACCTGACCGCTCTCGACCCGGGCGCCGTGATCGCCGTGCAGGCCGAGCAGAAGGGCACCGGGCACGCCGTCCGTACCGGCCTGGAGGAGCTGACCCGACAGGGTGTCACCCCCGACGGCACGGTCGTCGTCACCTATGGCGACGTACCGCTGCTCACGGCCGACACGCTCGCCGCCCTGGTGGGCGCGCACGAGGCGGGCGGCCACGCGGTGACCGTGCTGACCGCGCAGGTCCCCGACCCGACGGGCTACGGCCGGATCGTGCGGGCCCCCGACGGGCAGGTCACCGCGATCGTGGAGCAGAAGGACGCCGACCAGGCGCAGCGGGCGATCCGGGAGATCAACTCCGGGGTGTACGCGTACGACGGGCGGCTGCTGGCCGAGGCGCTGGGCAAGGTCACCACGGACAACACCCAGGGCGAGGAGTACCTCACCGACACCCTGGCCATCCTGCGCGAGGCCGGCCACCGGGTGGGCGCGCACAGCGCCGACGACCACCGCGAGATCGCGGGCGTGAACAACCGGGTGCAGCTCGCCGAGGCCCGCCGGGTGCTCAACGACCGGCTGCTGGAACGGGCGATGCTGGACGGCGCCACCATCGTGGACCCCGCCTCCACCTGGGTGGACGTGGACGTCACCTTCGCGCCCGACGCCCTGGTGCACCCCCACACGCAGCTGCTGGGGACCACCAGCGTCGGCGAGGGCGCCGAGGTGGGCCCCAACTGCACGCTCACCGACACGGCGGTCGGCGCGGGCGCCAGGGTCACCAACACCGTCGCGGACCGGGCCGAGATCGGCGAGCAGGCGTCGGTCGGCCCGTACGCGTATCTGCGGCCCGGCGCGAAGCTCGGCAAGAAGGCCAAGGCGGGCACCTACGTCGAGATGAAGAACGCCTCGATCGGGGAGGGCACCAAGGTGCCGCACCTGAGCTATGTGGGTGACGCCACGATCGGCGACCACACCAACATCGGCGCCGCGAGCGTGTTCGTGAACTACGACGGCGAGGCCAAGCACCACACCACGATCGGCAGTTACTGCAAGACCGGCTCGGACAACATGTTCGTCGCGCCGGTCGTCGTCGGCGACGGCGCCTACACCGCGGCCGGTTCGGTCATCACCAAGGACGTGCCGGCCGGGTCGCTGGCCGTCGCCCGAGGTCAGCAGCGCAACATCGAGGGCTGGGTGGCCCGCAAGCGGCCCGGCAGTTCCGCCGCGCAGGCGGCCGAACGCGCACAGCGCCGGGGCGGCCCGCGGGACGAGTGAGGGACGTCTCATCGGGCCCCTCCGAGGTGCACAGGTGCAGCGGATGGGGCGTACCGTGTGTGGTGCACACAATTCCGCCAGCACGCCCTACTCGGGGCGGCGCTGTGTCGAACACCAGTCGAACACCAAGGAGACGGTGCAGTGACCGGGATCAAGACGACCGGTGAGAGGAAGCTGATGCTCTTCTCCGGCCGCGCCCACCCCGATCTGGCGGAGGCGGTGGCACGACAGCTCGAGGTTGAGCTCGTGCCGACACGCGCTTTCGACTTCGCCAACGGCGAGATCTATGTGCGGTTCGAGGAGTCGGCCCGTGGCGCCGACTGCTTCCTCATCCAGAGCCACACGGCTCCGATCAACAAGTGGATCATGGAGCAGTTGATCATGATCGACGCTCTGAAGCGGGCCTCCGCGCGGAGCATCACCGTGATCGTGCCCTTCTACGGCTACGCCCGGCAGGACAAGAAGCACCGCGGCCGCGAGCCGATCTCGGCCCGGCTGATGGCGGACCTGTTCGCCACCGCGGGCGCCGACCGCATTCTCACCGTCGACCTGCACACCGACCAGATCCAGGGCTTCTTCGACGGCCCGGTGGATCATCTCTTCGCACTGCCGGTCCTCGCCGACTACGTCGGCGGCAAGGTGGACCGCTCCAAGCTCACCGTGGTCTCCCCCGACGCGGGCCGGGTACGGGTCGCCGACCGCTGGTGCGACCGGCTCGGCGCTCCGCTGGCCATCGTGCACAAGCGCCGCGACCCGGACGTCGCCAACCAGGTGAAGGTCCACGAGGTCGTCGGCGACGTCAAGGGCCGGGTCTGCGTCCTGGTCGACGACATGATCGACACCGGCGGTACGATCTGCGCCGCCGCCGACGCCCTGTTCGCCAACGGTGCCGAGGACGTCATCGTGACCGCGACCCACGGGGTGCTCTCCGGGCCGGCCGCGGACCGGCTGAAGAACTCCAAGG
This sequence comes from Streptomyces sp. NBC_00223, assembly GCF_036199905.1. Lineage (NCBI taxonomy): Bacteria > Bacillati > Actinomycetota > Actinomycetes > Kitasatosporales > Streptomycetaceae > Streptomyces > Streptomyces sp. NBC_00223. The sequence continues at coordinate 2,975,817 of NZ_CP108109.1, read as the reverse complement.
TCAGCGAGTTCATCTTCACCGACACCCTGCCGACCCCCGGTGAGACCCAGCTCGACAAGATCACGGTCCTGTCGATGGCGCCGACCATCGCCAACGCGGTCCGTGAGGTGTTCGAGGACGGCTCGGTCACCAGCCTGTTCGAGGACTCGAACGGGCACTGACGCCCAGGGTGCCGCCGTCCCGAAGAATCGGTACGGCGGCACCGTCATGTCCGGCGCCGCCGTGTCCGGCACCGCCGTGTACGCGGCCGGCCGCCGTGCCGGAGCGGGGAAGATCGATTTCGTCCGGGGCCTCCCCGCCGGTTACGCTGTGCGCGTTGCTCGGCGAGGGAGGCCCCGGCCGTCACGGCAGGTCCGTACGGCAGAACAGCCTCCGTTATCGGCGCGCTCCTCGTAAGTGGATCGGCCCGTCGTGGGTCGGGCGACCGTATGACTTTCGTCTTTCCGTTACGAGGAGTTGAGCCCCATGTCCGAGGTCAAGATCGCCGCGGAGCCGCGTACCGAGTTCGGCAAGGGCGCCGCCCGCCGGGTGCGCCGCGCCGCCCAGGTTCCCGCCGTCATCTACGGTCACGGCGCCGAGCCCAAGCACGTCACCGTCCCCGGCCACGAGCTGCTGCTCGCGCTGCGCACCCCGAACGTGCTCATCTCCCTCCAGCTCGGCGGCTCTTCCGAGCTGGTCATCCCCAAGGCCGTGCAGCGCGACCCGCTGAAGGGCTTCATCGAGCACGTCGACCTGCTGTCCGTGAAGCGCGGCGAGAAGGTCACCGTGGAGATCCCGGTGCAGACCGAGGGCGAGCTGGCCCCCGGTGGCAACCTGCTCGAGCACCTGCTCAACACGCTGTCGGTCGAGGCCGAGGCGACCCACATCCCCGAGTCCGTCACCGTCTCGGTGGAGGGCCTGGAGTCCGGCGCCGCGATCCTCGCCAAGGACATCGCGCTGCCCGCGGGCTCCACGCTGGCCATCGACGAGGACACCGTCGTGATCCAGGTCGTCTCCGCGCAGGCCGAGGCCGCCGAGGAGGGTGAGAGCGCCGAGGGTGAGGGCGCCGCCGCCGAGGCCGGCTCCGAGGGCTGACCCGAAGCGTTCCGGCCGCCGTCGTACCCTCCGGGGTGCGGCGGCGGCCGTTTATGCGCCTGCCCCGCCACTGGATACGGAGACGTGGATGAGCGAGACCGCAGGGCCCTGGCTGGTCGTGGGCCTGGGCAACCCCGGGCCCGAGTACGCGGGGAACCGGCACAACATCGGCTTCATGGTGGCCGATCTGCTCGCCGAGCGGATCGGCGGGAAGTTCAAGCGGGCCCAGAAGGCGCAGGCGCAGGTGCTGGAGGGCCGGATCGGCCCGCCCGGCCCGGCGAACCGGCGGGTGGTGCTCGCCAAGCCGATGTCGTACATGAACCTGTCCGGCGGGCCGGTGACCGCGCTCAAGGACTTCTACAAGGTGCCGACCGATCAGATCATCGCGGTGCACGACGAGCTGGACATCGACTTCGCCACGCTGCGGCTCAAGCTGGGCGGCGGCGACAACGGCCACAACGGGCTCAAGTCGATCACCAAGTCGCTCGGCGCGAACTATCTGCGGGTGCGGGCCGGGATCGGCCGGCCGCCGGGGCGGATGGACGTGGCGGCCTTCGTGCTCAAGGACTTCTCGTCCACCGAGCGCAAGGAGCTGGACTGGTTCGTGGACCGCGCGGCCGACGCCGTGGAGGCGCTGATCGCCGAGGGCCTGGAGCGCGCGCAGAGCACCTACAACAGCTGAGCGGGGACGCCACGGCGGCTGTGGGCCGGTCCCGCGGCGGCGGGGGAGTGTCCTCGCGGCGGCCCGGGGCGGCGCCGGACGGTCCGGCGGGGCCGCGAAGTTGACCCGATGGCATGTCATGGCCAAGGATCGCCCGCATGGTGAAACGGAGCCGGTCACGCCGGATGGCCGAGGGCGCCTGGGGACTGGTGCTGTTCGCCCGGCTGGTGGCCGTGGCCGCGCTGATACTGCTGCTCCTGGTGTCCGGCGCCTGGGACTCCTGGCGGACCGCGCAGCACGTGGTGCTCACCAAAGGCCGCGAACAGGGCACGGTGACCCTGGCCGAGTGCGGCGACACCCTGTGCACGGGCCCGTTCGCGCCCAAGGGCACGGCCACCGCGCGGGCCGAGGTGAAAATCAGCCTGCCGATCAGGCATCACGTCGGCGACCGTGTGCCGGTGGTGATCGAGCCCGGTACGGACACGGCGGTCAGGTCGGGCCCGGGCGGCCTTCTCTTCGCGTGCCTGCCGCTGGGCGGAGCGCTGCTGCTGGCGGCGGTGCTGGCCGCGGGCGGGCTGCGGATGCGGCGGACCGCCTGGACCCTGGCCACGGCGGGCGCGGCCCTGCTGGGCGGCGCGTTCCTGACGCTCTGAGACGACCCGGCCGGCGTGCGGACGCGGCCCGGCCCGCCGGATCGGGCGGACCGGGCCGCTTGTCGGACAACCGCCTTCGCGCCCAGGCGTCGAAGTCAGCCCACGGGCGCCGCCGCCGTCGCCTCAAGGAACTCCGGCCGGTCGCCGGCGGCGGCGGTCATCCGGCGGGCTCCTGGGGCACGTCCGGGCCGGTGCCGGGGGCCGGGTGCGCGGTCCTGGCGACCGCGAAGATCCGGCGGAAGGGGAAGACCGTGCCGTGCGGACCGGCCGGGTACGCCTTGCGCAGCAGGTCGCGGTACTGGCCCACGAACTCCCGCGCCGCCGCCGGGTCGTCCTCCAGCGCGGTGAGCACGGGCCGCAGCGCGGTGCCCTTCGTCCACTCCAGTACGGGATCCTCACCCTGGAGCAGTTGTACGTATGTGGTCTCCCAGACGTCGACCACCTCGCAGCCCAGCTCGGTCAGGCGCTCCAGGTAGTCGGCGGGGCTGAGGATGTGCACATAGCGGCGGCCGTGGTCGTCGAGCCGGTCCCGCCAGCCAGGGGTGTCGCAGAGTTCGGCGAGCAGGGCGTGGCTGGGGGCGGTGAAGTTGCCGGGGACCTGTAAGGCCAGGGTGCCGCCGGGGGTGATGTGGTCGAGCCAGTCCGGGAAGCGGTCGGCGTGGCCGGGCACCCACTGCAGGGCGGCGTTGGAGACGATCAGGTCGTACGGCTCCTCGGGCGTCCAGCGGGCCGCGTCGGCGTGGCGGAAGTCCAGCTCACCGCCCCCGGGCGTGGGTCCGGCGTACCGGGACGCGGCCTCCAGCATCTCCCGCGAACTGTCGAGGCCGGTGATCCGCGCGCCGGGCCAGCGCCCGCTGAGCAGCGCGGTGACATTGCCGGGGCCGCAGCCGATGTCGGCGATCCGGGGCGACTCCCCGCCGGGCAGGTCACTGATTCGGGTGAGAAGGTCGAGGAAGGGGCGGGTGCGGTGAGTGGAGTGCCGGAGATACTGTTGCGGGTCCCACGTCGGAGCTGCTTGCATCGTTCGTACTCCCTGGGGCTGGTACGGAGCCGCTGCGGAAAACGGAAGGCGATGTTCTGCCCTCACGTCCCAGGTTCCTCCCGGAGATATCTTGATGTCAAGAGACTTCATGTCGACAGACCTACTACACTGATCGCATGGAGGACGAGGTCGACCGGTTGGTCGCAGCATGGCGCCGAGAGCGCCCCGACCTCGACGTGGAACCGCTTGAGGTGCTCAGCCGCGTCAGCAGGCTCGCCCGGCATCTGGACCGGGCCCGGCGGCTGGCGTTCGCCGAGCACAGCCTGGAGCCGTGGGAGTTCGACGTACTGACCTCGCTGCGCCGGGCCGGGGCGCCGTATCAGCTCTCGCCAGGACAGCTGCTCACCCAGACCCTGGTCACCTCGGGCACGATGACCAACCGTATCGACCGGCTCGCGCACAAGCGGCTGGTCGAGCGGCTGCCCGACCCCAGCGACCGGCGCGGGGTGCTGGTCCGGCTCACCCCGGAGGGCCGGGACCGCGCCGACGAGGCGCTGGCCGGGCTGCTCGCCCAGGAGCGGGCCATCCTGGGCGACCTCAGCGAGCGTCAGCGCGGCGACCTGGCCGCGCTGCTACGACAGCTGACCGCGCCGTTCGACAACGTCCCCGGCTGACGGCACCAGCTCCACCGGGCCCACCCCGGCCCTGCGGGCCAGCGCGACCGCCGCGAGGGTGGAGTGCACGCCCAGCTTGCCCAGCACGTTCTGCATATGGGTCCGCACGGTGTGCGGGGACAGGAAGAGCCGTTCGGCGACCGCCTTGCGGCCGAGTCCGGCCACCATGCAGCGCAGCACCTCCTGCTCGCGCGGCGTCAGCGACTCCACCAGCAGCTCGCTCTCGGTGCGGTGCCTGCGGGCCGCCGTCAGCTCCCGCAGCACCCCGGTGAGCAGCGCGGGCGGCAGATGCGTCTCGTCCCGCAGCACCCCGCGGACCACCGCGAGCAGCCGGGACAGCGAGCAGTCCTTGGCGACCCACCCGGACGCGCCCGATTGCAGCGCGCGGGCGGCCCTGATCGGGTCGTCCCGCTCGGCGAGCACGACCGTGCGGGTTCCCGGATAGGCGGCGCGCACCCGCTCCACCAGCGCGAGACCGTCCATGACCGGGTCGCGCGGCTCGATCGAGCGCGCCTCAGGGCCGGGCAGCGGCGGCACCGCCGCCAGCGTCACCGGCGGCCTGGGCCCGGCGCCCAGATCGGCGTCCACCAGCAGGACGTCGTAACGCCGGTTGTCGGCCGCGGCGCGGTCCAGACAGCGCTGCGCGGCCGGGCCGCTCCCGGCGGCCGACACGTCGACATCGGGCTCCGCCGCGAGTGCGGCGGCGAGCGACTCGGCGAAGATGCGGTGGTCATCGACGACGAGAACGCGGATTCGTCCCACGGACACCACTCCCGATGTTGGGCACTCCCCCAGTGGCGGGGCGCATTCGCGTGAGGCCCGGCACCCGGGTCGGGACCGCCGTCCCCACCCAGGTGCCGGACCCCGTGCGTCTCGCCCCCTGATCAACGCCGGCCCCCACCGGCGTCGTGGGAAAAGCGTAGGGGTTGTCGCGTGGAATGGCGCCCCCTTGACAGAACTTCCCCGGCCGCGCCTTCCGGGCGGCCGGGGACGAACTCCGGGTCAGCCGGTGTTGCGCAGCCCCGCCGCGACCCCGTTGACCGTCAGCAGCAGGGCCCGCGACAGCAGCGGGTCCGGCTCCTCACCGCGCGCGGCGGCCGCCCGCTGCCGGGCCAGCAGCGTCACCTGGAGGTAGGAGATCGGGTCGAGGTACTGGTCCCGGATGTGGAACGTCTGGGCCAGCACCGGGCTCCCGGCGAGCAGTTCGTCCTCCCCGGTGATCCGCAGCACCTCGCGTACGGTCAGCTCGTGCTCGGCCTCGATCTCGGTGAAGACATGCTTGAGCTCGTCGGGCACCAGGCTGTCCACGTAGTGCCGGGCGATCCGCAGATCGGTCTTGGCCAGCGTCATCTCGACGTTGGACAGGAAGTTGCGGAAGAAGTGCCACTGCCCGTAGGCCTCGTCGATGACCGAGTCGAGCCCGGCCTCGCGCGCGGCCTTCAGACCCGACCCGACGCCGTACCAGCCGGGCACGATCTGCCGGGACTGGGTCCAGCCGAAGACCCACGGGATGGCCCGCAGGCCGTCCAGACCGGCGTTGGAGTCGGGGCGGCGGGACGGGCGCGAGCCCAGGTGCAGTTCGGCGAGCTGGTCGACCGGGGTGGAGGCGAAGAAGTACGCGGGCAGGTCCGGGTCCTCGACCAGCCGCCGGTACGAGCCGTGGGCCGCCTCGGAGACCACGTCCATGGCCGCGTCCCAGCGGGCCAGCGCCTCGTCGGACTGCCGCGGCGCGGTGTGCAGCGCGGACGCCTGGAGCGTGGCGGCGACGGTCAGCTCCAGGTTCTCCCTGGCCAGCGACGGGATGAGGTACTTGTCGGAGATGACCTCGCCCTGCTCGGTGACCTTGATCTCGCCTTCCAGGGTGCCCCAGGGCTGGGCCAGGATCGCGGTGTGCGAGGGGCCGCCGCCGCGGCCGACCGTGCCGCCGCGGCCGTGGAAGAGGCGCAGCCGCACCCCGTGCCGGTGGGCGACGTCGCGCAGCCGCCGCTGGGCACGGTGGATCTCCCACTGCGAGGTGGTGATGCCGCCGAACTTCGACGAGTCGCTGTAGCCGAGCATGACCTCCTGCACGTCCCCGCGCAGCGACACCAGCCGCCGGTAGGAGGGGTCGGAGAGCATCTCGTCCAGCAGCTTGTCCGCGATCTTCAGCTCGTCGGTGGTCTCCAGCAGCGGCACGATGCCGATCCTGGCGATCCCGTTGTGCAGGTCGATCAGCCCGGCCTCGCGGGCGAGCACGGCCGCCGCGAACACGTCGTCGGAGCCCAGGCACATCGAGATGATGTACGACTCCATGACCTCGGGCCCGAACCGCTCGAAGGCCTGGCGGATCGTGTGGAACACCCCGAGCGTCCTGGCGCCCGCCTCGTCCAGCGGCGCCGGGGTGGGGGCCAGCGGGCGCCGGGAACGCAGCTCCTTGGCGAGCAGCTTGCGGCGGTAGTCGCGCGGCATGTCGGCGTACCGCCAGGACTCCTCGCCGAGCCGGTCGAAGAGCTGGCCCAGCGCGTGGTGGTGGGCCTCGGCGTGCTCGCGCACGTCCATGGTGGCGAGCTGGAGGCCGAACGCCGACAGGGTGCGGATCGTACGGTCCATCCGGCCGTCGGCGATCAGACCGCCGCGGTGGGCGCGCAGCGAGTCCTGGATGAGCTGGAGGTCGCGCAGCAGCTCGGAGGTGCCCAGGTAGTCGCGGCCGGTGACGTGCGGAGAGCCGCCGGCCAGACGTTCACGGGTGTTGACGAGCTTCTGCCGGACGCAGGTGGCCTTGAGCCGGTAGGGCTCCTCGGCGTTCAGCCGCTTGTAGCGCGGGCTGATCTCCGGCAGGGCGACGAGGTCGTTGGACAGCGAGTCCAGCAGTTCCTGACTCGCGCCGGAGTTGCGGATGGAGTTGGACAGCGCGCCGCGCAGGAAGTCGACCAGTTCGAGCGCGTCGGTGATGCCGTGCTCGTGCTGGAGGATCAGCACCTCCCAGGTCACCTCGGGGGTGACATTGGGGTTGCCGTCGCGGTCGCCGCCGATCCAGGTGCCGAAGGTCAGCGGGCGGGTCTCCGGCGGCAGCGGCACCCCGACCCGCTCCAGCTCGGCCGCCAGGTCCTCCAGGACGTCGCCGACCGCGCCGGCGTGCAGTTCGTCCAGGTAGTAGATGGCGTTGCGGGCCTCGTCGGCGGGCTCGGGGCGCACCACCCGCAGCTCGTCGGTCTGCCACAGCAGGTCGATGTTCTCGGCCAGCCGCAGATCCGCGCGGCGCCGGTCACCGGTGGTCTGCGGGGTGCTGTCGAGGAGTTCGGCGATCCGGCGCAGCTTGTTCAGCACGCTGCGGCGGGCGGCCTCGGTCGGGTGGGCGGTGAACACCGGCCGTACGTTGAGGTTCTTGACGCTCTCGCGCACATGCGCGGGGTCGCCCTCCTTGAGGAGGTCGGCGGTCTGGGCCAGCAGCCCGCCCTCCAGGGCGCGCCGGGTCCGCAGGTCGCGGCCGCGGTGCACCTGCTCGCTGACGTTCGCCAGATGGAAGTATGTCGAGAAGGCGCGGACCAGCTTGGCCGCGGTCTCCAGGTCGGTCCCGCCCAGCAGCGACGCGGCGGCCTCGCCGTCGCTGCGGGTCAGGGCCCGTACCTTCTCCACGAGATCGAGGAGCTCCTGCCCCTCCTGCCTGACCAGGGTGCCGCCCAGCAGCTCGCCCAGTCGTCGGATGTCTGCTCGCAAGGCGGTGCTGCTGTCCGGGGTGTCGGCGCTGCTCACAGGTGCGGCTCCTTGTGCAGTGGGAGGGGCGACGGCGTTTGACGAAAGACTCGCGGACCGCGCTGTCCGACCGTTCCAGGATAGGTGGCCCTCCTTGCGGCGAGACGGGCAGCCCATTTGGCGGACACGGCGACGGGGCCGGTACGCCGTCACCCGGACCGCCTAGGCTGGAGGTCATGAGTACGACGGGGGCGCACGTACCGGACGACGGGGCCGGTGGACAGCCCGGGTCCGGATGGTGGTGGTGGAAGCGCCGGCGCGGCTTCGTCCTGGATGTGACGCTGGCCGCGATATCGGCGTTGGAGTGCGCCTTCGAGGGCGCGACCTTCGCGCAGAAGACCGGGATCATGACCGGCGCGGGGGCGCTGTTCGGCATTCTGGTCGGCACGGTCCTGGTGCTGCGGCGGCGCTGGCCGGTGGCCGTGGTACTGGTCGCCATCGCGGTGACCCCCGCGCAGATGGGCTTCATCCTCTCGCTGGTCGCCCTGTACACCCTGGCGTCCTCGGAGGTGCCCCGGCGGATCACGGGGGCGCTGGCCGGGATGAACGGCCTGGGCACGATGCTGGTCGCCTTCCTCAACTTCGAGGACAGCCTGCGCGACTCCTCCGAGGGCCGGTCGATGTCGGTGCCGGTCACCTTGATCGTCTCGGCCCTGATGGCGCTCGGCCTCACCGCCCCGCCCGTGCTGCTCGGTCTGTACGTACGGGCCAGGCGCCGGCTCGTGGAGAGCCTGCGGGAGCGGGCCGACGGTCTGGAACGCGAACTGGAACTCCTCGCGGAGAAGGCGCTGGAGCGGGCCGAACGCGCCCGGGCGGACGAACGCACCCGGATCGCCCGCGAGATGCACGACGTGGTCGCCCACCGGGTGAGCCTGATGGTGGTGCATGCCGCCGCGCTCAAGGCGGTGGCGCTGAAGGACCCGCAGAAGGCGTCCGCGAGCGCGGAGCTGCTGGGGGACATGGGACGGCAGGCGCTGACCGAACTGCGGCAGATGCTGGGGGTGCTGCGCACGGCTTCCCCGGTGGACGTGCCGGCGGCCGTGCCCGCCGCCTCGCCCGTGCCCGTCGGGGCTGTCGGGGCCTTTGGGGCCGTGGAGGCGGTCGGGGTCGCCGAAGCCGTCGAGGCTGTCGGGGAGGTGGACGACGGGCCGTGCCTGGCCCAGCTCGCGGCGCTGGTGGAGGAGTCGCAGGCGGCCGGGATGGGGGTCGAGCTGACGATCGAGGGGGAGGCGCGGCCCTGCGGAGCGCGGATCGAGGCGACGGTGTACCGGGTGGTGCAGGAGGCGCTGACGAACGTGCACAAGCACGCGGCGGGGGCGAGGGCGCAGGTGCGGCTGGCGTTCCGGGAGGCGGAGGTCGCCGTCCTCATCACCAACGGGCCGGCGTCGGGGGCGCGGCAGGGGCCGTTGCTTCCCAGCGGGGGGCACGGGCTGCTCGGGATGCGGGAGCGGGTGACCGGGCACGGGGGCGGCTTCGCCGCGGGGCCCACGGCGGAGGGCGGGTTCCGCGTCTCGGCGATGGTGCCGCTCCCGCGCTGAGACCCCCTCCGGGGGCGGGAGGGAAAACCTAGTCGGCCGGGGGCTCCGGCGAGGGGCCCGGGTCGTGGGCGGTCAACGAGGCCAGCGTCGAGCGGATGTGCGCGAGATGACCCCGCACCTCGTCCCGCCGGGCCTCGTGCTCCCGCAGGACCCGCTCCGCCTCCCGCCGTACCCGCTCCTCGCGCCCCCTCGCCTCCGCCAGCAGCTCCGCCGCCCGCGCCTCCGCGTCCTCCTGCCCCGTCCGCAGCGACTCCTCCGCCTCCGCCCGCTCCCGGTGCGCCTCCTCCAGCCGGCGCTCCGCGTCGGCGAGCAGATCGGCGAGCCGGCTGTCGACCCCGGCCTCCCGCTCGGCCAGTTCGTGCTCCAGCGTGTCCATCCGCTCGCGCCGCTCCGCGTCCAGGTCCGCCAGGTCGCGGCCCACCTGCTGCCGCATGCCGTCCAGCGCGCCCTGGGCGTCACCGCGGACGGAGTCGGCCTCGGCGCGGGCCTCCCCGAGGATCTCCGCCGCCTGGCCGCACGCCTCGTCCAGCACGTGCTGGGCCTGTTCCTCCGCCGCCGCCAGCCGCGCCGAGGCCGCCGCCCGGGACTCGTCCTGGAGCGTACGGCGGGCGGTGTCCGCCACGTCCCTCGCGTACTGCGCCTCGGCCTCGGCGCGTTCCCGTACGGCGGCGGCCTCCTTCTCGACCATCCGCAGCAACTCCTGCGCGCCCGGGCCGAGCACGGCGAAGGCGTCGGAGTCGAGGGCGCCGACCTGCTGCCGCAGCTCCACGGACTCGGCGTCCATCTCATTGGCGAGCACGGTCAGTCGGGCGGCCCGTTCCCACGCGGCGTCCCGGTCCTCGGACAACTCGTCCAGGAAGCGGTCCACCTGGTCGGGCCGGTAGCCGCGTCCACGCGCGGTACTGAATTCCCACGGTGACGATGTGGTCGTATTACTGCTCATGCCCTTTGCCCCTCGCCGTTGGGCCGCGCCGAGTCATGGCCGTGTACCGGGACCTATTTTTCGCTTATGTCCGCATTATACGGTTGCGACACTCCGGTCTTGCTCCTACCCGCGGCCACACGGGGAACCGTGGGAAACGCGACAGAGCCGGGCGGAAGACACTCCTTCCACCCGGCCCTGTCGAGAGAACCCGGTACGCGCGTACCGCCGCGGTCCTACAGCAGCCCGTCCCACATCTGCTCGATCAGCACCGACCACCAGTTGTCGGGCGAGGCGATCGCCGCCGGGTCCTGGGCGGCCAACTGCGCCTGGAAATCGACCGTCCAGCGTCCGGCCTGGTCGGGCGTCAGCCCGATCCGCAGCCGCCACATCCGGCCGAGCAGCGCCAGGCAGCGGGCGAACTCCGGCAGGCTGGAGTTCACGAACTGCGGCGGCACCGGCTGTCCGCCGGGACCCGCCTCCAGCGGCACCGCGACGATGTGCGCGGTGCCGTACTGCACGCACAGCTGGCGGCCGAAGTCATTGCCCATGACGAGGTACGAGCCCGCGTCGGAGGCCGGCCGCACACCGCGCTGCGCGGCGAGTTCGGCCAGGGTCGGCACCGGCTGGCCCGGCTGGGCCTGTGCCCAGAAGAAGGGGCCGAAGTCGAGCGGCAGTCCGGCCCACACCAGGGTCTGCGCCACGATGTCGGGCACGCCCTGCCGGGAGACCGCGCGCTGGTCGAAGCGGAAGACGCCCTGCGGGCCGAAGGCGCCCGCCAGTTCCTGCCCGATCACCTCCAGCGGCACCGGCGGCACCCGCGGCACGGTGTGCGGATCGGGCATCGGCACCCGCTGCGGCTGCGGGCGGGCGGGGGCGCCCGCCACCTGGTGCAGCTCGCCCTGGTGGGTCAGCAGGTGCTGGACGCCCTGCCGGCGGCCGGCGTGGTCGCGGCCGTAGGGCGCGGTGTGGCTGATCCGCACCTGCGGCCAGGTCTCGCGGATCATCCGGGTGCAGTAACCGCCCGGCAGGTCACAGGACTCCAGCTCGGTGTGCAGTTCGAGAACCTGGTCCGGGCGCACGCCCAGGGACCGCAGCTCGTGCAGGATCTGCCACTCCGGGTGCGGAGTGCCCGGCGCCGACCGCCGGATGAGCTGCTGCTCGCTGCCGTCCTGGCCGCGGTAGCGGAGCACGGCCATGTAACCGGGGCCGACCGTCGGCACGACGGCGGCCTGCGGATAGCCGTACGCGGGCGGCGGAGGCGGCGCCGCCCCGGGGCCGTTGACACCCAGGGGACCGGGCGGCGCCGTCCCGGGACCGCCCACGCCAGGAGGCGGAGGCGGCGGCGGGGGCATGCCGGGTCCGCCGGCTCCCGGGGGAGGGGGAGGCGGCAGGGAAGGCCCGGCGAGCATCGTCGCCGCGTAGTGCGGGTCGCCGCCTCCGGGGGGAGGCGTGCCCTGACCGGGCGGCGGCGGGGGCATGTGCGGTCCGCCGGCCCCCGGCGGGGGCGGCGGCAGGGAGGGCCCCGCGAGCATGGTGGCGGCGTAGTGCGGGTCGCCGCCTCCCGGGGGAGGCGTACCCGCACCCGGCGGCGGGGGCGGCCCCGCGTAACCGGCCGGTGCCGCCGACCCGTACGCCGGAGCGCCCGGCGCGGGCGGCCCGGCGGAGAACGCGCCGGGCGGCGGGGGCGGCGCGTCCGGACTCCTCGGCGGCGGACCGGCCGGCGGCGGCACGCTGCCGCGGACGGCCCTGGCTGTCTCCATGTCGGCGATGTCGGCGGCTCCGCCGACTCCCCCCGGCGGTGGCAGCGGTACGGCCGGTCCGCCCGGCGGCGGGTACAGCGAGCCGCCGACGGTGAGCGGCACCCCGGGCCTCGGCGGTACGGGAGCCTCCGGGGCGGGCGGGGCGATCATCGTCGGGGGCAGCGAACTCCCGCCCGGCAGCAGCTCGGTCCTGGCCTCGGCGGCTCCCGACGGCACGTCCTCGACCAGGTCGGCCCCGCTGAGCGGCGGCGCGAGCACGGTCTCGGGCACCGCGACGGACTGCCCCTGCCCGGAGTCGCTCACCGTCTTCCCGGCCCAGCCGCCGGCGGCGGGGGCCTCGTCCCGGGACACGGGCGCGCCCGAGCCCTGCGCGGGCACGGCGGGGGGCCGCCGGTAGTCGACGCCGCCGGAGGCGGGCGCCGGGCTCGGCGGGCCGTCCGGGGCGGCGGACCCGGCCGGGCCCGCGTCGCCGGAGACCTCCGCGCCGCTTCCGCCCGCCGGGCGCCGGAAGTCGATCCCGCCGGAGCGCGCGGCAGCCGCGGGCGCCGCGCTGTCGCCCGGCCGCCGGTAGGCGATGCCGCCGCCCGCAGCGGGCGCGACCTCCTGTGGCGCCGGGGCCGCGGGGCCGCCCGCGGCGGACGGCCGGCGGTCCGGGATGCCCATCCGGTCCGCCGCGTCCTGGAGCCACTGCGGGGGGCTCAGCAGGAAGGAGGTCGCCTCCAGGTCGAGCCGCTGGGGCGGGTCGGGCACCGCGTCGTTCGCCACGGTCCCGTACTCCTCCTCGTAGCGCCGGATCAGCTCGCCGATCGGCAGGCCGGGCCAGAGCGTGGCCTCGCCGCTGTCCCGGGCGATGACCAGCCGGACCGAGCCGTCGTCGGTGGTCGGGCCGTCCTCGCGGGGCTCGGACCAGACCACGAACCCGAGGTCGAACTCGCGGACCTTGACCTCGCGGGTCTCGTACGCGGACATGTCCGCGTTGACCCAGCGCTCCCCGCGCTCCTGCGCCTGCGCGAAAGTGACCATCGGCCGCCTCACCCCTCCACCGGAACAGCGGTGGCGAAGCCGCCGTCCACCATCAGGTTCGCCACCGTCTCCAGCTCCGGCGGGTTGCCCGCCAGCCGGAGCAGGAAGGCGTCGAGCGTGTCGCCGCACGGCAGCAGCAGCTCGGCGACGCGCGCCGCCGGGGTGTCCCAGCGGTCGCCGTCGCGTTCGTCGTCATAGGCGCAGAACCAGACGGAACCGGTCTGCTCGCCCTTCACCTTGACGGCGAGGATGCCGCCCTGGAGATAGCCGATCGCCAGATAATCCTTCGTCAGATGATCCCGCAGGCACTTGTTGACGTACACCAAATCGTTGACGGCGGCGTCGTCGCGGACGGTGAAGAAGGGCTGGTCGATCAGCAGGCCCAGCTCCGGGTCGAGCGCGACGCCCTTGGGCGCGCAGCCGCCGGCCGTCTTGAGGAAGGTGCGGTAGGCGCCGGGCAGCCGGTAGCCCAACTCCTCCTCGACATCGCGGACCTGCTGCTCGGTGACCGCCAGCGGGTCCTTGGGCAGCCCGAAGTGCACCGGGCGGGTCTCCTGGAGCGGCCGGGTGCCGCGCTTGGCGTGGTCGGCGACGGACGAGGCCAGCCCGCCGTGGTGCCGCAGCAGCGCCTTGACCTCGACCGGGATCAGTTCGAGCCGCCGGGTGCCGTGGACGTGGTGCCAGGTCCAGCCGTGCGGGGTGGCCACCGGGGACAGGCTGCCCCACAGCTCGTGGCCCGAGGCGTGCAGGGCGGCGTTCGCCGACACGTAGTCCGTCAGGCGCAGTTCGTCGATGCCGAAACCCTCGGGCGGCTCGGCTATCTCGGCCGCCGCGCGGGCGTACGGCGAGAAGTCGGGGTGGCCGTCGTCGTCCACCCATACCCCCCGCGGGTGGCGGGCCGCCCGTACCGGGTCGGGAAACTGCACGACCTGTCCCGCGTAGGCCGCGTTGGGTGGCGCGGACTGTCCCCCGGCACCGGGTCCGGGAGGTGCTCCCAGCCCTTGCCGACCTGTCGTCATGGCGGTTGCCCCCTGCTGCGTCTGGCTGATGACCCCAGCCTAGGGGGTGAGGCAAGAGTCGCGTCGGGCCCGGTCCCGGGCCTGTGGACAACTCCCGCCGCCGGCCCGCCGGAGGTCAGCGCCTGCTCGCCGCCGCGCGCAGCTTGACGGACTGCTTGAGCGCGATCGCCGGGCGCAGGGCGGCCGGTTCGTGGTCGGCGCGGACCGTCTCGTAGGCGGCGGTGGCGTCGCCGACGCGGACCACGGTCACCAGCACGGCCTTCGCGGCGCCGAGCGCGGTGTCGGTGACGGTGTACGTGACCTGCTGGTCGCCGAGCGGGCCGCCGGCGGCGGTGGCCGGGGCGACGGCGAACGTCGTGGTGGCGCCGTTGCGGGTGGTCCGGTAGCCGTGGCAGTCGCGCAGGGCGGCGGTCAGTTCGTCGAGGACGTCCTTCGCCTCGCCCTTCTTGTAGGAGGCGATCACCTCAAGGCTGATGGTCTTGGCGTTCTTGTCCCGGTCCGCGGTGTCGGTGACCATCCCGCCGGTGTAGACCTGCCGGGTGTGCTTGGGCCGGGTGCTCCACTGGTCGGCGAGCGGTTGGCACTCCGGCTTGTCGGCCGTCTGCGGTCCGCCCAGCAACTGGGTCGTCGTACCGGCCGGGAGCACCTGGACGTGCGGGACATCGGAAGAGGTGAGCAGCGCCTGCATGAGCCTGCCGGTGGACACCTCGCCCGAGGCCACCGGGCGGTCCGGCTTCCTCGTGCCCCCGCCGCAGGCCGCGGTGAGGGCGAGCGCGGGCAGCAGCAGCGCGACGGGCAGGGCGATCGGCGGGCCCCCGCGGCTACCGGCCAGTAGGCGACTGTGTGCGCGTATCGGCATCGATGCGTATCCCCTGTGTCGTGTCCGTGCCCGGGGCGGCGGCGTGGTGCCCGCCGCGTCGGCCCCGGGGCCGCGTCCTGTCCGCCCCCGCTGTCCCGGGGGCGGCCCGCTGCCGCGCGACTTTACGGCACCGGGCCCGGCCTTCCCCCGCGGCCCGCTCCTCGCGCGGTCACGGCCGGCGGGTCACCGCTTGGCGAGCACCGCCTTGAGCTTGTCGCTCTGCTTGCGGGCCACGTCCAACGGGAAGGTGCCCGTGCCGCCCTTGGACTTCACCGACAGATAGGCGGTGATGGTGTCTCCGGTCTTGACCACGGTCACCAGCGCGGCGCCGGTCTCCTTGTCCGCGGTGTCGGTCATCACGTAGGAGACCGACTCGTCGCCCACCGAGACCGACGGGCCCTTGCCGATGGTGAAGGGCGTCCTGGTCCCGCTGTTGTCGACCCCGGTGAACCCGGTGCAGGTCTTCAGCGACACCTTCACCGAGTCCATGACCTTCTGCGCGTCGCCCGGCGCGTGGCTGGCCACCAGCATCTGGTTGACCTCCTCCGGGGTGGCCGCCGTGGTGGTCTTGGCGAAGGCCGCGCCGACGAAGGCCATCCGGTGGATCGTCGGCTTGCTGCTGGTGATGTCGGCCAGCGGCTGGCAGTCGGGCTTGTCGGCCACGAGCGTGGCGTCGTCCGAGCCGTCGGGGGAGTCGGTGGCGTCGTCGGTCTGCGAGACCTGGATCACCCAGCCCGGCACATCCGTCTCGGTGACCAGCGCGCTGGTCAACTGGGCCTTGGTCAGCGGCGCCTTGCCGCTGAGCACCGACGAGGCGGACGACGTGGCGTCGGACTTCCCTTTGTGGTCGGAGGAGTTCGAGGAGCACGCGGCGACGAGCAGCAGCGCGGGCAGCACTGCGGCGGCGGCCAGACGGGTCTTGCGCATGGGGGTCACATTCCCTGGGGTCGGCGGTGGGGGGATCCGCGGGTGCGGGCCGAATGCCGATCCTCCCGGTACCCGGGCCGTGCCGTCCATGCCGCGCCGGGAGGCTGTGCACGCTCTGTGCGCCACCCGTGTCCGTGTACGAGCCGTGTCCGCGCGGCCGACCCACCGTCACCACGTGGTGACATGGCCCACACAAATCGGTCGTCGCACGGGGTTCCGCTTTCGTATACGTTGGCGCGTTTGGCACTCTGAACGGCGTACGGGGGAACGCTCGCGTCAGCGGGCGGACGGAGGGATGCGCGCAAAACATGACAACTCATCTGGAGGCGGCGGGGGCCGCCGATCCGAGGCTGATCTGGAGCACCTCGCACGATCAGACAGGACCGCCGGTCCTGCGGCACCGGAGGGACGGAATCCTGCCCGCGGTCGCGGCGGCGCTGTCCATCCGCGACGAGGTGCTGACCTGCACGGGCGCGAAGAACGAGCAGCCGCCCGTACTTCACCCGATCGTGCGGGAGTTCCTGGACGCGCTGCCGGTCGGGCAGCGGGAGAGGTTCACCGGGCGCTGCCCCGAAGTGGTGTTGATTTCACGCCACTTGACGGCCGTCGAGGCGACGCGCGGCAAGCGCGCCTCCCGGCGGCCGCTCACCCGCGGCGAGGCCCGCAAGGCGCTGCGCGGCGCGAAGGTCACCGCCCGCCGGATACGCGAGGACGGCGACCCGGCGCACGGCACGTACGCCCCGCCCTGCCGGTCCTGCGGGCCGCTGCTGGCCCATCTGGGGGTGCGGCCGTTCGATCCGGGCGCGGGACGGGCATGAGCGCGGCGATGACGGGAAGTACGCGTTTCCCGCCCGGCGTCGAGACGGCGCTGCGCACGGCCGGCTGGCAGCCGGGCCGCTGGGACATCAAGCAGGCCGAGGAGTGGGCCGACCGGCTGCGCGGACATGTCTCGCCCGGCGGCCACCGGCACGCGGTCTCGCCCGCCGCGGTCGAGGCGTGGGCGGAGTTCGGCGGGCTGACCGTGCCGCCCGCGGCCGGGCCCGGCCGGCAGATCGCGCCGAGCACGGTCGTCGTCGACCCGATGCGCGGTCTGCACCAGGCCCGTACCCTCGGCGACCTCGGCCGCGCACTGGAGACCGGGATCAGCCCGCTCGGCGAGGAGCAGGGCTCGGGCGCGCTGCTCGCCATCGACGCCGAGGGCCGGGTCTACGCCGTGGATTACACCGGCGACTGGTACGTGGGGTCGGACATCGACCGCGCCCTGGCCGCGCTGGCCGGCGGGGCGCGGCCGGTCCGGCTCACGGTGGGCTGACCGCCCGTCCGGCCGGCGCGCCCGTCAGGTCCGCGCCGGCCGGTGCCGCGTGTCTCGGCGGCCGTTCGCTTCGCGCGCCGGGCCCGGAGCGCCGGACTCCGGTGCGCCGCCCGGTATTTCCGTGTACACGCCACGGTTGCCCGTACGCCACGGATCACGGCCCCGGACCCCGAGACGCGGGTAAGCCGCAGGTAGCAGTCCCCTAGGGGGAGGCACCTACTTTCGGCGGCCCCCGGTTCGTACCGGCGGATGACGATCGCGGACCGCGATGTCCATACGGTCGTAGGACGGGGTGGGGATAGCCCCACCCCGGACACGGAGACCTGCCCCATCGTGCCGCCGGGCACGCTCCAGCAGGCTGGGTCCATACCGAGACGCACGTACGACCACAGGAGAAACCAGTGACAACGGCAGTGACGATTCCCAAGGCCGGGGGCAACGGAGAACGTTCGGCCGTTGCCGCTGCCGGCCGCGCGGTGACCAAGGCGTACGGCATCGGCGAGACCCGTGTGCTCGCGCTGGACTCCGTGGACGTCGACATCGCGCGTGGCCGCTTCACCGCGATCATGGGCCCCTCCGGGTCCGGCAAGTCCACCCTCATGCACTGCCTGGCCGGTCTCGACACCGTCACCGAGGGCCGGATCTGGGTCGGCGACGACGAGATCACCAACTTGAAGGACAAGAAGCTCACCCAACTGCGCCGGGACAAGATCGGCTTCATCTTCCAGTCCTTCAATCTGCTTCCGACCCTGAACGCGGCGGAGAACATCACGCTGCCGATGGACATCGCCGGCCGCAAGATCGACCGGGCCTGGATGGACCGCGTGGTGGAGACCGTGGGTCTGGCCGGGCGCCTCAAGCACCGGCCCACCCAGCTCTCCGGCGGCCAGCAGCAGCGCGTCGCGGTCGCCCGCGCGCTCGCCGCCCGCCCCGAGATCATCTTCGGCGACGAGCCGACCGGAAACCTCGACTCGCGGGCCGGCGCCGAGGTGCTGGGCTTCCTGCGCCGGTCGGTCGACGAACTCGGCCAGACCATCGTCATGGTCACCCACGACCCGGTCGCGGCCTCGTACGCCGACCGTGTGCTCTACCTGGCCGACGGCCGGATCGTCGACGAGATGGCCGACCCGACCGCAGAGTCCGTCCTCGAGCGCATGAAGTCCTTCGACGGTCGCGGGAGGACGTCGTGACCGTCCTCAAGACCTCGGTGCGCAACTTCTTCGCGCACAAGGGCAGAATGGCGCTCTCGATGATCGCCGTCCTGCTGTCGGTCGCCTTCGTCTGCGGCACCCTGGTGTTCACCGACACCATGACGGCCACCTTCGACAAGCTCTTCGGCTCCACCGCCTCCGACGTCACCATCAGCGCCAAGAAGGTCGACAACTCGCAGGCCACCGGCAAGCCGGACGGCGTACCGGCCTCGCTGCAGGACACGCTGCTGAAGGTGCCGGGCGTCGCCACGTCCGACCCCGACGTGACCAGCACCGATGTGACGGTCGCCGACGCGCACAACAAGAGCGTCGGCGCCTCCAGCGGCGCCCCGACCATCGTCAGCAACTGGGACCCGACCGAGACCAAGGCCGTCGAGCTGTCCTCGGGCCACCTCCCCAAGGGCCCGGACGACGCGGTGCTGGACGCCGACACCGCCAAGAAGCACGATCTGAAGATCGGCGACCGGCTCCGGGTGATCGCCCAGCCCGGTGACTTCAACGTCACCGTGACCGGCATCGTCACCTTCAAGACCACCAACCCCGGCGCCGCGGTGCTCTACATCGACACCGCCACCGCGCAGGCCAAGCTGCTCGGCAGCACCTCGCAGTACACCGGCTACGGGCTGACCGCCGCCAAGGGCGTCACCGACGACCGGCTCAAGGCCGACGTCAAGGCGGCGATCGGCGGCAAGTACACGATCGACACCGCGGCCGAGACCAAGAAGAAGGACCAGGACAGCCTCGGCGGTTTCCTGGACTTCATGAAGTACGCGATGCTCGGCTTCGCGGGCATCTCCGTCCTGGTCGGCATCTTCCTGATCGTCAACACCTTCTCGATGCTGGTCGCCCAGCGCACCCGTGAGATCGGGCTGATGCGGGCGCTCGGCTCCAGCCGCAAGCAGGTCAACAGGTCGGTGCTGATCGAGGCGTTCCTGCTCGGTGTCACCGGCTCGGTGCTCGGCGTCGGCGGCGGCGTCGGACTGGCC
Source organism: Streptomyces sp. NBC_00223 (assembly GCF_036199905.1). NCBI lineage: Bacteria > Bacillati > Actinomycetota > Actinomycetes > Kitasatosporales > Streptomycetaceae > Streptomyces > Streptomyces sp. NBC_00223. The sequence continues at coordinate 2,956,481 of NZ_CP108109.1, read as the reverse complement.
GTCGGCCTGATGAAGCTCATGGGCAAGGCGGGCATGAAGCTCGACACGTCCGAGCTGACGGTCAAGGCCACCACTCCGATCGTCGGACTGGCCATCGGTGTGATCGTCACCGTCCTGGCCGCGTACATCCCCGCCCGCCGGGCCGGGAAGATCTCCCCGATGGCCGCGCTGCGCGACGCGGGCACCCCCGCCGACGGCAGGGCCGGCCGGATCCGCGCCGCCGTCGGTGTCCTGGTCTGCGCCGCGGGCCTGGTCGCCCTCGTCGGGGCCGCCAAGGCGGCCAAGGCGTCGACCGGCGGCGGTCTGCTGGGGCTCGGAGTGCTGCTCTCCCTGGTCGGCTTCGTCATCGTCGGCCCGCTGCTGGCCGGTGTGATCGTCCGCGGGGTCAGCGCCGTGGTCCTGCGGTTCTTCGGGCCCGTCGGCCGGCTCGCCGAGCGCAACGCGCTGCGCAACCCGCGGCGTACCGGCGCCACCGCCTCCGCGCTGATGATCGGACTGGCGCTTGTCTCCGGTATGTCCGTCGTGGGCTCCTCGATGGTGGCCTCCGCCAACGACCAACTCGACAAGTCCGTCGGCGCCGACTTCATCATCCAGATCGGCGACCACGGCAGCCAGATCTTCACCCCGGCCGTACGGGACGCGGTGAGGTCCGCGGGCTCCATCGAGCACTTCACCGACTACACGATCGTCAGCGCCAAGATGACGACCCCGGCGGGCAAGACCGTCAAGAACTACCTCACGGCGGCCGACCCCACCTACGCCCAGGACCTGCGGCTCGACACCGTGCAGGGCAAGCTGGCCGACGCCTACGGCAAGAACGCCATGTCGGTCCCCGAGACCTTCGCCAAGGACAACCACGTCAAGCTCGGCGACGAGATGACCGTCGCCCTGGTCAGCGGCTCCACCGTCAAGCTCAGGATCGCCGCCGTCACCAGCGACGACACGGCCATCGAGCACGGCACGATGTTCACCAACATCAGCACCGCCCGGCAGTATCTGCCCGCGGACAAGATGCCCGGCGACTTCATGATCTTCGCCAAGGCGGCGAACGGCAAGGAGAAGGAGGCGTACGCCTCGCTCAAGGCGGCGGTCAAGGACTACCCGCAGGTGCAGGTCCGCGACCAGTCCGACTACAAGGACCTGATCCAGGGTCAGGTCAACCAGCTGCTCTACATGATCTACGGTCTGCTGGGCCTCGCGATCATCGTGGCCGTCCTGGGCGTCATCAACACCCTCGCCCTGTCGGTCGTCGAACGCACCCGCGAGATCGGCCTGATGCGCGCCATCGGAATGTCGCGGCGCCAGCTGCGCCGGATGATCCGGCTGGAGTCGGTCGTCATCGCCCTGTTCGGCGCCCTGGTCGGTCTCGGCCTCGGCCTCGGCTGGGGATCGAGCGCCCAGCAGGTGCTCGCCGCCCAGGGACTGGGCATCCTGCGGATTCCGTGGTCCACGATCGTCTCGGTCTTCATCGGCTCCGCGGTGGTCGGCCTGCTGGCCGCCCTGCTCCCGGCCTTCCGGGCCGCGCGGATGAACATCCTGAACGCGATCGCCACCGACTAGACCCCGGTGCCGGGCCGCCCCTCGGGGCCCCGGCACCCGCCCCGCAGGAACGCGGCGGCCCCGGTAAGCGCAACCCCCCGCGCTCCGGGGCCGCCGTCCTGCCGTGGGGGACCACCACCGGCCCTCAGCGGGCGGCGGCCGCCGGGGCTTCGGCGGCCGCGCGGGCCTCGGACGCCGTGCCGTCCTCGGTCGCCCGGCCCGCCGTGACGTCGCTCGCCTTCACGAAGGCGATCCGGTGGTTCCAGCGGATCGGGTAGTAGACGGTCGTGCCCACCACCCGGGTGTCGTCGCCGGGCGCGCTCTGATCGATGTTCTCGGCGTAGAAGTAGTCACCGGTCACCGGCGCGTCCGCCACGTACGACTGACCCGCCGGGAGGGTCCAGCCGAGCGGCGCCACGGTCTGCGTGCTCCGGCGGGCGACATCGGCCAGGACCGCCGGGTACGCGGACGCCTCCGGGTACGCGCGCCCGTACACCGGGACCGCGGTGTCGCCCGCCGGGGTGACGACCTGTCGGGCGGCGCCGCCCACGACCGCGTACGCGCCGCCGGGATCGGCGAACCACGCCTTCTGGCCGCCGTACCAGATCGCCGTCCAGTCGCCCCGCACCTCGGCCACCACGAACGTCTGCCCGGCGACGGCCTTGTCGCTCACGTCGGACGCCTGCGTCGTGCCGTTCGCCAGCCCGGCGCCCGCCATCACCGGGTCGGAGATCAGCGGCGCCGTCGGCGACGGCCCGGTGCGCAAATAGACGAAGTCGGTCGGCTGGGCCTTGCAGGGGCTGGGCGAACACCCGGTGACCACCGGCTCGTTCGCCGACGTGAACGGCGGGTCGATGGTGACCGTGCCGCCGACCACGGGGACGCCGCCGGTGGCACCGAGGGGCGCGCCCAGCAGATCCATGTAGTGCGCCCAGTTCCAGTACGGGCCCGGGTCCCAGTGCATGCCGGCGATGTTCGCGGTCTGCGGGGCGGGTACGTCGTCGTGTCCGATGATGTGCTGCCGGTCCAGCGGGACGCCGAAGCGGCCGGCCAGATAGCGGACCAGGGCGGCGGAGGACTCGTAGAGCGACTCGGTGTACCAGGTCGCGCCGGACAGGGCCACGCCCTCGTGCTCGATGCCGAGCGAGTGCGTGTTGACGTAGTAGTTGCCCGCGTGCCAGGCGATGTCCTTGGTGGGGACGGTCTGCGTCACCATGCCGTCGGAGGAGCGGACGATGTAGTGCGGGGCGGCGTACGTGGTCGGGTCCTGGAACGAGCGGAGGGAGCCCGCGTAGCCGCCCTCGGTGTCGTGGATGACGAGGTAGCGGATCGTGTCGCCGTCGGCCGGGCGGTTCGCCTTGTCGTAGTTGCCGTACTTCGACTTGTCCGACGTGTCGGTCTGCGCGTAGGCGGCGGGGACGACGTCGCAGGCGAGGCCTGCGGGGCACTCGGGGGTGTCCGGGGTGTCGTCGTCGGTGGCGGTCGCGCTCGTGGTTCCCGGCTCGGTCGGGGAGATGGGGCCGGGGCTCTTGGGCGTGGCGGCCCGCGGGGCGACCTCGGGCTCCGGTGCCAGCGTGACCCGTCGGCCGTCGGCGGTGACGCGGCTCGCGCCGGACCTGAGGGTGGCGTACACGCGGTCGGCGTACTGGCGCGCGCCCCGGGGGTCGGGGGACTGGCTGAAGCGTTCGACCGCCGGGTACCAGTCGCCCGGGTCGGTGGGCAGTCGGCGCCCGCCCGTCGACTCCCGCGCGTAACGGGCGAGGAGCGCGGCGCCGCCGCGGATGTTCTGCCCGGTGTCGGTGCGCAGCGTGGCCGGAGGGCGGCCGGTCAGCGCGGCGGCGGCGTCCAGGGTGCGGTACGCGGCGGCGTTCGCTGAGGGGGCGCTGTCCGCGGGTGCGGTGTCGGCCGGGGTACGGGCCCGGGTGCGGGCGCTGTCCGCGGGTGCGGTGTCGGCCGGGGTACGGGCCCGGGCGCGGGTGACGCCTTCGCCGCGCAGGTCGTTTCCCCGGCCCGCCGCGTCCCGGGTGGCGGACCGCGGATCGGCGGCGTCCAGGTGGGTCAGTCCCATGACGTTGTAGTTGCCGGTCGTGCTCGGCTGCCCGCCGTGCGCGTCCCAGAGCGACTGGTGGTAGGCGACCGCCATCAGCACGCCCAAGGGGACGTGGAACTCCCCGGCCGCGGCCGCGAACTCCCGCTGGAGTGTGGACCCGGGCTCCGCGCGGCTGCCGTCCGCCCCGGCCGGCGCCGCCTGGGCCGCCAGGCCCGCGCCTGTCAGCGCGCCCGCCGTCAGCGCGGCCACCGCCACCGCCCGCGCGCGCCGTGACCGTACCGCCCGGCCCCGGCCCCGGCTCTTCCGCTCGTCCGTCACGGACCCTCCCTGCGTCGGCCTGGCCGTACCACCGTGAGTACGGAGAAGGAAGCGCAAAGTAACAGCACGTCGCAGCCCCGGCGGGAAGGCGGCGCCGACCCCGGAGGGTGACGTCCGTGGGGCGCCACCGTGAGGCCCGGCGCGGCGCCGCTGTGCTGTGCGCGGGTGCCGCCGTTCGGGGGATGCCCGCGGGAGAGCGGTCCGGGGGGTGAGTGTCGGCGGCAGGTCGTAGTCTTGAGAGACCCCCGGCCCGTGACACGTGTCGGGCGGCTCGCGTTGCCCGTGGGACTTCCCGGGGCGGCGCGCGGCCCGTGTTCGTCGTGCTCTCCCCGGGACGGAAACCTCATGAGTCTGAACGGTCTGGTCGACGTCGTCGTCGAGGACGCCGCCCTCGCGGAGGCGGTGGCGGCGGCGGTCTCCGGCGCCCGCCCGCAGGTGGACCTCGTGGGCCCGCCCGCCGCCCGCCCACTGGTGATCGCCACGCTCGCCGCCCGCGCGCGCCGCACCGTACTTGCGGTGACCGCGACCGGCCGGGAGGCCGAGGACCTGGCCGCGGCGCTGCGCTCGCTGCTGCCCGCGGACGGGGTCGTCGAGTATCCGGCCTGGGAGACGCTGCCGCACGAGCGGCTCTCCCCGCGCAGCGACACGGTCGGCCGACGGCTGGCCGTTCTGCGCCGGCTGTCCCACCCGAGCGCGGACGACGCGGCGGCCGGGCCGGTGCAGGTCGTGGTGGCGCCCATCCGCTCGGTGCTCCAGCCGCAGGTCAAGGGGCTCGGCGACCTGGAACCTGTGGCCCTGCGCAGCGGACAGAGCGCGGACCTCGGCACGGTCGTGGAGGGGCTGGCGGCGGCCGCGTACACACGGGTGGAGCTGGTCGAGAAGCGCGGCGAGTTCGCGGTGCGCGGCGGCATCCTGGACGTCTTCCCGCCGACCGAGGAGCACCCGCTGCGGGTGGAGTTCTGGGGCGACGACATCGAGGAGATCCGGTACTTCAAGGTCGCCGACCAGCGGTCGCTCGAAGTCGCCGAGCACGGGCTGTGGGCGCCGCCCTGCCGTGAGCTGCTGCTCACCGAGGAGGTCAGGGCCCGGGCGGCGGCCCTGGCGGCCGAGTACCCGGAACTCGGCGAGATGCTCGACAAGATCGCCGAGGGCATCGCGGTCGAGGGCATGGAGTCCCTTGCGCCGGTGCTCGTGGACGACATGGAGCTGCTGCTCGACGTGCTGCCGGCCGGCACGATGGCCGTGGTGTGCGACCCGGAGCGGGTCCGTACCCGGGCCGGTGACCTGGTGGCGACCTCGCAGGAGTTCCTGGAGGCGTCGTGGGCGGCGTCCGCGGGCGGCGGCGAGGCGCCGGTCGACCTGGGCGCGGCCTCGCTGTGGTCGCTGGCCGACGTCCGCGACCGGGCCCGTGAACTGGGCACCCCCTGGTGGTCGGTGAGCCCCTTCGCCGCCGACGAGGCCGGCCTGCCGGACGACGGCGACACACTGCGGCTGGGCATGCGCGCCCCCGAGCTCTACCGGGGCGACACGGCCCGCGCGCTGGCCGACACCAAGGGCTGGCTCGCGGACGGCTGGCGGACGGTGTACGTCACCGAGGGCCACGGCCCGGCCGCCCGCATGGTGGAGGTGCTGGGCGGCGAGGGCATCGCGGCCCGCCTCGACGTCGAACTGGCCACGGTGGCGCCGTCGGTCGTGCACGTGGCGACCGGCTCGATCGAGCACGGCTTCATCGACCCGGCGCTGCGGCTCGCGGTGCTGACCGAGACCGATCTGTCGGGGCAGCGGTCGTCCACCAAGGACATGGGACGCATGCCGTCCCGCCGCCGCAAGACCATCGACCCGCTGACCCTGGTCAGTGGCGACTACATCGTCCATGAGCAGCACGGCGTCGGCCGCTATGTGGAGATGGTGCAGCGCACCGTCCAGGGCGCGACCCGTGAGTATCTGGTGGTGGAGTACGCCCCGGCCAAGCGCGGCCAGCCCGGCGACCGGCTCTTCGTGCCGACCGAGCAGCTGGAGCAGGTCACCAAGTACGTGGGCGGCGAGGCGCCTTCGCTGCACCGGCTCGGCGGCGCGGACTGGACGAAGACCAAGGCGCGGGCGAAGAAGGCCGTCAAGGAGATCGCCGCCGACCTGATCCGGCTGTACTCGGCGCGGATGGCCGCCCCTGGCCACACCTTCGGTCCGGACACCCCCTGGCAGCGCGAGCTGGAGGACGCCTTCCCTTACGTGGAGACGCCCGACCAGCTCACCACCATCGCCGAGGTCAAGGAGGACATGCAGAAGTCCGTGCCGATGGACCGGCTGATCTGCGGCGACGTGGGCTACGGCAAGACGGAGATCGCGGTGCGGGCGGCGTTCAAGGCGGTGCAGGACGGCAAGCAGGCGGCCGTCCTGGTGCCGACCACGCTGCTGGTGCAGCAGCACTTCGGCACCTTCTCCGAGCGGTACGCGCAGTTCCCGGTGAACGTACGGGCGCTGTCCCGCTTCCAGACCGACAGCGAGGCCAAGGCGGTGCTGGAGGGGCTGCGGGACGGGTCGGTCGACGTGGTGATCGGCACGCACCGGCTGTTCTCGTCGGAGACGAAGTTCAAGGACCTGGGGCTGGTGATCGTCGACGAGGAGCAGCGGTTCGGCGTCGAGCACAAGGAGCAGCTGAAGAAGCTGCGGGCGAACGTGGACGTGCTGACCATGTCCGCGACGCCGATCCCGCGCACCCTGGAGATGGCGGTCACCGGCATCCGGGAGATGTCCACGATCACCACCCCGCCGGAGGAACGCCACCCGGTGCTGACGTTCGTCGGACCGTACGAGGAGAAGCAGATCGGCGCGGCCATCCGCCGTGAACTGCTGCGCGAGGGCCAGGTCTTCTACATCCACAACCGGGTCGAGTCCATCGACCGGGCGGCGGCGCGGCTGCGGGCCATCGTGCCGGAGGCGCGGATCGCCACCGCGCACGGGCAGATGGGGGAGTCGCAGCTGGAGCAGGTGGTGGTGGACTTCTGGGAGAAGAGGTTCGACGTCCTGGTGTCCACGACGATCGTCGAGTCGGGTATCGACATCCCGAACGCCAATACGCTCATCGTGGAACGCGGTGACACCTTCGGGCTGTCCCAGCTCCACCAGCTGCGGGGACGGGTGGGGCGCTCGCGCGAGCGCGGCTACGCGTACTTCCTGTACCCGCCGGAGAAGCCGCTGACCGAGACCGCGCACGAGCGGCTGGCCACGATCGCCCAGCACACCGAGATGGGCGCGGGCATGTACGTGGCGATGAAGGACCTGGAGATCCGCGGCGCGGGCAATCTGCTCGGCGGCGAGCAGTCCGGGCACATCGCGGGCGTCGGCTTCGACCTGTACGTACGGATGGTGGGCGAGGCGGTCGCCGACTACCGCTCGGCGCTGGAGTCGGGCGGCGAGCCGGAGGAGACGCTGCTCGAAGTCAAGATCGAGCTTCCGGTGGACGCGCATGTCCCGCACGACTACGCGCCCGGCGAGCGGCTGCGGCTCCAGGCGTACCGGGCCATCGCCGCCGCGAACTCGGCCGAGGACATCACGGCGGTCCGGGAGGAACTCTCCGACCGGTACGGCAAGCTGCCCGAGCCGGTGGAGAATCTGCTGCTGGTCGCGGGGCTGCGGATGCTGGCCCGCAAGGTCGGGGTCAGCGACATCACGCTCCAGGGCGCGAATGTGCGGTTCGGGCCCGTGGACCTGCGCGAGTCGCAGGAGTTGCGGCTCGGGCGGATCTATCCGCGGTCGGTGATCAAGCACGCGGCCAAGCAGGTGCTGGTGCCGCGCCCGGCCACCGCCAGGATCGGCGGCAAGCCGGTGGTGGGGCGGCAACTGCTGGAGTGGACGGCGGAGTTCCTGACGACGGTGCTGGACAACTGAGCCGGCCCGTGCGGGCCGGGGGTGCGGGCGGGCCGGGGTGCGTGCGGGCGCGGCGGCGGTGTGGGGTGCCGCCGGGTTTGCGTGCGGTCAGGTGTGCGGTCAGGTGTGCGGTCTCCACGGAGGGCGACCGGCTCTGGTAGGACAGGCTGATGCAGGAAAAAGCGGCTCAGTCAGCCATCGACCTCTTCATCGCGGCTTTCAACGCCTCGGCCGACAGCTATGTCACGGAACTGCTGTCCCAGGCCCTCACGCCGGATGTGATCTTCTGGGGACCCCTGGGGCGCAGTGACGGGACCGAGGCGGTGGAGCGGTTCGTCCTTGAGATGCGGCGTCATCCGGCCGGGCCGGGCACCATGGCGCGGCGCTCGGAGGTGGACGTTCCCGGGGAATGGGCGCGCTACCAGTGGGTGTTCAGCACGCCCGACGACGGTCCGCGGCTGTCCGGCACCGATGTGGTGCACCTGCGCGACGACCGGATCGACCAGATGATCGTCTTCGCGGGCGACCTCGCTGCCTCGGCCTGAACACCCGCCCGCGCCGGCCCTTTCCCGGATCGGCGCGGGCACCCGGAAGGCTGATTATTGGTCTGGACCCTTGACAGGTCCAGACCAAAGCGTTTGAGTGCTCCCTCGACCCCACTCATCCCCCCTAAGGAGTGGTCACGTGTCGAGACAGCGGATCATCGCCCTTCTGACGGCCCTCGCGGTCGCCGTCGGCCTCGCGATCCTCGTACCCATGGCGTCCACCGCCTCCGCCGCCACCTGCGCGTCGGCGTGGAACTCGTCCTCGGTCTACACCGGCGGCATGTCCGCCTCCTACAACAGCCACAACTGGCTGGCCAAGTGGTGGACGCAGGGCGAGACGCCCGGCGCCGCCGACGTCTGGGCCGACCAGGGCTCCTGCGGCTCCTCGGGCGGCAGCGGCGGAACGACCGGCGGCAGCGGCGGCACCTGTTCCTACCCGGCCTGGGTCGCGGGCCACGCCTATGTCACCGGCGACATCGTCCGATACACCAACGGCAACTTCTACCGGGCCTCGCACGACAACCCGGGCTACGACCCGACGATCAGCACCTGGTACTGGGACCCGTACACCTGCGGCGGCGGCTCGACCACGCCGCCCACCACCCCGCCGAACAACGGTGGATTCGTGGTCAGCGAGGCGCAGTTCAACCAGATGTTCCCGAACCGGAACTCCTTCTACACCTACAGCGGCCTCACCGCGGCGCTGAGCGCGTACCCCGGGTTCGCCAACACCGGCAGCGACACCGTCAAGAAGCAGGAGGCCGCCGCCTTCCTCGCCAACGTCAGCCACGAGACGGGCGGCCTCGTCTACATCGTCGAGCAGAACACGGCCAACTACCCGCACTACTGCGACACGAGCCAGTCCTACGGCTGCCCGGCCGGGCAGGCCGCGTACTACGGGCGCGGGCCCATCCAGCTCAGCTGGAACTTCAACTACAAGGCGGCCGGTGACGCCCTCGGGATCGACCTCCTGCACAACCCGAACCTCGTCCAGACCGACTCGGCGGTCGCCTGGAAGACCGGGCTCTGGTACTGGAACACCCAGTCCGGCCCCGGCACCATGACCCCGCACAACGCCATGGTCAACGGCGCCGGCTTCGGCGAGACCATCCGCAGCATCAACGGCAGCATCGAGTGCAACGGCGGCAACCCCGCCCAGGTGCAGAGCCGCATCAACGCCTACCAGAGCTTTGTGTCCCTCCTCGGCGTCCCCGCGGGCAACAACCTCTCCTGCTGAGCCGCCCCCTTCCGCCCGGCGCGGGCGCCCACCGCGAGCGCCCACCGCGAGCGCCCACTTCGGGCTCCCGCTCCGGCGTCCGCCGCCGCTCAGGGGCCGACGTGCCCCGCTCCTCCGGGAGCGGGGCACGTTAGTGTGCCGATGTGACGATCACCGCTGCGGGTACGAACATCCGGCCGCTCGCCCCCGGCCAGCGCGCCCGGCTGCTGGTCGGGGACATCGACGGCGGCGAGCCGCGGCTGGTCCACGAGACGGCGGACAGCGCCCTGGAGGCGCCCAACTGGTCTCCGGACGGCCGCTGGCTGGTCTTCAACCAGGACGGGCTGCTTCTGCGGATCCCCGCGGACGCCACTCCCGGCGACGGCCCCGGGCCCGAGGTGATCGACACCGGTTCCGTCACCGACGCCAACAACGACCATGTGCTCTCCCCGGACGGCCGCACGATCTATCTGTCGGCCGGGGACGGGCACATTCACGCCGTCCCCTTCGAGGGCGGCCCCACCCGGCGGGTCACCAATGAGCAACTGCCCGGCCCCTTCCGCCACTTCCTGCACGGCATCTCACCCGACGGCGGCACCCTCGCCTATGTCGGCGTCGAACCCCACGGCGGCGACGAGTGGGGCTACCGCAACATCTTCACCGTGCCGTCCGGCGGCGGCCCCGACATCCGGCTGACCGACAGCGCCGCTCCCGCCGACGGTCCGGAATTCACCCCGGACGGCCACTGGATTCTCTTCAACTCCGAGCACGGCGCGACCACTCCGGGCCATGCCCAGCTCTTCCGGATGCGCCCGGACGGCTCCGAACTCACCCGACTCACCTCGGACGAGCGGGTCAACTGGTTCCCCCACCCCTCGCCCGACGGCCGCCACATCCTCTACATCAGTTTCCCGCCCGGCACCGAGGGCCACCCGGCCGACCGTGACGTGATCCTGCGCGTCATCGACCCGGACGGCGGCGGCCGGCGGGACGTTTTGGCCTTCTTCGGCGGCCAGGGCAGCCTCAACGTCAACAGCTGGGCCCCCGACAGCCGCCGCTTCGCCTACGTCGACTATCCGCTGGACTGATCCCGGGAGCCGCCCCCGCGGGCCCGCTCAGTCGCGGTGGAGGATGACGTAGCCCTCCGAGCTGACGAGCTGGGTGTATGTGGCCGTCGGATGCAGCTGCTTGGCGTAGGTGACCGGGTCCGACACCCACCCCGACGAGTTGTCGATCACGATGTAGTCCGGGTTCACCCCGGGGGTGTTGCCCACCCAGTACACCGTCGTGCGGTGCACCAGGCGGCTGATCGGACCGACGTTGGCCTCCACCGTCGCGCCGTCCGGGACCTGGTCGAGCAGCTTCTCGACGGCCTTGGTGTGCGCGTCCACCTTGTAGGTGTCCCCGTGGCTGAGCGAGGCCAGCGGCAATGTCAAAGTCAGCGCCAGCGCCGCCCCGACCGCCGCCGCCGGTACCCCGGAGGCGTACGACCTCAGCCACGGTCGCCGGCTCCCGCGCGACAGCGCCGCGGCGTCCACCAGCGCCAGGAAGATCACCGGCATCAGCACCGCGCTGTAGTGCCAGTCCGTCCCCCAGTAGTGGTCGTCGTGCGAGACGAACCGCCACCCGATCGTCGGCAGCGCCGCCAGGAACAGCGGAGACCGCAGCGCCAGCAGCCCGCTGGTCGGCAGCAGAATCCACAGCAGGGTGTGCACCGCGGTGCCGAACGGGATGTGCCCCGGCATCGGCGCCCCATTGCCGCTGAGCTTGTTCCAGTAGTCGTAGCCGCCCGTGTGGTTGAACGCCGGGATGATCACCGCGAACGCCAGCGCCGACGCGGCCACTCCGAACGCGGTCAGCGCCATCGCCCAAAAGCCGTACCGCAGGGCGTCGCTGAGCGGCGGCTCCTTCCCGTCGTCCCCGGCCTCGGCCCCGTTTTCGGCCCCGTTTTCGTCCCGGTCCCTGGCCTGGTCCTCGTCCTGTGCCCGCGCCGACCGGACTTCCGCCGGCTTGGCTTCCTCCGGCTCGCCGTCGGCCGAGTCGACGCTCTCCGCCACGGCTCCGGTGCCGGTCTCCGGCTCCGGTTCCGCGGTGGTCCGCAGGCGCCACCAGACGATCGCTCCGATCGCCGCTGCCGTGACGCCCATGTCCTCCTTGACGAAGACCAGCGGCAGCGCCCACCACATCGCCGCCGCCCACCGCCTGCGCAGCACGGCCTCCAGCGCGAAGGCCAGCAGCGGCATCGCGAACGCGATCTCGTGGAAGTCGAACTCGACCGCCTTCTGTACTCCCCACGACAGCGCGTAGGCCGTGCCGATCGCCAGGCCCCGTCCCCGTCCCAGCAGGTGTGCCGAGACCCGGGCGATCGGGATCACCGACACCGCGAAGAGCAGTGCCTGCGCCACCAGCAGCGTGACCGGTGTGGGGAACACCCGGTAGAAGGGCGCCATCAGCGCGGTGATCGGGCTGAAGTGATCGCCCAGGATGTTGAACCCCGGCCCCTTCAGATCCGCGACCGGCGCGTGCAGCTGTGAGTAGGACCGCACCGCCTGCTCGAAGATGCCCAGGTCCCACGACATCGTGAGCATGCGCCGGTAACGCGTCACCGACAGCAGCGTGTACGCCACGAAGAAGACGACAGCCAGCAGATACGGGTCCAGGCGTGCTCCCGGGACCCGGAACCGGAAGCCCTGTGCGGCCGCGGTCCCCTCCGTGTCCGTGGCCTGCGCCGTACGGGTGTCCTGCGCAGGGATCACGGCCTCGGCCCTGTCCATCGTCGTCCTCCCGTGGAAGCTGGGTCGCGGTCTGCCGGAAAAGATACGGGACGAGGCTGTGCCCCGGGGAGACCACAGGACACGGTGATCCCCCCAGTGGCCGTAACCGGCCCGGCCCGGCCGGTCGCCACGGGTCGCGACCGGCCGGCTCGGAGAAGGATCAGGAACCCAGCTTGTCTATGTCCACGACCTGGCCGGCGGGCGGCGCGGTGGCGGACACCGGCTTGTCGAAGTCGCCGAACAGGAGGGTGCCCGCGTCATCGCCTCCGACCGTCACGATCTTCAGCACATAAGGGGTGTCGTCGGCCGCGATGTAGGCGGTGCTCGTCGAGCCGTCCTTCGGGTCCTTGTCGCTGACGGGTATGACCCGTCTCCCGTCGAGCGTGCTCAGCGCGCCCTTCGTCGGCCGGTGGGCCTTCTCCTTGAATCCGGAGAGCAGCTCGTCGAGGTCGCAGAAGCTGCTCATCTCCTTGGCTGTGGAGCTGGTGGCGGCGGTCTTCATCCACTTGCCGTGCAGCAACTGCACCGTGCCGTCGCCCATCTGCTTGAGGAAGGCGTCGTTCCCCCGCATGTAGAAGTGGGTGCGGGTCGAGATGATCTCGACGTTCGCGCTGCCCTCCGTCAAGTGGCCGGTGCACTCTCCCTTGCTGTCCAGCGACAGGTGGAAGGTGGTCGGCTTGCCGTCTTCCTCACCCGTCATGTCGGCCGTGAGCGACCGCGTGGAGGTCATCGCGTCCGTGGCCTTGTGAACGATCTCGTCGGCCGACAACTGGGCGAGGGCCGGCGGCGTCGGGCTCGGTGTGGTCGGCTTCGGGGCGGCGCTCGGGCTGGAGCCCGAGCCGGCACCGCCCGACGTGGCTTTCGCCGACGTGTCGCCGCTGTCGTCGCACGCGACGAGTCCGAGTGCGGCGGTCGCGCACAGCACGGCGATCGTGATGCCGCGCCGGACGGTGTTGGCGTTCATGGTGGAGCCCTTCCCGAGGCACGGCGGAGCGCCGCGCCGTTCGTGCGTGGTGGTCGTGAGCGCGGGCGCGCGGGGTCAGCCGGTCTTGCGCCAGTCGTCGCAGCCCTGGCTCTTGAAGTAGGCGTCGGACTTGGCGACGGTCACGATGGCGGTGCCGGTCACGTTGTCGTTCGCGGTGATCGACTCCATACCGTGCAGGGCGTCCTTGCTGCGCTCCCAGTAGCACATGCCGTCCGCGTTCCCGGTGCTCTTGTACGTGCCGGGAGCTATGTCCGTGCCGACCTTGTACATACCGTCCCCGGACACCTTGGTCTTCGGGGTGCCGGACTTCGTGGCGGTCACGGCGAACCAGTCCTTGCAGTCCGTGGACTTGAAGAACTTGTCGGTCTTCTTGATCGTCACGTAGCTGCTGCCGGTGACGTTGTCATTGGCCAGGATCGAGTCGGTGTCGCCCTTGGCGTCCTTGCTGCGCTCCCAGTAGCACATGCCGTCGTCGTTGCCGGTGGTCCGGTAGGTGCCGGGCTGGACGTCCGAGCCGACCTGGTAGGTCCCGCTGCCCTTGAAGGCCGCCTTCTCGGCCGGCTTGTCCGCGGGCTTCTTGTCCTGCTGCTTCGCAGGCGCGGAGGCCGTGCTTCCGTCGGAGCCGGAAGGAGCCGCGGAGCCGGTGTCGTCCGCCGGACCGCACGCGACCGCGCCGAGCGCGATCACAGCTGCGGTGGCACTCGCGGCGACGAGCGAGGTGAGCGAAGACCTGGACATGGGATACCCCCTGCGATCGGTGAGCCCTGGTGGCTCGGTGAACCGTCCGGTCAATAACAACATGACGTGTGAACCGAGTCAACAGTGAAACTCGAACGAGTGATGTCCACGCCGTGAAGTGGGTTCATGGGCATCCGTGGGTATGCTCGAAATCACGCGCGATCGACGCGTACAAAGGGGTCGTGGGCGTGGAAGCGCCGACGGCCGACGGGGAAGGAGCGGGGCGGTGCCGGAGAACTCAAGCGAGGTGACCGCGGCGGGAATCGCCAGACTGGCGGGGGTCGGACGTGCCGCGGTCAGCAACTGGCGCCGCCGTCACGGCGACTTTCCCAAGCCCGTCGGAGGCACGGAGACCAGCCCGACCTTCCGGCTCACCGCTGTCGAGCGCTGGTTGCGGGACCAGGGCAAGCTCGCCGCCGTCCCCCTGCGCGAGCGGGTCTGGCAGCAGGCCGACAGCCATCCGGCGGGCACCCCCGCGGCCCTCCGGCTCGCCGGATCGCTGCTGCTGCTGATCCGTGAACGGCCGGAGATCTCTGTCTCCTACATCGGCACCTCCGACGCCGAACTGGCCGCCCGACTGCCCGCCGACCTGACCTCCGCCCTCAACGGCCGGCTCGGCACCGGCCACCCGGTGGAGCTGCCCGACTCGCTCGCCCCCGCGGTTCCGCTGTTGCGCGCCACCGCCGAGCTGGCCCTGGAGACCGGCCCCGGCCAGGCGTACGAATTCCTGCTCGGCCGTTATCTCGACGCCAACCCACGGCAGTTCACCCTCACTCCGCACGGCCCCGCCGAGCTGATGGCGGCCCTGGCCGGCGATCCGCCGCGCAGCGTTCTCGATCCGGCCTGCGGCACCGGCTCACTGCTGCGCGCGGCGGGCGCCGTCGAGGCCGTGCACGCGCAGGAGGCGGAGCCGGAGCTTGCCGCGCTCACCGCGCTGCGGCTCGCGCTCGCCACCGACCCGACCGTCCGTGTCCGGATCCGCACCGCGGACAGCCTGCGGGCCGACGCCTTCCCCGGCCTGACGGTCGATTCCGTGCTCTGCCATCCGCCGTTCAACGACCGCAACTGGGGCCACGACGAGCTGGGATACGACCCCCGCTGGGAGTACGGCTTCCCTGCTCGTACGGAATCCGAACTCGCCTGGCTCCAGCATGCGATGGCCCATGTCCGCGACGGCGGCACTGTCGTGATGCTCATGCCGCCCGCCGCCGCGTCCCGCCGCTCCGGCCGTCGCATCCGGGCCGATCTGCTGCGCCGCGGCGCACTGCGGGCCGTGATAGCGCTGCCCGCCGGAGCCGCACCGCCGTACGGCATTCCGCTGCATCTGTGGGTGCTGCGCAGACCCGGCGCCGAAACACGGCCCGCCCCCTATCTGTTGCTCGTCGACGCGGCCGCCGTCCCCACCCAGGGCGCGGAGAAGGCGCCCTGGCACACGGTCAGGGCGGCTGTGCTCGACGCCTGGCACGCCTTTGAGAAGTTCGGCGCGGCGGAGGCCCGTCCCGGCGTCAGCCGCGCGCTGCCCGTCATCGAACTCCTCGACGACGACGTGGACCTGGCACCCGCCCGGCACCTGCCGCCGCCCGCCACCGCGGGCGGAGCCGCGGCCCTCGACGCGGTACGGGACCGGCTGGCCGCGAGCCTGCGCCGCACCTCGGAGCTGGCCCCGGCACCGGCCGCGCCCGGCGAGCCCGCCCACTGGCCGACCACCACCATCGGTGAACTCGCCCGCGCGGGCGCGCTGTCGATGAAGGCCGGCGGTGCGGGCACCGCGCCTCCGGACGACACCGGCCCGGTGCCCGCCGTGCTCACCGAACACGACGTGATCGGCGGTGGCGGGCCCACCGGCATACTTCCGGCCGCGCCACCGGGGGTTCCCGTCGAGGAGCCGGTGCTCACCGAGCCCGGCGACGTGGTGGTGCCGGTGCTCGGCGGCGGGGCGGTGGCCAGGGTCGTGGACGCGGCGCAGGCGGGCGCGGCGCTCGGGCGCAATCTGTATCTGCTGCGTCCGGACACCGCCGCACTCGACCCGTGGTTCCTGGCCGGCTTTCTGCGCGGCACCGCCAACAACCGGCAGGCCAGCAGCTATGCCTCCACCGCCACCCGGCTCGACGTCCGACGGCTCCAGGTCCCACGTCTGCCCCTGGCCGACCAGCGTCGCTACGGGGCCCGCTTCCGTACCCTCGCCGGGTTCGAGGAGGCGCTGCGCCAGGCGTCCCAGCTCGGCGAGCAGCTTGTCCAGGGGCTGCACGACGGCCTGACCGACGGCACGGTACGTCCCGAATAGTTATCCACAGGACCTGCCGGAGCGGGCGACGGCTGTCCGCCTCGGCCGATACGCTCGCTCTGTACCCGCCGACCGGTCGGCGTGGGGGTCCGTTCAGCGCGGTCGCCCGACCGTCTGCCGTATCGGAAGACACATCAGAAGAGCAGATCCGCATCACGGCAACGCCCGTACCGGGTAAGCCTCCGCACGCCATTCGCATCGACGACCAGGAGCACACGATGTACGGCCACGGCACCGCTCCGCCGCCGCCCCCTCCCACCAGCAGTGGGACGGTCATCGGGCTGCGTGTGCTCTTCGCCGTTCTGCCCGTGGTCACTCTCGCGGTCGGCGCCTGGGGATCGATGCTGCGGGTGGCCCTGCTGCGCAAGCGCACCCTGGACTGGGCCCTGACGGTGATCGTCGGCGCGGTCGGGGTCGGCGGGTTCGTCCTGGCGGGCAGCGCGGACGACGAGAGCAGTTGGCAGAGCAACCTCGGGGCCGGCTGTGTGCTGGTGTGCATGTGCGCCACGCCGGTGTACTTCCTGATCATGGACTTCCTCTGGGCCGACACCGCCGCCCGCAGGGCGCGGGCGGTACCGCCCGTCCCGCCGATGCAGCCGAACCCCTATGCCTCCGGCGTCATGCCGGGCCAGGTGCCCGGGCGGATAACCGGCGCGCCCGGTGTCCCCGGGCGGCCGCCCTACGGCTACGGGCAGCAGCCCCGGCCCCCGCAGGCCGCACCGCCTGTGCCGTCGGCCGCGCCCACGCCTCCCGCAGGGCCGAGGATCCATCAGGTCCGGGCTGAGCTGGACGAGTTGAGTGACTTCCTCCGCAAGGAGGAGGGCAGGTGATCGGTCGGCTCATCGCCGGGCGGTACGAGCTGGCCACCATCATCGGCCAGGGCGGCATGGGTCAGGTATGGACCGCGTACGACCGGCGGCTCGACCGCAGGGTCGCCGTGAAGCTGCTGCGGCCCGACAAGGTCGCGGGCGGCGAGGACGTCACGGAGCTGCGCCGGCGGTTCGACCGCGAGTGCCGGGTCACCGCCCAGGTCGACCACCCCGGCCTGGTCACTGTCCACGACGCGGGCGGGGACGGCGACGAGCTGTATCTGGTGATGCAGTACGTCGACGGTGCCGACCTCGGTGACCATCTCGCCGAGCACGACCCCTACCCGTGGCCGTGGGCGGTCGCCGTGGCGGCCCAGTTGTGCGCCGTGCTGTCCGCCGTCCACGCCGTGCCGATCGTCCACCGCGACCTCAAGCCGCGCAATGTGATGATCAAGCCGGACGGTACGGTCACCGTGCTCGACCTGGGCGTCGCGTCCGTGATGGACACCGACACCACCCGGCTCACGCACACCGGTTCACCGATCGGCAGCCCCGCGTACATGGCGCCGGAGCAGGCCATGGGCGGCGCCGTCGGACCGCGCACGGACCTGTACGCGCTCGGGGTGCTGCTGCACGAACTGCTCAGCGGCCATGTGCCGTTCGCCGGCACCACCGCGCTCGGCGTGCTGCACCGCCACCTGTACGAGGCGCCGGTGCGCTTGCGGCAGGTGCGCCCCGAGGTGCCGGAGCCGCTGGAGTCCCTGGTGCTGCGGCTGCTCGCCAAGGACCCGCAGCACCGGCCGGCCGACGCCCAGGACGTCTACCGGGAGTTGGCGGCGCTGCTGCCCGTCCCCGGAGCCGCCGCCCAGCACGGCCGGCTCGGCCCGATGGACCCCACCCGGCCGTTTCTTCGCCCGCACGCGCCCTGGCCCGACCGGGTCGCCCAGCCGCCGGCCGCCGGCCCCGGACCCGCCCCGGCCGCCGCGCCCGCGGGCGCCGACCTGGCCACGGCCGTCGACGAGGTCAAGCGGCTGCTGGACGCCGGGCGGATCACCCGGGCCGTCGACATGCTCGGTGGCATCCTCCCGGCCGCGGCCGAGAAGCACGGTGAGCACTCCCCGGTGCTGCGGGCCCTGCGCAAGCAGTACGCGGCGACCTTGATGGAGGACGGCCAGTACCGGCGGGCGCTGCCCGAACTGCGGCGGCTGTCGGAGCAGTTCGCGTCCCAGTACGGCGGGGCGGACCGCCAGGCGCTGCAGTTCCGCTACGAGGCCGCGCAGTGTCTGGAACAGCTCGGCGACACCGCCGCCGCGCTGAGCGAATACCGGGTGCTGCTGCCGTACTTCGAGCAGTACGCCGCCACCGATCCCGCGCCCCCGCTCGACATCCGGCGCCGGATGGGCCACCTCCTGCTGTCCGTCGGCGACCGTCCGCGCGCCCGTGAGGTGCTGACCCGGTTGCTGTACGACGCGGAGCGGGTGCACGGCCCGCATCATCCGTTCCCGGTTGAAATCCGCCGTACGCTCGCCTGGTTGGGGCAGGTACAGGCATAAAACGCAGTGAGACCGCGGGGGTCGGTGCGCTGTGTGCCGCCCCCGGACGACCATTTCTGAGGTGCGTGCATGGACATACGAATATCCCGGACCCTCGCCTGCGCCGCGGTGCTCACCGCGGCGCTCGGTCTGGGGGGCTGCAAGGCCGCCACCGTCGGCGCGGACCCCAAGGGCGGCCCGACATCGGGCGCCTCGGCCCCCCGCGCCGCCCACGGCAGCGCGCTCGAAGCGGCCAACGCACTGCCGGTCAAGGGCCGGGCGACGAAGACGGGTTACGCGCGCGACCAGTTCGGCGCGGCCTGGGCGGACGTTGACCACAACGGCTGCGACACCCGCGACGACATACTCAAACGCGATCTCAAGAAGCTCACCTTCCGGTCGGGCACCAAGGAGTGCATCGTCACCGGCGGCAGCCTCGCCGACCCGTACACCGGCACCAAGATCCTCTACAAGCGCGGCGCCAGCAAGGTGGACATCGACCACGCCGTCGCGCTGTCGGACGCCTGGCAGAAGGGCGCCCAGAAGTGGACCAAGGACCGCCGCAAGGAGTTCGCGAACGACCCGCTCAACCTGCTGGCCGTCGACGCCTCCACCAACCGCCGCAAGAGCGACGGTGACACGGCCACCTGGCTGCCGCCGAACACGGGGTACCGCTGCGCCTATGTGGCCCGGCAGGTCGCGGTGAAGAAGAAATACGGCCTGTGGGTGAGTTCGGGGGAGAAGGCCGCCATGCGCACGGTCCTCACCACCTGCCCGAAGGAGGCGCTGCCCGCCGGATGAGCGGGACAGACCTCCGGAACGGCCGCGCCGGCGGGGAGCGGGGCCCGGCCGGCGCGCGGCCGATACGGGGGCGTCCCGGGCGTCGGTGCCAAGGCCGGTACAGAGCACCAGAATTGTCAACCGACCAGCGTACGGTCATACTTTCCCCGCTCTGCCGTGCTTCCGTTGTGACGCATGCGAGCCCGGTCGGCCGTCACGCGCCCACCGCCCCGCTGTCCCGATCCGTCCGAGGACTTCCATGTCGCGTCGCCGTCTGCCCAAGCCCAGATGGCGGCGTTATGCCGCCATAGCCGCCGCCGTGGTCGTCATCTCGGGCGGCGCCGCGCTCGCGGGGGCCGTCACGCACGGCGGTTCGTCCGGGGACGGACACCCGGCGGACGCCGTCGACGCGGCCCAGGGCGCCGGCACACCGCTCGCCTCCTCCGGCAGCGGCGCCAAGTCGCCCTCGCCCAGCGGCAAGGCGAGCCCGTCCGCCAAGGTGTCCGGCACGGCCAAGGCGAGCGGCACCCCGACCACCACCCCCACGACGTCCGCGAGCGCCACCAAGGGCGCCGCCACCAAGGCAGCCACCGCCCCGACGGCCACCCCCGCCACCCGCCCCGGCCCCGCGCATCCGGCCACCGCGCGGATCTTCACCGGCCTCGCCTTCGACACCTGCACCGCACCGAGCGCGAGCCGGATGAGCGCCTGGCACGCGAACTCCCCGTACGGCGCGGCCGCCGTCTACGTCGGCGGCCGCAACCGAGGTTGCGCCCAGCCGGAACTGACCGCCTCCTGGGTGCGAACCGTGAGCGCCGCCGGGTGGAGGCTGATCCCGCTGTACGTCGGCGCCCAGCCGCCGTGCCAGACCAGTGCCAACCCCGAGTGGATCACCGCCTCCAACGCGGCCTCCCTCGGCACCTCCGACGGCGCCGACGCGGTGGCGGACGCCGCCGCGCTCGGCATGCGCGCCGGAAGCGCGGTCTATCTGGACATGGAGTCCTATGACGCGAGCGACACGGCGTGCGTCAACTCGGTGCTGACCTATGTCCAGGCGTGGGACAAGGCCGTGCACGCCCGCGGCTACTGGGCGGGTTTCTACGGTTTCACCTCCTCCAGCGCGGCCGTGGTCGCGAACGCCCAGGGCACGGTGCCCGACCTGCCGGACGCGCTCTGGTACGCCAAGTACGACGGCAACGCGAGCACCACCTCAGGATTCCCGTTCTCGCCGGGCCTGTGGACCGGCCACCGGCGGGGCCACCAGTACCTGGTCAACCAGAAGGAGACCTACGGCGGCGTGTCGCTGACCGTCGACCGCGACGCCTGGGACGCCCCGGTCGCCGTCACCGGCTGAGCCCGGCCGACGACAACCGGCCCGGCCCCCGGCCGGTGGGAAACGGACCCCGCCCGGCGGGAAGCAGACCTCCCACCGGCGGGAAACCGACCCCGCGCCGACGGGAAAGGGCCACCCGGCGGCGTTCGCACAGCCATTGCCCGTACGCTCCAGGGGATCATCTTCCGCAGAGTGCTGGCTAACAGTGGCTCTTGCTCCATATCCTCGTGCTCGATCATCACATCAGCATCGCGAGGCTTGTTCCCCGCCGGGAGGCACCATGGTCCGCCGCCGTACAGCCGTCTCGATCGCCGTTGCGGGGCTGCTGCTCGCCGCACCGGCCCTCACCGCGTGCGGGTCGGGACCGGCCCATCCGGGCGCAGCGGCCGTCATCGGCGACCACCGGATCACCGAGTCCACGCTCCAGGCGAGGGTCGACGCGCTGCGGACCGAGGAGGGCAAGTCCCCGCAGGGCGAGCAGGCGCTGGCGAGCAGCGGCAATCTGTCGGCGCAGACGCTGAGCATGCTCGTGCAGTACGAGGTGATCGCGCGGGCCACCAGCGACGCCGGGCTGCATGTCAGCGACGCCGACGTGCAGCGGGAGCACGCGGCGGCGCTCGCCCAGTTCGGCGGCAGCGAGGCGCAGCTCGACGCGGTGCTGCTCCAGAACTACGGTGTGGCGCCCTCCGGTGCCGACGAGTTCTTCCGCTCCAACGTCGCGGTCGGCAAGCTCATCCAGAGCCTCGGTTTCCAGCCCGGCAGCGACGGCGGCAACCAGGCCCTCGTCGCGTCCCTGTCCAAGACCGCGAATTCGCTGGGTGTGCACATCAACCCGCGCTACGGCACCTGGGACGGGAAGAAGGCCGCCATCGCCGCGACCTCCGACCCGTGGGTGGCCAAGAAGACCGTGATCCCGGAGCCGGACGCCGGCGCGTGACCGCGTTGTCAGTGGTCCGGGGTACGTTCGAAGGGTGAACGAAGAACTCGACGAGACCGCCGCCCCCGGCCGGCTGGTGCTGCTCACCACCAGCCACCGGGTCGCGCCCGGCCAGCTGTCCTGGCCCGCGTGGCAGACGCTGCGCGAGGCCGACCGCGTGCTGTGCGCCGACCCGGACCACCCGCAGCTGCCCTATCTGCGGGAGGCCGGTACAGCGGTCGAGCTCGCCACCCCGAGCGGCCAGGAGCTGGTGGACGCCACCGCGGGCGGCCGGACCGTCGTCTATCTCCCGCCGTCCGGCGGCGCAGACCCGGCCGTCACCGACGAGCTGGCCAGGCTCGGCGGCTCCGGGCGGGTCGCGATGCCCGACCTGGAGCTGCTGCCCGGTTCGTACGACCTGCCCGGCGCGCGGCTGCTCGACGCGGTGCAGGTGATGGACCGGATCAGGGCCGAGTGCCCGTGGACCAGCCTGCGCACCCACGAGGATCTGGCCACGTACGGCATCGAGGAGATGTACGAGCTGGTCGAGGCGATCGAGCAGGGCGACCGGGAGGCGATCCGCGAGGAGCTGGGGGACGTGCTGCTCCAGGTCGTCCTCCACGCGGCGATTGCCGAGGGCGATCCGGAGGAGCCCTTCGGGATCGACGACGTGGCCGCCGGGCTCGTCGCCAAGCTCATCCACCGCCACCCGCACATCTACGGCGACGAGGTCGCGGAGACCCCGGAGCAGGTGCAGGAGAACTGGGCGCGGCTCAAGGCGGTCGAGAAATCCAGGGAGTCGGTCACGGACGGGGTCCCGCTCGCCTCCCCGGCGCTGGCACAGGCCGCGAAGCTCGCGGGGCGGGCCCGGCGCGCGGGTCTGCCGCTCCCGGCCAGTCCGCCCGCGCCCCTCTACGACGACGAGACCGCTCTCGGCGACCATCTGCTGGCCGAGGCGGCCGCCGCCGAGTCGGCGGGCATCGACCCGGAGACGGCCCTGCGCCACGCCGCCCGCCGCTACCGCGCCGCGATACGCGAGGCGGAGTCCGTCACACCCGAGGCCGCACCGCCGCAGGAGTGAAGGGGACGCCCGGCCGGGACGCCGGCCGGGGCGGATACCGTCGGGGGGTGACCGACCCCGCGAATCCGCGTCCCGCTTCCGCCGGCCCGGCGTCCTCCCGTCCTTCGGACGGCGGCCCCGCCGGGTCGTGCCCTGTCCCGTCCGGCCCCGCGGACCCGGGCCCCGAGGTGCCGGAGCTGTTCTCGTGGCAGTTCGCCACCGATCCGTACCCGGCGTACGCGTGGCTGCGCGAGCACGCGCCCGTGCGGTGGACGACGCTGCCCAGCGGCGTGGGGGCGTGGCTGGTGACGCGGTACGGCGACGCGCGGGAGGCGCTCGCGGACGGGCGGCTGAGCAAGAACCCCGTCCATCACGCGGGGGAGTCCCGGACCAGGGGGAAGACCGGGATCCCCGGCGAGCGCGGCGCGGATCTGATGACTCATCTGCTGAACATCGACCCGCCCGACCACACCCGGCTGCGGCGCCTGGTGTCGAAGGCGTTCACCCCGCGCCGGGTGGCGGAGTTCGGGCCGAGGGTGCAGGAGCTGACGGACGGGCTCATCGACAATTTCGCCCGGCACGGCGAGGCCGATCTGATCCACGACTTCGCCTTCCCGCTGCCGATCTACGCGATCTGCGACCTGCTGGGCGTTCCGGCCGAGGACCAGGACGACTTCCGGGACTGGGCCGGAATGATGGTGCGACATGTCACACCCGGTCAGAGCGGCGGCGGCCCCCGCGGCGGGGTCGCGCGCTCGGTGAAACGCATCCGCGCGTATCTCGTCGAGCTGATCCACCGCAAGCGCGGTGACCTCGGGGACGACCTGATCTCCGGTCTGATCCGGGCCGGCGACCACGGCGAGCACCTCACGGAGAACGAGGCCGCCGCCATGGCCTTCATCCTGCTCTTCGCCGGGTTCGAGACGACCGTGAACCTCATCGGCAACGGCGTTCACACCCTCCTGCGCCACCCCGAACCCCGCGCCCTGCTCCAGACCGAACTGGCCCGCGGCGCCCGGAAGAAGGCGCACCCCCAAGAGACAACGGAAGCAGAAGCGCGCACGGACCCGGCCCGCCCCCCGGCCGGTGGCGATCTGCTGGAGACGGCCGTAGAGGAACTGCTGCGCTACGACGGCCCGGTGGAGCTGGCGACCTGGCGCTACGCCACCAGCCCGCTCACCGTCGGCGGACAGCCGATCGCGGCCGGCGACCCGGTCCTGGTCGTGCTCGCGGCCGCCGACCGCGACCCGGCCCGCTTCGACGCGCCCGACACCGTGGATCTGGCCCGCAGGGACAATCCCCACCTCGGTTACGGACACGGCATCCACTACTGTCTGGGTGCACCACTCGCCCGGCTGGAGGCCAGAACCGCTCTGGGGACACTGCTGACCCGCCTCCCGGACCTGCGGCTCGCGGTCGATCCGGAGGAGCTGCGCTGGCGCGGCGGCCTGATCATGCGGGGGCTGCGCACCCTGCCGGTGACCTTCACCCCCGAGGCGTCGCAGTCAAAGTGACGTCGTGTCAGGAATGTGATCCCGACGTGACGCTCGCTACACCGACTTGTGATCCCTTGGCCAACACCGCTACGTTCTGCGGTCAACGCGAGGCACGAACGGCTCGCGGACGCGCCATGCCTCACCGACGCGCGGGTCTGGGCACGACGTCAACCCGCGCAGGCGCGTAAGGCTTTGACGAAAGGCGACCGCATGCTCTCGTCCGGTAACGGCCGGCACCGACGGCCCCGTCAGGCGCCGGCGGCCATGGTGACCGTGGCCGCGACAGGCGCGGGAATCGCGCTCCCCCTGCTCGGCGCGGGCGTCTCGCACGCCGCCGACGCCGGCACCTGGGACAAGGTCGCCGTCTGCGAGACCGGCGGCCTGTGGAGCGCCAACACCAACAACGGCTTCTACGGCGGCCTCGCGATCACCCAGGACACCTGGGACATGTACGGCGGCGACGTGTTCGCCGACCGGCCCGACCTCGCGTCCCGGGCGCAGCAGATCACCGTCGCCGAGAAGGTCCTCGCCGCCATCGGCCCCAACGCCTGGCCGGGCTGCGAGACCGGTACGGGGCTGCTCGACGACACCGCCACGCCGGATGTGGACCCGGGCGACACGCCCGCGCCCACCGCGCAGCCGTCGAGCCCCGCCGACAGCACGCCGGCGACTCCCACGACTCCGGTCACCACGCCCACCGCCGACCCCACCACGGCCCCGCAGACGCCTCCGGTGACTTCGGCCCCACCGGTCGCCTCCACCACGCCCGACGCGCCCACCGCGGACCCCTCCGCGCCCGTGGACACGACCGACCCCGGCGCGCCCGTCACCACCGCGCCCGGCGACCCGGACCCGACGGGCACCGCCTCGCCGGGTGGCGGACGCCACGCCAAGCCGTACAGCCCGACCGACGAGGAACTCGCCGCCGCCGACCGGGCGTCCCGGACCCAGGTCTACGCCGTCACCGAGAACGACGACGACACGGCGGCCACGGGCGACGGCACCGGCACGGCGAACGACGGCACCACCGGCGGCACTCCGCAGGTCCCTGGGAGCGACTACACCGTCGACGCGGGCGACTCGCTGTCCGGCATCGCGGCCGCCCATCACGTCGACGGCGGCTGGCGGCATCTCTTCGCGGCCAACCAGACGGTCATCGGAGACGACCCGAATCTCATCAAACCCGGACAGATCCTCAATCTCGGCTGAGGCAAAGGCTCTTAGCGCCCGAGAAGCAAAACGGACATACCGCTTTTCGGTCGCTCGGGAAGATGTGACAAGCGTCTCCTCGGACCCTGTGACCGTCTGCTCGCAGAGCGCTCAAATCGGGCCTTCCGACCTGCGCTTCTCCCTACCCGCCGGGTGGGGGAGCGCGGTTGGTGATCCACAATCGAATTATTGAACTACTCCCCGGGGTGTGCTTAACGTCTTATCGCTCGCCACAGCGAGCCCCGTTGGTACGGAACGCCGAGTCCTGCCGCCGGCCGACGGGAACAGTCGACGCGAAAGCGCCGCAGGCAGGAGCGGGGGACCCAAAGTCCTTCGCCGGACCCGGCCGTACGCCACGCAGCACCGGACAGCAGCCCGCTGCGGCACGTACGGCAAGGACCGGCTCGGGGTGAAGCCGTGGCTCCGTGTCCAAGCGGGGCCAGGCCGGGCAACTCACGTCCGAACCCGACAGCTGACCTCGTAGGCGTCGGTGAGGACAAATCATCATGGGTAAGCACCGTCGTGCCTCAAAGCTCGTCCGTTACACCACATATGCCGGAATGGTCGGGGCCGCGGCCGTCGCCGTCCCGCTGATCGGCGCCACCGCCTCCTCCGCCGCCTCGGTCGCCACCTGGGACGCCGTCGCGCAGTGCGAGTCCGGCGGCAACTGGTCCATCAACACCGGCAACGGCTACTACGGCGGCCTGCAGTTCTCGCAGTCCAGCTGGGCAGCGGCCGGCGGCCTGCAGTACGCGTCGCGCGCCGACCTGGCCACCAAGGACCAGCAGATCGCCGTCGCCGAGAAGCTGCTCGCCCTCCAGGGCCCGGGCGCCTGGTCCTGCGCCTCCGCCGGCGGTCTGACCTCCGGCGGCCCGGCCCCGGACATCAACCCGTCGGGCTCGTCGTCGTCCTCCTCCGGCTCCTCCACGCCGAAGCCGTCGACCCCCAAGCCGTCGACTCCCAAGCCCTCGACCCCGGCGCCCTCCACCACGACCCCGTCGACCGGCGGTTCCTCGTCGCACGCGTCGAGCGGCCACCACGCCTCGTCCTGGACCCGGCACGCCCAGAAGGGCGCGTACACCGTCGTCTCCGGCGACACGCTGTCCCAGATCGCCGCGTCGCACCACGTCAACGGCGGCTGGCACAAGCTGTACGAGCTCAACAAGAGCACCGTCAAGGACGCCGACCTGATCTACCCGGGTCAGCACCTGCGTCTCGGCTGAGCCGGCTCGTAGGGACACCGCCGTTCGGGCCCCGGCCCCGGCCGCGCACGCCGCGAAGGCAGGGCGCCGGGCCCCGGACAGCACCTCACCGAGACATCCGTACGACGGTCGGCCGACGCCCGGCTGAACGGCGGCCGACAGCTTTCCCACTCCCCGACCGGGCACGCACTCCCCCCGACGTGCCCGGTCGGGGTATTCCGTCTCAGAGGTCGGGCCGACGACCGGCGCGGGCCCGGATGCCGGTTAGGCTCGTCCCGATAAAGACGAGAAGACATCTCTGAAGGAGACAACGTGCCGTCCATCGATGTCGTCGTAGCCCGGGAAATCCTCGACTCGCGAGGCAACCCCACCGTCGAGGTCGAGGTCGGCCTCGACGACGGCAGCACGGGCCGAGCCGCGGTCCCGTCGGGCGCCTCCACCGGCGCTTTCGAGGCCCTCGAACTCCGCGACGGCGACAAGAACCGCTACCAGGGCAAGGGCGTCGAGAAGGCCGTCCTCGCCGTCATCGAGCAGATCGGCCCGGAGCTGGTCGGGTACGACGCCACCGAGCAGCGGCTGATCGACCAGGCGATGTTCGACCTGGACGCCACCCCGGACAAGTCCTCGCTGGGCGCGAACGCGATCCTCGGTGTCTCGCTGGCCGTCGCGCACGCCGCCTCCGACGCGTCCGACCTGCCGCTCTTCCGCTACCTGGGCGGCCCGAACGCGCATGTGCTGCCGGTCCCGATGATGAACATCCTCAACGGCGGCTCGCACGCGGACTCCAACGTCGACATCCAGGAGTTCATGATCGCCCCGATCGGCGCGGAGTCCTTCTCCGAGGCCGTGCGCTGGGGTGTCGAGGTCTACCACACCCTCAAGGGCGTGCTGAAGTCCCGCGGCCTGTCCACCGGCCTGGGCGACGAGGGCGGCTTCGCGCCGAACCTCGGCTCCAACCGCGAGGCCCTCGACCTGATCATCGAGGCCATCAAGCAGGCCGGTTACGCGCCCGGCCAGGACGTCGCGCTCGCGCTGGACGTCGCCGCGTCCGAGTTCTACAAGGACGGCAAGTACCAGTTCGAGGGCAAGGAGCTCTCGGCGGCCGAGATGACCGAGTACTACGAGGAGCTGGTGGCCTCGTACCCGCTGGTCTCCATCGAGGACCCGCTGTTCGAGGACGACTGGGCGGGCTGGAAGGTCCTCACCGACAAGCTCGGCGGCAAGGTGCAGATCGTCGGCGACGACCTGTTCGTCACCAACCCCGAGCGGCTGCAGAAGGGCATCGACAACGGCACGGCGAACGCGCTGCTGGTGAAGGTCAATCAGATCGGCTCGCTCACCGAGACGCTGGACGCGGTCGAGCTGGCCCAGCGCAACGGCTACAAGTGCATGATGTCCCACCGCTCCGGCGAGACCGAGGACGTCACCATCGCCGACCTGGCCGTCGCCACCAACTGCGGCCAGATCAAGACCGGCGCCCCGGCCCGCTCCGAGCGCGTCGCCAAGTACAACCAGCTGCTGCGCATCGAGGAGATCCTGGAGGACGCCGCGGTGTACGCCGGCCGCTCCGCGTTCCCCCGCTTCAAGAACTGAGCCACGGCGGGGCCACGCCCCTCGGCACCCCAGCCTCCGTACGTCCCCGCACCCGGTCCCGTACCGTGGTCGGGGACGTACTGGCATGACGTACCGGCGGGACACACCGGAATTCGCGGCATACCGGAATTGAGGACGGCGAGGGGAGTACGGCGTGGCGGCGGACCGGTTCTCCACCGCGGCCCGGCTGAAGGCCATCGGGCAGGAGGCACAGGCACGGGTCTACCGGGCGGCGGCCCGGCCTCAGGTGCGGCGCAACAGGCTCACCGGCCGCGCGGCCCTGCTCGCTCTCGTGCTGTGCGCGCTGGTGGTGGCCCTGGCCTACCCGATGCGGCAGTACATCGCCCAGCGCTCCGACATCGCCGACCAGCGCCGCGCGGCCCAGCGGGCCAAGGAGAAGGTCGAGCAGCTGCGCGAGGAGAAGGCCCGCTGGCAGGACCCGCAGTACGTACAGACCCAGGCCCGCGAGCATCTGCACTACGTGATGCCCGGCGAGACCGGCTTCACCGTGGTGAACCCCGGCCCGGCCGCGACCGATGACGCCGCCGAGCACCACCCGGCCAACGCCGCGGCCGCGCTGCGCCCCTGGTACGACAACCTGTGGGACAACGTGGACCAGGCCGACGCCGCCGCGGTCCCGCGCCGCTGACCCCAGGACCGTCACCGGCCCGCACGCCCCTTCCGCCTTCCCACCTCTTCCGACCGCACCCCGACGCAGAACGGCCCATGGACACCACTCCCGAACCCACCCCTCCCACCGAAGCCGACATCGCCGCCGTACGCGCCCAGCTCGGCCGGCCGCCGCGCGGGCTGCGGGCGGTCGCCCACCGCTGCCCGTGCGGCAACCCGGACGTGGTCGAGACCCAGCCCCGGCTGGAGGACGGCACGCCCTTCCCGACGCTGTACTACCTGACGTGTCCGCGCGCGGCCTCCGCGATCGGCACCCTGGAGGCGGAGGGCGTGATGAAGCGGATGACGGCCCGGCTGGCCGAGGACCCGGAGCTGGCCGCCGCCTACCGCGCCGCCCACGAGGACTACATCTCCCGCCGCGACGCCATCGAGGTGCTGGAGGGCTTCCCGAGCGCGGGCGGCATGCCGGAGCGGGTCAAGTGTCTGCACGTCCTGGCCGGCCACGCACTGGCCGCGGGCCCCGGAGTGAACCCCTTGGGCGACGAGACCCTCGCCCTGCTGCCCGACTGGTGGGCCAAGGGCCCGTGTGTGCCCGCGCAGACCGGGCACCCGCAGACGGAGAGCGCGCCGAACGAGCAGCCGCAGACCGAGCAGCCGCCGACCGGGCGGTCGCGGACCGAGGAGTCACAGTGACCAGCACACGTGTCGCGGCCGTCGACTGCGGGACCAACTCGATTCGCCTCCTGGTGGCCGATCTCGACCCGGAGACGGGGACGCTGAAGGATCTCGACCGGCGGATGCGGATCGTCCGGCTCGGCCAGGGCGTGGACCGTACGGGCAGGCTGGCGCCCGAGGCGCTGGAGCGCACCTTCACCGCCTGCCGGGAGTACGCCGAGGCGATCCGCGCGCACGGGGTGCCCGTGGAGCGGACCCGCTTCGTGGCCACCTCCGCCTCCAGGGACGCGGAGAACCGGGACGACTTCGTCCGCGGCGTGATGGACATCCTGGGCGTCGAACCCGAGGTGATCACCGGGGACCAGGAGGCGGCCTTCTCCTTCACCGGCGCCACCCGCGAACTGACCGGCGGTCACGGCCTGGCGACGCCGTATCTGGTGGTCGACATCGGCGGCGGCTCCACCGAGTTCGTCCTCGGCGAGGAGCGGGTGACCGCGGCCCGCTCGGTGGACATCGGCTGCGTACGGCTGACGGAACGTCACCTGGTGCGCGATGGCAGGGCGATCGACCCGGCGACCCCCGAACTGGTCGAGGCCGTCAGGGCGGACATCGACGCGGCGCTGGACGAGGCCGCGCGTACCGTCCCCCTGGACCGGGCCCGTACGCTCGTCGGGCTCGCCGGCTCGGTCACCACCGTGGCGGCGGTCGCGCTGGACCTGCCGGGGTACGACTCCGCGGCGATCCACCACGCCCGGCTGTCGCTCGCGGACGTCCGGGCGGTCACCGAGCGGCTGATACGGGCCACCCACGCCGAGCGCGCCGCGAACCCCGCCATCCACGAGGGCCGGGTCGACGTGATCGGCGCCGGCGCCCTGATACTGCTGAGGATCATGGAGCGCACGGGCGCGTCGGAGGTCGTGGTCAGCGAGCACGACATCCTCGACGGCATCGCTTGGGATGTGGCACTCGGCGACGAGTGACACTTCGCCGGTGATGCCGGACGGAATCGCCTGGAATGCGCTCAGTTGAGAGCGGAAAGCGCCCGGCTGAGCGGCTGTTGAGCGGTCGGGCGCTGTCCGGATCGTGGTCCTCCGAAAAGCTTTGTGAAACTCTTCACATGAAGTTCCCGCCCAATGGCCCAACTTTCCAAGGCGTGCGGGCACACAAGCCCCGGAATCCCTGGTCGGTGAGTGTTTCGCCGGTGTTGCGCACGCCACAACGCCCATGGGGCGGTGGTCGATCGACGCTGCTCAGGGCCGTGTCCCCCAACGGGCGGCGGGCCCCGGCCCACGCCGCTCACGTACCCCCAGGTCGTGGGGTCGCGCAGTGTAGCAGAGGGTGTCCAGACCCTTGTGAAGGGGCTCACGAGGTACCCCCCCTCCCGTGCTGGATACTCGAAACATGAGCACCACGGAGCGTCCACGGATACTCGTAGTAGGCGGCGGCTACGTCGGCCTGTACGCGGCGCGCCGCATCCAGAAGAAGATGCGGTACGGCGAGGCGACTGTCACAGTCGTCGACCCGCGCTCGTACATGACCTACCAGCCTTTCCTCCCCGAGACCGCAGCCGGCAGCATCTCCCCGCGCCATGTCGTCGTCCCGCTGCGACGTGTGCTGCCCGGGGCCGAGGTGCTCACCGGCCGGGTCACCACCATCGACCAGGACCGCAAGGTCGCCGTGGTCGAGCCGCTCGTCGGCGAGTCCTACGAGCTGCCCTTCGACTGTCTGATCATCGCGCTCGGCGCCGTCTCCCGTACCTTCCCGATTCCCGGCCTGGCCGAGAACGGCATCGGGATGAAGGGCGTCGAGGAGGCCATCGCGCTGCGCAACCACATCCTGGAGCAGCTCGACAAGGCCGACTCCACGACCGACGAGGAGATCCGCCGCAAGGCGCTCACCTTCGTCTTCGTCGGCGGTGGCTTCGCGGGCGCGGAGACCATCGGCGAGGTCGAGGACATGGCCCGCGACGCCGCCAAGTACTACCCGAACGTGAAGCGCGAGGACATGCGCTTCATCCTGGTCGACGCGGCGGACAAGATCCTCCCCGAGGTCGGTCCGCAGCTCGGCAAGTGGGGCCTTGAGCACCTGCAGGAGCGCGGTATCGAGGTCTACCTCAACACCTCGCTGAAGAGCTGCGTCGACAAGCACGTGGTGCTCGCCAACGGCCTGGAGATCGACGCCTCCACCATCGTGTGGACGGCCGGCGTGAAGCCCAACCCGGCGCTGGCGAAGTTCGGCCTGCCGCTGGGCCCGCGCGGTCACGTGGACACCACGCCGACCCTCCAGGTGCGCGGCACCGACTACATCTGGGCCGCGGGCGACAACGCCCAGGTCCCGGACCTCGCCGCCGGCGAGGGCGCCTGGTGCCCGCCCAACGCCCAGCACGCGCTGCGCCAGGCCAAGGTGCTCGGCGACAACGTGGTCTCCGGGATGCGCGGCTTCCCGCAGCAGGAGTACAAGCACGCCAACAAGGGCGCGGTCGCCGGGCTGGGGCTGCACAAGGGCGTCGCGATGATAGTCGTCGGCAAGACGAAGATCAGGCTCAAGGGCCGGCTCGCCTGGTACATGCACCGCGGCTACCACGGCCTGGCCGTGCCGACGTGGAACCGCAAGATCCGGGTCTTCGCCGACTGGACGCTCGGCGCGTTCCTCAAGCGCGAGGTCGTCTCGCTCGGCGCGATCGAGAACCCGCGCGACGAGTTCTACGAGGCCGCCCGGCCGATCCCGGCCCCCGCCGCCGAGCAGCGGCCGCGCAAGGCCGAGGCGGAGCAGGTCGTCGCGTCCTGACCTGGGGGAATGTCCACCCGTCACGCCGCCCGTAGCTCCGTCCGACGCTCCGCAGGGGCGCCCGCCATCCGTGGTGCGGGCGCCCCTTCGGCGTTCCCGGTCCCGACCGGGGCGGCCTTCCGGCGTATGTCCGTGTATCCGTAACGTAGATTTGCCAGTCAGCGACGGTTTTCAGTCGTAGGCTCGGAAACATGGCTGACGCGGCTCATCGCATCCTCGAACTCGCCGATCACGCCCTCTCGACACCGTTCCCGCTGCGCTTGCGTGCCTGGGACGGCAGCGAGGCCGGGCCTCCCGGCGCCCCCGTACTCGTCGTCCGCAGGCGCCGGGCGCTGCGCCGTC
Source organism: Streptomyces sp. NBC_00223 (assembly GCF_036199905.1). NCBI lineage: Bacteria > Bacillati > Actinomycetota > Actinomycetes > Kitasatosporales > Streptomycetaceae > Streptomyces > Streptomyces sp. NBC_00223. The sequence goes on along the minus strand of NZ_CP108109.1, from coordinate 2,923,801 downwards.
TGCTGTGGCGGCCCAGCGAACTCGGCCTGGCCCGCGCCTGGGTGGCCGGCGACCTCGATGTGGACGGCGACCTCTACCAGGCGCTCGATCTGCTCTCCGGGGTGTTCTGGGAGCGCGACGAGACCGATCCGGGCAGCGGCCGCGCCGAGGCGCTGCGCCGGCTGTCCTCCGCGCTGCGCGACCCGGCCACCTACCGGCTGGCCGGCAGCGCGCTGGCCCTGACCGGCCCCGGCCTGCCGCCCGCGCCGCCGCCGGAGGAGGTCCGCCGCCGTACCGGCATCGCGCACACCAGGCGCCGTGACCAGGCGGCCATCGCCCACCACTACGACGTGGGCAACGACTTCTACGCGCTCGTGCTCGGGCCCTCCATGGTGTACTCCTGCGCGCTGTGGCCGGAGCCCGGCACCACGCTCGAAGAGGCCCAGTACGCCAAACTCGACCTGGTCTGCCGCAAGCTGGACCTGCGCGAGGGGCAGCGGCTGCTCGACGTCGGCTGCGGCTGGGGCTCCATGGTGCTGCACGCCGCCGAGCACTACGGGGTGCGCGCCACCGGCATCACCCTGTCGGTCGCGCAGGCCGCCTTCGCCCGCAAGCGGATCGCCGAGGCCGGGCTGACCGAGCAGATCGAGATCCGGGTCCAGGACTACCGCGACGTCAAGGACGGGCCCTATGACGCGATCTCGTCCATCGGCATGGCGGAGCACGTCGGCAGCGAACGCTATCTGGAGTACGCGCGCACGCTGTACTCCCTGCTCAAGCCCGGTGGCCGTCTGCTCAACCACCAGATCGGGCGGCGTCCGCTGCGGCACGAGGAGGCGTACCGGATCGACGAGTTCATCGACCGCTATGTCTTCCCCGACGGTGAGCTGGCGCCGATCGGGGCGACGGTGAGCCGGCTGGAGGAGGCCGGCTTCGAGGCGCGGGACGTGGAGGCGCTGCGCGAGCACTACGCGCGCACCCTGCGGGCCTGGGTGGCCAATCTGGAGGCGCACTGGCAGGAGGCCGCCCGGGTCACCAGCGCCGGCCGGGCCCGGGTGTGGCGGCTCTACATGGCCGCGTCCGCCCTGTCCTTCGAGCACAACCGGATCGGCGTCAACCAGGTGCTGGCCGTCCGCACCGAGCCCGGCGGCGCCTCGGGGATGCCGCCCACGCGCACGGCGTGGCTGTCGTAGGTACGGGTGGCTCCCGGCGGTGGAGGGGTAGGCGGCGGCCGGCGGGGGGAAGGACACCGGCATGACACAGAAAGTCCAGGGCGTGGTCGCCCGGAGCAAAGGCGCGCCGGTCTCCCTCGAAACCGTGCTGATTCCCGCCCCGGGCCCCGGTGAGGCGGTCGTCCGGGTGCAGGCGTGCGGGGTCTGCCACACCGATCTGCACTACCGGGAGGGCGGGATCGGCGACGACTTCCCGTATCTGCTCGGCCATGAGGCCGCGGGCGTGGTGGAGGAGGTGGGCGAGGGCGTCACCGATGTGGCCCCCGGCGACTTCGTCGTCCTCAACTGGCGTGCGGTGTGCGGGCAGTGCCGGGCCTGCCGGCGCGGTCGCCCCTGGTACTGCTTCGCCACGCACAACGCGCGGCAGAAGATGACGCTCGAGGACGGCACGGAGCTGTCGCCCGCCCTGGGCATCGGCGCCTTCGCGGAGAAGACCCTGGTGGCCGCAGGGCAGTGCACCAAGGTCGACCCGGCCGCGTCACCGCAGGTGGCCGGGCTGCTGGGGTGCGGGGTGATGGCCGGGGTCGGCGCGGTCGTCAACACCGGGGCCGTCGGCCGGGGCGACTCGGTGGCGGTCTTCGGCTGCGGCGGCGTCGGCGGCGCGGCGGTGATGGCGGCGGCCCGGCTGGCCGCGGCCGGCACGATCGTGGCGGTCGACGTGGACGACCGCAAGCTGGAGATCGCCCGCGGACTCGGCGCCACCCACACGGTCAACGCGCGCACCACCGACCCGGTCGAGGCGATCCGCGAACTCACCGGCGGATTCGGCGCCGATGTGGTGATCGAGGCGATCGGCCGCCCGGAGACCTACAAGCAGGCCTTCTACGCCCGCGATCTGGCGGGCACGGTCGTCCTGGTGGGCGTGCCCACCCCGGAGATGACGCTGGAGCTGCCGCTGCTGGACGTCTTCGGCCGCGGCGGCGCCCTGAAGTCGTCCTGGTACGGGGACTGTCTGCCCTCCAGGGACTTCCCGGTGCTGATCGATCTGCATTTGCAGGGACGGCTGGACTTGGATGCCTTCGTCAGCGAGACCGTCGGACTGGGGGACGTCGAGCAGGCGTTCGCCACGATGAAGCAAGGCGACGTCCTGCGCTCGGTGGTGCTGCTGTAGTCCGCGGCCCCGTGCGGCGGACACCCGCACGGGCACTTCCGCGCTGATCGGGGCACTTGGCGGGGCACCCGTGCAGCGCCCGCGACGGCTGAGACTGGTCGTTTTCCGACTGCGGAGAGCGATTTCGCGTCACTTGTGCGTGAGGGTTGTTGCTGCTGTGAAAGCCTTCTGTGGTGCAACGGGACCTGAATCGGACGTCTAACGATCCGTCAGTAACCCCTAAAATAAGACAACATGGCCAGTTGGCCGTCCTGTTCGTGACCTTCAACACGGATACGCTTTCCATGCGCCCCGCCGGCCCGGATGGTGGAACGCAGACACGGCGAGCTTAAACCTCGCTGCCCCTCGGGGGCGTGCCGGTTCGAGTCCGGCTCCGGGCACTCACCCCCTTGGGTGTTGAGCTGCGGGAATGCGTGATTCCGGCGTGATCGTCCGCCGCTGGGGAGCACGCCGGGAACACGGGCCGGTGCGTGAGGCGCAGTCGTCGGGCGGAGCCCCGGCCCGCTCCCGCGCCGTCAGGACCCGGCCGGCGCCCGTAGCCTGGCGGCCGAGGCGACCGTGGCCGCCGCCTCCCTTTCGGTGAGGCCGGTGTGCACGGCCGCCGTCACCAGAGCGGGCGCCAGCGACTCCCCGAGACCGGCGTCGTAGGCCCGGCAGGCGGCCCAGAAGAGCCGGCCGTTGCGTTCTCCTTCGTGTGAATCAAGTACGAATCGCACGAGCGAGGCGGCACGTTTCTCCACGGGGTGCCGCGGCTCGGCGGGACCGGGGGCCCGGGCCGGGGCCGGCGGCGGGCCGGCGAGTGCGAGCAGGGCGGTCGGGGCCGGCGCGACCGGGTGGTGCGCGGTGCCGGGCGCGAGTGTGTAACGGCCCGCGACCGTACGGGAACCGGGGCCTACGACGTAGCCGCCGGTGCCGCGGATGTCGATGCCGGGGGCGAGCCTGCCCACCGAGTTGGGGACCGGGCCGGGGGCGCTCAGCCAGAGGTGGCGGCCGCCGCTCGGGGTGAGCACGGTGACGGTCTCCGGCAGCGTGAACCGCCGCTCCCGCGCGAGTCCGGCCAGCGCGGCGACCCCGTCGGCGCCGTGCTTCACATCGAGGTCGACCCCGATCAGGTGATGCGGCGCCCGGCCGCACGCGATGCCGTAGCCGGTCGCCCAGGGTGCCAGGGCGAACAGCGCCCGCACCGCGGCCGGCTCGGTCGTCGCGTCGTGCACCCCGTGGCCGGGGCGCCCGCACGCGCCGCGGCAGTCGCCGGCCCGCGGCTCGTGGCGGTGCGGGGAGCGGACGGCGGGCAGCTTCGTCCGGGACAGCGGGATGACCGGCAGCCCGCGCGCGGCGGCGAGAAGGGCCGCGTGCAGGGCACGGGTGTGGTCGGGGCGTGGCATGGCCCGCTCCCTGTTTATCGAACGCATGTTCGTCTGCACACTTCAGTGATACCGCGCCGGACCGACAGCGTCCACCTCGTATCCGGGCGACCCGCGTCACGCCGGGCCCCGCCGCCGGTGGCTGTCAGTGCCGGGTCATACGCTCGGTGCGAGCGGACCCGTGGCCGGAGCCACGACGGAGGGATGGGGCACATGGACGGACTGCACGCGGGAGACGCGGAGTTGTGCGCGGGCGGGGGAGAGGCACGGCCGGCGGCCGAGGGGGAGACGGCGCTGGCCCGGCTGATCATGGACGGCGGCGACCTGCCGCACGCCGCGAGCCACCTCGGCAACGCCTTCGCCGCCGACCCCCGGCTGCCCGAGGCCCACGAGGCGCTGGCCGAGCTGGCGGCCCGGGCGGGCGGACCGGGGGCCGCGCTCGACCTCTTCCCGCCGGACCGCCCGTACATCGGCGCGATGGTCTGCCGCGCCCACCTCCAGGCCGCGAGCGGCGAGTGGGCCGACGCGATCGGTCTGATCGCGGGCGCCATCCGCGCCGAGCCCGACCGCCCCTGGTCGCATGTCGCCTGGCTCACCCAGGAACGGCTGCCGGGCCTGCTGGCCCCGGAGGTCATGACCCGGGCGCTGGCCCGCGCGGTCGGCGGCGCCATGCCCGACCCGCTGCCCGAGACCGCCCGCGAGGCGCTGCGCCCCTTCTACGACCTCGTGTGCGCGGTCGTCGAGCGGCATCACGAGGACGCGCAGCTCGCCGCCATGGGCTCCGGCCTCGCCCGCCGGATCGGCGACACCGACCGGGCCGTCGCCTGGGCCGGGCGCGCGCACCGCGCTCAGCCGGGACACGTCAGCGCCGTCATGCTCGGGTACGCGCTGCGGGCCGCCGCCCGCCCCGACGACGCGCTGCGGGTCTGGGAGGAGGAGATCGGCCGGGACGCCTCCGATCTGTCCCTGATGGTCGACATCGCCGAGCTGTACGTCGCCACCGGCCGGGCCGGACTGGGGCTGCCGTGGGCCGAGCGGGCCGCCGCGGCCGGCCCCGAGCACCCGCAGGCGGCCCCGGCCGTCTTCGGCGTCCGGCACGCCGCCGACGGCGACCACGCCCACCTGCTCGCCCTCGCCGACCGCGTGCGGGCGCACCCGGACCAGCCGTACGCGGCCACCGTGCTCGCCCGGCGCGGTGAGTGGCAGCCCTGGCTCGGCGTCGTCGCGAGCGCCACCGAGGCGACGGTCAATGTCCTGCACCAGATCCTGGAGAGCCCGCACGCCGAGGAGTCCCGCGGCAACGGGATCCATCTCTCCGCCTCGATGATCGAACCCCCGAGCGCCACCGTCGCGTTCCTGATGTCCTTTCCGGGGGGCGAGCTGGTCAACCAGTCGGTGGGCGACCCCGATCCGCGCCTCCCCAGCCACCCGGGCCGGGTCCAGGTCTGGCGGTACCAGGGCCTGACCGCGCACCCCGCCGTGCCGCCGCCCTCACCGGAGGCGGCCGCGCTCATCCGGGACACCGCCTCGGTGACCTGGCCGCACATCCCGGCCGCGTACGACCACGCCGTACGGCTGTCCGGGCTGGCGCCCGACGATCTGCTCGGCGCCCTCGTCCACCCGCCGCTGCCCGCAGACGACGAGCAGGGCCGCTTTCTGCGCGACCACCGGCCCGAGCTGTGGATACGGGCCGTGCAGACCTTCGCCTGCCTCGGCCTCGCGCACCACCGGGCCGACCAGCCGTGGGAGGGCTCCGAGCGGCGCGACCTCCTGCTCGACCTGCTGCGCGGCCCCGAGGACTGGGTGAACGAGGCCGCCGCCTTCGCGATGGTCGCCACGGCCTGGGTCGACCCGCCGGCCCGCGCCGACGTCGGCCTGCGGGTGGCCGAGCGGATGCTGGCCGCGGCCAAGGCGTACCGGACCCGAGAGGTGACGATCCTGGGGTCGCTGTGCCGTCTGGTGCTGCTCTGCCCCTGGCTCGACGAGACCTGTACGGGGCTCGCCCGCGATCTGATCGCCTCCGTCGACCAGGGCGACGGGCAACTGCCGGACGACGAGCGGCTGACGGAGGGCGGCGGGGTGCTCGGCGGTGAGCCGGCCGACGCCGACCGTGCCGGGTCGGGGGCCAGGTGGAAGCGGGCCGCCCGGGCGGTGGCCGGCGGGGACGAGCAGCGGCCGCCGCGCCGGGGTCTGTTCCGCAGGAGGCGTGACTGAGGGGCCCTACCGGGGGAAGATCCTCCTCCAGGCGTATCACGGCTTTTTTGCCAACCTATTACTCTGGATGCAAAGTCGCAGTAGGCGGCCATGGAGGAGTGACATGAGGAGCAGCAACCCGGTGTTCTCCCGGCGGGGTTTCACCCGCGGGAACGAGTACGCAGGCTTCGGTGGCCCCGGCGCCCAGGGCGGCCGGCAGGGCAACCCGTACGCGCAGCCGGCCGGGCCGCAGGGCGGCAATCCGTTCGCGCAGGCCCCCGGCAACCCTTACGCCCAGCCGCCGCAGGCCCCGCAGCAGCCCCTCACCGCCGAGCAGATGGAGCAGGCGTACGCCGCGCCGGCCGCCGGGCCCGCCCAGACCGGCCGGATGACGATGGACGACGTCGTCATGCGGACGGGGATGACGCTGGGCACGGTGGTGCTCGGCGTGGTGCTCGGCTGGTTCGTGCTGCCCGACCGGTTCGGCCTCGCCATCGGGGCGGCGCTGATCGCCTTTGTGCTCGCGATGGTCCAGTCGTTCAAGCGCACCCCGATGCCGGGGCTGATCCTGGGCTACGCCGTCTTCGAGGGTGTCTTCCTCGGCGTGCTGAGCCGCGCGTACAACGACCAGTGGCAGGGCGCGCCGGTGCAGGCCGTGCTCGGCACCATGGCGGTCTTCGGCGGCATGCTCTTCGCCTACAAGACACGGCTCATCCGGGTCACCGCGCGCTACCAGCGCATCGGCATGGCCATCGCCTTCGCCTTCCTCGCGGCCATGGTGGTCAATCTGCTCTTCGCCGCCTTTGGCAGCGGGGACGGTCTGGGCCTGCGCACCGGCGGTCTGGGCATCGTCTTCTGCCTGCTCGGCATCGCCCTCGGCGCGTTCTTCCTGTCGCTGGACTTCAAGCAGATCGAGGACGGCATCCGCTACGGCGCCCCGCAGCGGGAGTCGTGGCTCGCCGCTTTCGGTCTGACGCTGTCGCTGGTGTGGATCTACCTGGAGCTGCTGCGGCTGATCGCGATCCTCCGCGACTGACCCCGGCCGCCCGGCGGAACCCGGCAAGGGCCGTCCAGGAAGCGCTGCTTCCCGGGCGGCCCTTCGGCGTTGTCGGCGGCGTGGAACGGGGTGGGGCGGGCGGGGGCTACAGCAGGTTGCGCGCGGCCCGCCGCAGGTCGTACTCGTGGACGAGGGCCTTGGCGTGGCCGTAGGAGAGGTCGTGCTCGCTGCGGAGCCAGCTGACCTTGTCGTCGAAGCGGAGGAAGGAAGGTCCGTCGGCGAGGTCGCGCAGCCAGTCGCTGACCTCGCGGCCTGTGCAGTGCGGGATGCGGTCGATCAGATTGCGATGGGTTTCCTCGGAGAAGTGCGTTTGGGACATCGGCGCCTCCGGTATGTGGTCCCGTCTTCCCACCGTGCCCGAGCCACGTGGCGTTGGCAACCATCCCGGACAGGTCGATACAGGTACGAATGGAGTCGCCCGAGCCGGGGTAGGGTCCCCCTCGTGTCCGATCACACCGCGCTGCACACCGCAGTGGACCGCCTCGCCGGGCGGCTCCGCTCGCTCCCGCAACGACGCCTCCAGGCGGGGGCGGCGGCCGAGGGCCTGGAGCTGGCCCGCTGGCTGGCCCGGCAGGCGCAGACGCTGGAGTTCCCCGGTCGTGAGCCGTACGAGCTGCCCGACGACGGGATCTTCGTGGTGGGCGACCAACTGGCCGTGGCGGGCAATGAGCTGGCGACGGCGCTGGTCGTGGCACGGGACCCGGGGCGTGGGGATTCCGTGCGGGCCGAGGCGCTGGAGCGGGTCGCGCGGACGGCGAAGGCCGTCGGCTGAGGGCGCCGGGGCGATGAGCCGCGGGTACGGCCGGGAGCAGGGTGCCGGGTGCGGGATGCCGGGTGCCGGCCCCTGGACGGGCAGGATCCGGATGGTTCGGCGGGGGGCGGATCGGCGCGGGACGCCGGGCGCGGGGCCGTGGGCGGGCCGTTTCGTGGCGGCAGTGCCGTGGGTCCGGGCACCGGGTCGGTCAGAGCGAGGCCACGACCCGGTCGGCGAGCACGTACACGCTCTCGTCGCCGTAGGCGAAGGTGAGCGCGTAGGCGCCGGCTATCGCCGAGCCGCCGCGCAGCACCGGGACCTCGCCGCGGTCGAGTGCGTCGGAGAGCTTGAGCGCGGTCTCGCGGTGGCCCGGGGTCATACACAGCGTGGTGCCGTCCGCGAAGACATAGACGTCGAGTGTGCCGAGTGGGCCGGGACGCACGTCGGACAGGGGTATCCGGGCGTCGGCGAGGTCGGCCAGCCGCTCGGCGGTCTGGTCCGGCGAGGCGACCACCGGGGAAGGCGCGAAGTCCGGGCCCGAGGGGTGCGGGAACGCGCCGGGGGCGGGCCGGGCCACCTCGGCCTCCTCCGGCTCCACGTCGGTGCCGAGGCCGCTCTCCGCGGCTGCCTCCAGGCCGGGCTCAAGGCCGGTGCCGGGGCTGGGTTCGAGGCCCGCGAAGTCGGCCTGCCGGGGCAGGTAGGGCAGGACCGGCGGGGCCTCGTAGTCGGCGTGGGCGTCGAACGCGGCGCCGCTCGGCCCGTGCGGCCCGCCGCGCGGGAAGCCGCTGTCGCCCGCGGTCTCGCGGGACTCCTGCTCGGCCCAGAAGGCGCGGGCCTCGGCGAGTTCGCGCTCCCGCTCGTCGGCGAGGGCCTCGGCCACGGCGGTGCGGATGTCGGTGGTGTCGGCGGTGGAGTCGCGGGGGGCGGGGATCCGCAGGGCGGCGACCTCGCGGCGCAGCGCGACCAGTTCGCGGCGCATGCCGCGGGCGATGAGCAGGGCGGAGGCACCCGTGGCCACGGCGAGACCCGCGGCGACCAGCAGGACGGTGAAGTTGGCACTCACTGACGTACTCCCGACTGATGCGACCCGAGCGTGCCCACCAGGGAGGTGGGCGAAACTTCCCCCACCCCTCACTCTGCCGGTAAACCCGTGGCCTTTGCAGTGCGGAACGTCATGAATTGACGTGGTCTGTGGGCTTGTCCCGTTCGGTCGCGGCCCCGCTGAGCTGCCAAAACGCAGCCGCCCCCGGGAAGTCAACTCCCGCGGGGGCGGACAGAATGCGATGTACATCACACTCCGTGCGCAAGGGAGTGGGTTGGCTACGGTGAGTAATAACGCCGCGCGGCGGGCGTTGATGCGGGCTGCGCGCCCCGGGCGCCTTCGCTTCCGGCAGGTGCCGTCCTCGTTCCTCGGGCGGCCCCTACCGTCCGCTGCGACTCAGCTCAGCCGCTCGCTTTTTTGGTCGCGTTTCGCTTCGCCTTCGCTCCCGGCAGGTGCCCTCCTCGTTCCTCGGACGACCCCTACCGTCCGCTGCGACTCAGCTCAGCCGCTCGATGACCATGGCCATGCCTTGGCCGCCGCCCACGCACATCGTTTCCAGGCCGAACTGCTTGTCGTGGAACTGGAGGCTGTTGATGAGCGTGCCGGTGATCCGCGCGCCGGTCATGCCGAAGGGGTGGCCGACCGCGATGGCGCCGCCGTTGACGTTGAGGCGGTCCAGGTCGATGCCCAGGTCGCGGTAGGACGGGATGACCTGCGCGGCGAACGCCTCGTTGATCTCGACCAGGTCGATGTCGCCGATGGACATCCCCGCCCGCCGCAGCGCCTGCGTGGACGCCTCGACCGGACCGTAGCCCATGATCTCGGGGGACAGGCCGGACACACCCGTGGAGACCACCCGGGCCAGCGGTGTGATGCCCAGCTCGCGCGCCTTCGTGTCGGACATGACGACCAGCGCGGCCGCGCCGTCGTTGAGCGGGCAGCAGTTGCCCGCGGTGACCGTGCCGTCGGGCCGGAAGACCGGCTTGAGGGCCTGTACGCCTTCCAGGGTGACGCCCGCGCGCGGCCCGTCGTCCGCGGACACCACCGAGCCGTCCGGCAGCGTCACGGGCGTGATCTCGCGCTCCCAGAAGCCGTTCTTCAGCGCGGCCTCCGCGAGATTCTGCGACCGGACGCCGAACTCGTCCTGCTCCTGCCGGGTAATGCCCTTGAGCGCCGCCAGATTCTCCGCGGTCTGGCCCATCGCGATGTACGCGTCCGGCACCACCCCGTCCTCGCGCGGGTCGTGCCACGTTCCGCCCCCCTCCTCGGCGCGCCGCTGCGTGCGCGCCTCGGCGTCGGCGAAGAGCGGGTTCTTCGTGTCGGGGAGGCTGTCGGAGTTGCCCTTGACGAACCGCGACACCATCTCGACGCCCGCCGAGATGAAGACGTCGCCCTCGCCCGCCCTGATGGCGTGCAGGGCCATGCGGGTGGTCTGGAGGGACGACGAACAGTAGCGGGTGACCGTGCACCCCGGCAGATGGTCCATGCCCATCTGCACGGCGACGATCCGGCCCATGTTGTAGCCCTGCTCGCCGCCCGGCAGCCCGCAGCCCAGCATCAGGTCGTCGATCTCGCGCGGGTCGAGCTGCGGCACCTTGTCCAGCGCGGTCCTGATGACCGTGGCGACCAGGTCGTCCGGGCGCAGCTCCTTGAGCGACCCCTTGAAGGCGCGTCCGATGGGGGAACGGGCGGCGGAGACGATGACGGCTTCGGGCATCGCGACACTCCTCGTCGAGGCTGCGTGATTCGGGACTCTCGGGAAAGTTACCTGTACGTATCGCAGCGGGTCATCAGGAGCACACTGTGATGCGGGCTACTTTCTGAGCGCTTGCTTACTCGCGGACGCCCTGCCCGTACCCCGATCCGGCCGATCCCACACCGACGGGCTCCCGGCCGGTCCCGAGCACGAGAGACCGCATCCCCGCGCGGCTAGGCCGTCCGGTGCCCGGCGGCCCCCTCCACCGGCAAGGTGTCGGGCTGCGGGTGCTCCTCCTCCAGCTGCCGCCTGCGCCGCCGCTTGAGCAGCGCCCAGCGGCCGCGCGGGCCGGAGGAGACCGCGTGGGCCGCCGCCACCTCCGTACCGCCCTCGGCCGCCGCCTCCGCCGCCGCCTCGGCCACCGGCAGGAAGCCCTCGCCGCGCCGCGCGTCCGGCTGCTCGTCCGCCTCGGGCCACAGACCCAGCGAGGCGCACAGCGTCGGCAGCAGGGCCATGGCGGCGGTCGCGTAGCCCTCGGCGGACGGGTGGAAGTTGTCAGGGCCGAACAGCTCACGCGGGCGGGCCTCGAACTCCGGGCCCAGCAGGTCGCCGAGCGAGACCGTACGCCCGCCCAGGCCCACCACCGCGATGGTCTGCGCCGCGGCCAGCTGTCTGCTCGCCCGGCGGGCCAGCCAGCGCAGCGGCTGGTAGACCGGCTCGACCGAGCCCAGGTCGGGACATGTGCCCACGATCACCTCGCTGCCGGCGTCCCGCAGCCGCCGTACCGCGTCCGACAGCAGCCGCACCGAGGTGGCGAGCGGCATCCGGTGCGTCACGTCATTGGCGCCGATCATGATCACCGCCACGTCCGGCGACGGCACGGACGGGCCGAGCACCAGCGCCACCTGGCGGGCCAGGTCGTCGGACTGCGCGCCCGGCAGCGCCACGTTCACCAGCTTCACCGGCCGCTCGGCCACCGCCGCGAGCCCGGAGGCCAGCAGCGCCCCCGGGGTCTCCCTGGCCCGGTGCACGCCCTGTCCCGCGGCCGTGGAGTCGCCGAGGAAGACCAGCCGCAGCGCCGACTCCCCGGTCCGGTGCGCGAACGCCGAGCCGTAGCGCCCGTCGGCCCGCGGCGGCACGTCGCCCGAGCCGCCGACCACCCGCTTGGCCAGCCGTACCTCCGTCAGCAGCAGCCCGATCGCGGCCCCGCCCAGCAGGCTCATCCCACCGCCGCCGAACGCCGCCGCGGTCGCGATCCGCCGTGCCACCCTCGCCCTCGACATCGAGCCGGCCACCTCCACTACTCGTCGGTACAACAACCTGTTGCCCCGGGAAACTCCCTTGCCAACGTCAACGCCGTCCGAGACGTCCACGTTTCGCGCAGGCCCTAGGCTGGCCCCACCATCACGGAGAACCCGGAGACACACGGTGCAGTTTCACGACTCGATGATCAGCCTCGTCGGCAACACCCCGCTGGTGAGGCTCAACAGCGTGACCGAGGGCATTCAGGCGACCGTCCTGGCCAAGGTCGAGTACTTCAACCCCGGCGGATCGGTGAAGGACCGGATCGCGCTGCGCATGATCGAGGCGGCGGAGCGCAGCGGGGACCTCAGGCCCGGCGGCACCATCGTCGAGCCCACCTCGGGCAACACCGGCGTCGGCCTGGCCATGGTCGCCCAGCGCAAGGGCTACCACTGCATCTTCGTCTGCCCGGACAAGGTGTCGATGGACAAGATCAACGTCCTGCGGGCGTACGGCGCCGAAGTCGTGGTCTGCCCGACCGCCGTCGACCCCGGGCACCCCGACTCGTACTACAACGTCTCGGACCGGCTGGTGCGCGAGACGCCGAACGCCTGGAAGCCGGACCAGTACAGCAACCCGAACAACCCGTTGTCGCACTATCACTCCACCGGCCCCGAGCTGTGGCAGCAGACCGACGGCCGGATCACCCACTTCGTGGCGGGCGTCGGCACCGGCGGCACGATCTCGGGCACCGGGCGCTATCTCAAGGACGCCAGCGAGGGCCGGGTCCAGGTGATCGGCGCGGACCCGGAGGGCTCGGTCTACAGCGGCGGCTCCGGGCGGCCGTACCTGGTCGAGGGCGTCGGCGAGGACTTCTGGCCGACCGCGTACGACCGGGACGTGGCCGACGAGATCGTGGCCGTCTCGGACAAGGACTCCTTCCAGATGACCCGTCGGCTCGCCCGCGAGGAGGGGCTGCTGGTCGGCGGCTCCTGCGGGATGGCCGTGGTCGCGGCCCTGCGGGTCGCCGAGCGGCTCGGTCCCGACGACGTGGTGGTCGTCCTGCTGCCGGACAGCGGCCGCGGCTACCTGTCGAAGATCTTCAGCGACGAGTGGATGAGCTCGCACGGCTTCCTGGACGAGAGCCAGGGCCAGCCCCGGGTCTCCGACGTGCTCGCGCACAAGGACGGCGGCATGCCGCAGCTCGTCCACATGCACCCCGACGAGACGGTCGGTGAGGCCATCGAGGTGCTGCGCGAGTACGGCGTCTCTCAGATGCCCGTCGTCAAGCCCGGCGCCGGGCACCCCGATGTGATGGCCGCCGAGGTGATCGGCTCGGTCGTGGAGCGGGATCTGCTGCACGCGCTGTTCAGCAAGCGCGCCACGCTGGAGGACCCGCTGGACAAGCACCTGTGCCCGCCGCTGCCGCAGGTCGGCTCCGGGGAGCCGGTCGCGGATCTGATGACCGTACTGGAGCACGCGGACGCGGCGATCGTGCTGGTGGAGGGCAGGCCGACCGGAGTCGTCAGCCGGCAGGACCTGCTGACCTTCCTGGCCGGACACGGCGGCGCCTGAGCCGGGGACGCCGGCGCCCGGGCGCCACGACGGCGGCCCGGTGGCCGGCATCAGGATTCGCGGAACTGGTACACCCGCGACACACGGGCGCAGCACCGGCTTAACAACCGTCCGGCACATTGGGTGATGTCGACGCGGCGGGGACCTCCCGGCCGCGACCGGCACACCCAGCGGCACCACGGCCTCCGGAGCGGCTCCCGGACCCATGGTGACCCCGGGCACGCGGTCCGGCCTTGTTCCCGGGCCCGCGTCCCCGGCGGGGACCGCCGTCGTCCCGCCCTTCGGCCTCCGGGCCGGGGGTGCGGCGGTCCCCGCCCACCTCTTCTTCCGGTTCTTCCGGACCCCCTCTTCCCGGGCCGTCCGCCGCCTTCGCGGGCCCCTCGTCTCCTGGCGCCGAAGCCGCTGTCCGACCGGAAAACCGCCGCGCCCGGCCCGGGCCTACGACCAGTCGTCCTTCTCCCGCTTGGCGCGGGGGCCGAGGAAGCCGCTCAGGCCCTGGGCGACGTTCACACCGACGATGCCCGCCCAGGTGATGAACAGACCGGCGGCGCCGGCCTGGACCGCGCCGATCGCGGAGAGCGGGATCGCGGCGATCATGGTGAAGCCGGCGAAGCCGTAGCGCGCGAAGCGGGCGCTGGGCTGCGGCGGCCCGATCGGGCGGCGGTCGGCCCGGGCGAACGAGGTCTGCTGCTGGGCCAGTTCGCGGTGCACTCGCTGCTCGACACGGCTGTCGACGCGTTCTGTCAGCTTGTCCATGAACGAGTCGACCAGCTCCGACTCGTACTCCGCCCCTAGGTCCTTGCGCGCTTGCATGGTGGCGGAGAGTTCCTTCTTGAGTTCCGGGTCGCGGGCGTCCATGGCCCAACCGTAGGCAGTGGGGCGGTACGCGACACTGGGGTTAGCCCCCGATTTCCCTCGGGGGTCTGCCGTCCCCGAGGAGGATTCGCCATGCCGGACACGCCTGTTCTCACCGCCCTGCACGGGGCAGCGGACCGGGCGGACGCGGTGACCGTGGCCGGCCGGAGCTGCTCGTACGAGGAACTGCTCGGCGCGGCAGGCGCGGTCGCCCGGCGGGTCGCGGGACGGAAGGCGTTCGCCGTGGACGCGACGGCCTCGCTGGAGACGGTGGCCGCCGTGGTGGGCGGGCTGCTCGCCGGGGTGCCGGTCGTACCGGTCGCGCCGGACGCGGGGCCGGCCGAGCGCGAGCACGTGCTGGCCGACTCGGGCGCCGAGTTGCTGGCCGTGGACTTCGCCGAGCGGGCCGACTTCGCGGGGGAGCCGGCCGGGGACGCCGCCCTGGTGCTCTACACCTCGGGGACGACCGGGCCGCCCAAGGGGGTGCTGATCTCGCGGTCCGCGATCGCCGCCGACCTGGACGCCCTCGCGGCCGCGTGGCAGTGGACGGCCGAGGACACCCTGGTGCACGGGCTGCCGCTGTTCCATGTGCACGGCCTGGTGCTGGGCGTGCTGGGCGCGCTGCGGACCGGCAGCCGTCTGGTGCACACCGGCCGGCCGACCCCGCAGGCGTACGCGGCGGCGGGCGGCAGCCTCTACTTCGGGGTGCCCACGGTGTGGCACCGGGTGGCACAGGACGAGGCGGCCGCGCGGGCCCTGTCCGGCGCGCGGCTGCTGGTCTCGGGGAGCGCTCCGCTGCCCGCGCCCGTCTTCGAGCGCCTGCGGACGCTGACCGGGCACGAGCCGGTGGAGCGCTACGGCATGACGGAGACACTGATCACCGTGAGCGCGAGGGCCGCGGGGCAGCGGCGGCCGGGCGCGGTCGGCACCCCGCTGCCGGGGATCACCACCCGGATCGCGCAGGCGGCGGACGGCATCGGGGAGTTGCAGGTGCAGGGCCCCACCCTCTTCGACGGCTACCTCGGGCAGCCGGAGGCGACGGCGGCCGCGTACACCGAGGACGGCTGGTTCCGCACCGGCGACATCGCCGCCATTGACGCGGACGGCACGCACCGGATCGTGGGGCGGGCCTCGACGGACCTCATCAAGTCCGGCGGCTACCGGATCGGCGCGGGCGAGGTGGAGAACGTGCTGCTCGCCCACCCCGCGGTACGGGAGGCGGCCGTCGTCGGCGCGCCGCACGCGGATCTCGGGCAGCAGATCGTCGCCTATGTGGTCGCGGAGGGTGTCACGGCGGCCGAGCTGACGGATTTCGTGGCGGCGCGGCTGTCGGTGCACAAGCGGCCGCGGGCCGTACGGTTCCTCGCCGAACTGCCGCGCAACGCGATGGGCAAGCCGCAAAAGCGGTTGCTGCCGCCGGTGTGACCGGGATAGGGATACAGGGGTGTGCGGACGGGGGAGGGGACCCCGGGAGTTGCCCCTAGCCGGGCGGCAAGTAAGCTCAGAGGCACCCAGCCACATTTCTGTCCACATATCACCGGACGGCCGCGAGGTCGTCCGGGTCGCCGATACCCGGGTTCCGCTCCAAAGGGTGGCGGTGATCAGTCCTGCCATGGAGGCAGCACCGCATGTTCCACCGCATCGGACGCACCGTCGTCCGCCATCCCGTCTGGACGATTGTCGCGTGGGTCATCGCCGCCGTCGCGATCGTCGCCACCGCGCCGAGTCTGCCGTCCAACAGTGACGAGAGCAGCTTCCTGCCCAGCCACTACGAGTCGATCCAGGCGGCGAATCTCCAGGAGAAGGCGTTCCCCGCCGCCTTCACGCCGTCCGCGATCGTCCTTTACGAACGCACCGACGGAGGTGTGCTGACCGACACCGACAAGGCCGATGTCGCGCGCATCACCACCGAACTCGGTAACAAGAAGATCGACCAGGTCCAGAACATCGTGGCGGGCAAGCCGTCCGACAACGGCAAGTTCGACATCGCCAGCGTCCAGATGGACAAGAAGAGCGCCGGCCAGCCGAAGCAGTCCGACGCGGCGAAGAAGCTGCGCGACGAGTCCCAGACGCTCGCCAAGGGCACGAATCTGACGGTGAAGCTCGGTGGTCAGGCCGCGCAGGCCCTCGACCAACAGGATTCGTCCAAGACCTCGGACGCGCTGGCCCTGGTCGGCTCGCTGCTGATCATCATCATCACTCTGCTGATCATCTTCCGATCGCCGATCATCGCGGTGCTGCCACTGGTGGTGCTGGTGGCGGTCGTCTTCATGATCGCCAACGCGCTGATCGCGGACGCCACCAAGATCTTCGGACTCCAGGCGAACAGTTCGGTCTCCGCGCTGCTGATCGTGGTGGTGCTCGGCGTCGGCACGGACTACTTCCTCTTCCTGATGTTCCGTTACCGGGAACGGCTGCGGGCGGGTGACGAGCCCAAGGAAGCCATGATCAACAGCGTGGCCCGGGTCGGCGAGGCCATCGCCTCGGCGGCCGGCGCGGTGATCATCGCCTTCCTCGCGCTGACCCTCTCCACGCTCGGCTTCCTGCGGCAGATGGGCCCGGCGCTGGCCATCCTGGTCGCGGTGACCCTGGTCGCGGGCCTGACCCTCTTCCCGGCGATCTGCTCGCTGATCCCGCCGCGCATCCTGTTCTGGCCCGGCAAGAAGTGGCACCAGGAGCCCTCGGACGCCCGCTTCGCGGCCATCGGCCGCACCCTGGCCCGCAGGCCCGCCATGGTGGCGGTCGTCTCCGGCCTGGTGATGGTCCTGCTGGCGCTCGGCACCCTGGGCTACAAGGCGTCCTTCGACCTGGCCTCCGGCTCCATGCCGAAGACCAAGGAGTCGATGGTCGTCCAGGACACCCTGCAGAAGGCGTACTCGGCGGGCGCCGCCGAGCCGACCTCGGTCTACCTCACCAGCACCACCGGCAAGACGCTCGACGGTGTGGACCTGAACGGGTATGGCGACAAGCTGAAGAAGATCGACGGCGTCGCGGACGTCAGCCTCGACCCGGCGTCGGGCCTGAGCAAGGACCACAAGACCGCCAACTTCACGGTCACGCTGAAGTACGAGGCGGCCACAGGCAAGGCCATCGACACCGTCGGCGACGTGCGCGACACGGCGCACGCCGACGCGCCGGCAGGAACCAAGGCCCTGGTCGGCGGCATGTCCTCGATCTACAAGGACATCAACGCGGCCGTCGACCACGACTACAAGACGGTCTTCCCGATCGCCGCGCTGCTCATCATGGTGATCCTGGGGCTGCTGCTGCGCAGCGTGGTCGCGCCGTGGTACCTGATGGCGTCGGTGGGCCTCGGCTTCGGCGCCACGCTGGGCGCGACCGTGCTGCTCTTCCAGCACGGCAGCAACAGCACCGGTCTGGTGTTCCTGCTGCCGATCATCATGTATCTGTTCGTGGTCGCGATCGGCACGGACTACAACATCCTGATGATCGCCCGGCTCCGCGAGGAGGCCCGTGAGGGCCGCAGCCCTCGCGAGGCGGCCAGCATGGCGCTGCGGCACGCCGGGCCGACGATCGCCGCGGCCGGCTTCATCCTGGCGGCGACCTTCGCCACGCTGATGCTGTCCGGGAACTCGCTGCTCACGGAGATGGGATTCGCGGTCGCCTTCGGCATCGTGGTCGCCGCGTTCGTGATGGCGATGTTCTTCACGCCGAGCCTCACCGCGCTGATGGGGCACGCGGCGTGGTGGCCGGGGCGCGCGGACCGCGGCGCGGCCGAGGTGGCCGGCGGCCCGTCAGGGCCGGCGGTGGCCGAGGGGCAGGGGGATCCGCGGGACGCGGAGCTGGACTCCGGGCGGCGCTGAGCCGATCCCGGCGGGGGCGGCGGGGACTTCCCGCGGCCCCGCCGGGGCGGCCGGAGTGCGCGGAGGAGTCTCCGACGGGCACTCCGGCTGAGTTGTCCACAGGGGCCGGGCCGGCGAGTACCGCCGATGCCGCGAGTCGTTCCCGGGCCCTGATACTTCGCCCCGTCGCCGTTGTGCGGCGGGGCGAAGTGCTGCCAGGATGTGGGCTCGTGGGCTGCCGGTGAACATGACGGGGCATCGGGTCCGGACCGGAGAAGACGCGATGAGTTCAGGTGGTTCGGGCGCCGTGGCCGAAGGGGTGTCCGGTGAGCGGGTCTTCCGGGCGTCGCCCTACCGGATGCTCTGGTTTTTCAGCCCGATCCTGCTGTTCTTCGTTGTGCCGCGTGTCGTGTTCGGCGACCCGGTGTTCGGCCGGACCTGCTGGGAGATCTTCGGCCTGTGTGTGGTGGTGTTTCCCTTCGTCATGGTGCCCTTCGGGTGGACGGTTGTCGGCGAACGGGGCGTCACCGTGCGCCGGGCCTTCCGGACCAGGCACCTGGACTGGGACGACATCGGCGCCGTGGAGCTCAGGTCGCACAGCCTTCATCTCCTGCTGGTGCTCACCGGGCGCGACACCGGTCGGGCGGAGACGGTGCTGACCTTCGTGCAGAAGGCCGAGCGGCGCCTGCTCGTCGAGACGATCGTCTCCCGGGTCCCGCCGGAAGCCGTCCGCACGGACGAACTGCTGCTCCGGGTCCTCGGCCGGGAGGCCGCCTGACTCTGCCCGGGAGGGGCTCCGGCTGAGTTATCCACAGGGGCCGGACAGGCGAACTTCGCCTGTCCGGCCTTTCGGTTACGCTGAGTCAGCAGTGAATGATCTGCGGACGGATGGACGGATGGACGGATACGGCCACGGGGGGCTGTGATGGGGGAAGTGATCGGTCTCGCGCGAGGCGGGACACGAGGAAATGACGGCGGGACGGGCGGGCTGCCGCCGACCGACCGGTGGCGGCGCCGGGTGCTGACCGCGCCGGGCCTGGCGGTGCTGGGAGTGCTGCTGCTCATCGGCACGGCGGTGGTGGAGGACCGCCACGGCAAGCGGGCCGGGGAGTTGTGCCACCACCTGCCGGTGCCGTGGACGCTGTATCTCCTGGCGTACGCCGCGCTGGTGTGCGGGGTGGCGGCGACGGTGGGGTGCGCGCTGTTCCTGCGGGCCGCGGCGCGCGACGGGCGGCGGGGCCTGGACTCCTGGCAGGGCACGCTGGCGCTGTGCATATGCGTCGCCAACCTGCCGGCGCTGCTCTTCGAGGCGGTGGCGCTGTACGGGGTGCACGCGGAGGCCGCGCAGCCGTACTGGCAGTGCTCGTCCGCCCGCGCCTCGGCGGCAGCGCACGTCCTCGCGGTCGTCTTCGGCGCCTGAGGCATGGCCACTCGACGTGTTGGCGGCGCCGTCGCGGACGTCGTTCCGGGTGCCTCAGCCCGAGTTCCCGCACCTCCGCTTTCGTAGCGCGCGGTACACCCGCCAGCAGGTGAAGCCGATCGCCACGCTGAGGGCCGCGGACGCCCAGTCCGGAAGGCCGGACCACACCCTGGAAAGGATCAGCATGGACGCCATGCAGCAGATGACTCCGAAGTATCTCTGGAAGAAGTTCTCCTCCGGAGACGATCGGTCGTCCTGTCGTCGATTCCTCATCCGGTCAGCCCTCTCCGACCCCAGCGGGCGGCTCCGTAACCGAAGGCGCGACTCACGGAACCACGGACCCATACCGCCCGGAACCGGCCCGCCGCCCGGCGGCCAGGGCGGTGGCACCACTCATGGTGCCACCGAAGAAGCGGGCCCGGACCCGGTTGACCGCGACAGGCCCGGTTCCCTCCGCGCCTCGGCGGCAGCGCACGTCCTCGCGGTGGTGCTCGGCTGATCCCGTGCGGCTTCCCTTGCCGGACTGCATATCTTCATGCAGAGTCTTGTCCCGGTGAATAGATGCCGCCGGACGAGTGGGTCGGGGATGGACTGCGATGAGTAGCGCGGAGGGCGCGGACGCGGGTGCGGAGGACGACGCGCGCGCGGACGAGGGCGTGGATTCGGCGGAGGGCGCTTCCACGCGGCTGCTCAAGCTGTTCGAGGCACACCGCCTGACGCCCACTCAGCGGCGGATCGCGCACTGCCTGGTCCGCAGATCCGCCGAGGCGTCCTTCATGTCCAGCGTCGAGGTGGCCGAACTCGCGGGGGTCAGCCAACCGTCCGTCACCCGGTTCGCCGTCGCCCTCGGCTTCGACGGGTATCCGTCGCTGCGCCGGTATCTGCGCGAGGTCGCACCCGTGCGCAGCGCGCCGGAGGCCACCGCGTACAACGAGTACCAGCAGGCCGTGCACGCGGAGATCGAGAACCTGCGGCACCTCGCCGCGCTGCTCGCCGACCCGGAGCCGGTCACCAGGGCCGGGGCTGTACTAGCCGCGTCCCGGCCGCTGCCGGTGCTGGGGCTGCGGGCGGCCGGCGCGCAGGCCCGCGGCTTCGCGTACTTCGCGTCCAAGGTGCACCCGGACGTGCGGCTGCTCGACGAGGGCGGCACGATGCTCGCCGACCGGATCGACGCCGCCGTGCGGGCGGGCGCGAGCGCGCTGATGTGCTTCGCGCTGCCCCGGCACCCGCGCGAGGTGGTCGACGCGCTGGCGTACGCGCGGGAGGTGGGGCTGATGGTGGTCACCGTCGCCGACAGCGCGTTCGCGCCGGTGGCGGCGCACAGCGATCTGCTGCTGCCCGCCGCCGTCGGGACCGGGTTGTCCTTCGACACCGCGTGCGCGCCGATGCTGCTCGGGCAGGTGCTGCTGGAGTCGATGTGCGACGAACTTCCGGACGCTCAGGCGCGGCTGGAGGAGTTCGACGCGCACGCCGTGGTGCGCGGCCTGTTCGTGGACTGAACGGGCCGCGTTGCGAGGCGGATTGACGGCAGGTCAGGCGCCGGGCACCCGACCCCTGGGTCGAACAGCTCCCGGGCCGAGTGGCGAGTCGTCAGGCGCGCGCCTGGGCACGGGCCTTGCGACTGCGGACGAAGG
The DNA here is from genome assembly GCF_036199905.1 of Streptomyces sp. NBC_00223. NCBI lineage: Bacteria > Bacillati > Actinomycetota > Actinomycetes > Kitasatosporales > Streptomycetaceae > Streptomyces > Streptomyces sp. NBC_00223. Next base: position 2,902,844 of record NZ_CP108109.1, on the reverse strand, counting down.
CGAAGATCGCGCCGCCGAACGCCAGGGCGGCCGAGCCGATCCAGGTGACGAGGAGGGTGCCCGTGTTCCCGGTCGAGGCGAGGGAGCCCGTGTCGTCGTCGGCGCCGGGGCCGCCGGCCGTGCCGGAGGCGGCGCCGGACGGGGTGGCCGAGGGCGACGAGGGGCTGCCCGCGGTACTGCTCGCCCTGGCGCCGCCGGCGACGGTGGGGGCCAGACCGGTGCCGCCCTTGACGTGCACGGTCAACTCGGCGCTGTCGTTGGCCGGGTAGGGGTCGAACGCCAGGCTCGTGCCGTGGACCGAGCCGACGCCGACCCTGCCCCGGGTGAGGTAGGCCGCGCCCGGCTCGATCCTCAGCGTGAACGGCAGCTCGACCACCTGCCCCGCGCCGACCGGCAGGTCGACCCGGCAGATGTACCGGGGCGCGCCGAGCGCGGGCTCGCCCGGCCCGTCCGCGGCCCAGGGGGCGCACCCGGTGGGGACCGCCACCGCGGTGGTGCCCCTGGGGATGTCGACCATGACGCCGATCCGGCCGTCGGAGTCGTCGGAGTCGTCGGCGCCGTGGATGTCGACGGTGGCCGGGCCGTTGTCGCGCAGCCGGGCGGTCAGCACCACCCGGTCGCCCGCCTTCCCGGTGGCCGTGTCGCCGCTGACGGCCAGGTCGGCGGTGTTGTCCGCGTCGATGATCCAGTCCCCGCCGGGCTGCCCGGACTCCGGCGCGACGCCGTCCGGCACCAGGGCGAGTTCGGGGCCGGTGCCGTCGGCGGCCGGGGCGGTGCCCACGGCCGGGACGGCCTCGTAGCGCACGACGTCGTACAGGGCGGCGCTGGTGACCTCGATGCCCAGCGGGGTGGACAGCCGGTACTTCTTGCCCGGTTCGACGGGGGTGGTGATCCGGCACACCGCGTCGTTGGTCAGCGTGCGGATGTCGGTGGGCTCGACCGTGCCGTAGGCGCAGTTGGCGAAGTGCTGGGCGAAGTCCAGACCGGTGGTGGAGGTCAGACGGAGATCGACGCCCTCGGCGGTCAGCCGGCCGGTGTTGGCGATGGTGATCGGGGCGTCCAGGGTGGTGCCGGGCTTGGCGTGCTCGGTCCTGGGCAGCGGGTCGACGACCAGGCCCACGGCGCCGACGGTCACCCGTAAGGTGACCGGCCCGGCCAGGGTCGCGTTGGACGAGGTGCCGCTGAGCACCGCCGTCCCCGTGGTCCCGAGCGGAACGCCCGGCTTGGCGCCGAGCGACACCGAGCCGTCGGTCCCGCCGACGCCGACCTCGCCCGCGTCCCACTCACAGTCGTCCTCGACGCAGGGGCCGTCCACGTCGGCGAAGGAGGTGATGCCGGAAATATCGAGGGTGATGTCCACGTCCTCGGCGGTCCGGCCGTCGCCCGGGCCCGCCAGGCTCCAGCCGAGCCGCGCGGCGTCGCTGCCGTCGGACTGCTGGGGAATGCCGATGTCGGTGCTGTCCACCGCCAGTCGCAGCACCGGCCCGTCCGCCGGGACCGCGTGGGCGGGCCCGGCGGCCAGCGGGACGCCGAGCAGGGCGATCGCGCAGGCAGCCGGGGCGGCGGCCCAGCGGCGGCGGGTGTGTCGGGACATCTCGCGGGTTCCCCACGTTCGTTCGAGCCGGACATGTGCGGCATGAGCTGTGACGATCGGGCGCTCCCGGTGGTTGCCCGAACGCGGCCGCTGACTTTAACGAAAATCTGAGAATCACAAAGTAACCTCCCCACCACTTGTCAGGTGATGTCGCACGAGTGCGACGACAAAGGGAGGGAGCGCGACATGGTGCGCGGGGCCTACACATTGGCACGGGTGGCGGTGACGGTACGCGCGGCGGCGTGCTGGCTGTGGTGGGCGGGAGTGATCGCGGCAGCCCCCGGTACCGCGGTCACCTTCAGTCCCACCGGCCGCCGTATCGGCGTCATGGCCGGTGCCGCCCTCTTCGTCCTGGCCGCGGTGATCACCTTCGCGGTGCGCGGCAGCCGTCACGGCCGACGGGCCGAGGCCGCCTCCCGGGCCGCGAAGTCGGTCTACCTCCAGGACCGCAAGGTGACCGCCCGCCTCTGGATACGCCGCCGCAGGTGGTGGCTGCTGTCGGCGTTCGTGGTCGCCGGCGCCTCGTCCCTCCTGCTGCCCTGCGCGGGCGGCATGCTGCTCGCCGGCGTCGGCGCCGGCCTGTGGGCCAGGTCCCGCCGGGTCGCCCGGGTCGAGCGCTCCCGGGACGCCCTGCTGTGGGTGCGCCTCGACGGCGCCGCTGACGCGTACCAGCTCACCGGTATCGCCGCGGGCGACGCGGCCCCCGGCGGCGGCCCGCGCCGCCGCTGAGGGCCGCGACCCGAGTCCCGGCCCCCGTCACCGGAGCCCGCGGCGCAGCGGCGGCAGTCCGCCGCCGCTCTCCGCGAGCAGTTCCTCCCGGGTCTGGGCCGTCCTGACCGGCGCGAAGTCGACGCTGCCGTCGGGGTGCGCGGTGTAGCCGTGGACGGCGGGCCGGGGCAGCGAGTTGTACGCGAAGTGGTTGGAGAAGTAGTAGGCGCCGGTGTCCAGCAGGGCCACATGGTCGCCCGCGTCGAGCAGCGGCAGCGGACGGGCCCGGGCGACCAGGTCGCCCGCGAAGCAGCAGGGCCCGGCCACGTCCTGGACGACCGGCTCGCCGTGCTTCTCCACGCCCGTGGCGTCGAGCGCGAGCACCCGGATCGGCCACGCCTCGGGGACGAAGACCGTACGGGTGGCGACCTGCGCGCCCGCGTGGGTGACCGCGATCGCCCGGCCGCCGGCCGACTTGGCGTACTCGACGCGGGCCAGCACCGTGCCGTTCTTGGCGAGCAGGGAGCGGCCGAACTCGGTGACGATGCCGTAGCGCCCGTCGAAGAGCCCGGGGACCTCCGTACGCAGCACCGCCGCGTAGTCCGCGAAGGCGGGGGTCGTCTCGTCGGAGCCGAAGTTGACCGGCAGTCCGCCGCCGATGTCCAGGACGGTGATCTGCTGGCGTCCGGCGGCCGCGTTGATCCGCTCGGCCAGCTCGTACGCGGCCCTGACGCCCGCCGCCATCAGCGCGAGCGGGACCCCCTGCGAGCCGGTGTGCGTGTGCAGCCGGTTGAGCCACGGCCGCTCGGCGTACGCCCGCAGCACCCACTCCTCGGCGCCCGGGTCGCGCAGCGCGACCCCGAACTTCGAGGTGGCCGTGGCGGTGCTCATCGCGCCGATGCTGCCGCCGCCGACCTGCGGGTTGACCCGCAGCCCGACCGGGGAGGACGAGGGCGCCCCGGCCAACAGCGCGTCGATGCGGGCGAGTTCCCGCGGGTTGTCCACGTTGACCGCGATGCCGAACGCGAGCGCCTCGCGCAGTTCGGCCGGGGTCTTGGCGGGGGAGTCCAGGACCGTACGGTCGGCGGGGATGCCGGCGGCGCGGGCGAGGGCGAGTTCACCGGGGCTGGCGACCTCCGCGCCCAGCCCGCACTCCCCGAGCAGCGCCAGGACGGGTACGAGGGAGGCTGCCTTCACGGCGAAGGTGTGGGTGACGGCCGTGCCCGGGGTGGCGAACGCGGCGTGCAGCGCTCTGGCGGAGTGCTCGATGCCCGTGATGTCGAGCAGTCCGACCACCGGCTCCTCCTCGCCTACCAGCCCCTGCTCCACCGCCGCGCGCAGTGCGTGTCCCCGCCGTATTCCCAGCTCATCCGTCATGGCGACCATCCCACCACTTCCCTGCCGGGCGCCGCCACCCCGGTCACGGCCGAAGGCCGGGGGGCGTTTTCGCGCCCCCCGGCCTTCGGGTGGTTGTCACCGCTGGGGGCGGCGGGGGCGGCCCGGACGAATGAGCCGCCGGGCCGCCGCGCCGCCGTCACGCCGAAGGCGCGGCCTTCTCGGCGGAGTCGGGGTCGGAGTCGGGTCCGGTGCCCCCGTCGGAGTCGGCCTTCGCCTCGGCCTCAGGCTCGGGATCGGCCTCGGGCGTGTCCGACGCCTCGGCCGCCGCGTGCGCCTGGACCTCCGGCTCGGCGGCAGGCGCGCTCTCCGCGTCGGCCGGCGCGGACTCGGACACCGTCGCGGCCTTCGCGGCCTTCGACCCGTCCTTCACGCCCGCCGCGGACCCGTCGGAGGCGTCCTTGGACCCTTCCTTGGACCCCTCCTTCGTACCCTCCTTCGTAGCCTCCTTGGAACCGTCCCCGCTCGCGTCCTTGGACGCGCCCTTCGCGCCGTCCTTCGCCGCGTCCTTGGGCGCCTTCGCGGCCTTGCGCCGCTTCCGCCAACGGAGGACGTACAGCGCGACGATCGCCAGGACGACCAGCAGGGCGATCAGCCAGGTCCACGGCACGGCCCACACGCTCGTCTGCCCGCTGCCGTGGGCCGGCGTCGACGCGAGCGTGATGATCGAGGTGTAGGGCGCGAGATCGACCTTCACCCGAAGCCGTCCGCCCGGCCAGATGTCCGAGAGCTTCGAGGTCAGCTTGATGGAGTTGCCCGGCAGCAGCAGCGGGACGTCCGCGGCCTTGGTGGTCTTGGAGAACACGCCGAACAGCCCCTCCGTACCCAGGGTCTGCTTCGCCTGGAGGGGGACATTGCCGGTGTTGGCCACGGTGTAGCTGACCGTCGCGGAACCGGGGCGGTCCGGGCTCCAGCCGCCGTGGAAGTTCACGGACATGTTCTTGACCGTCAGCGTCGGGTGCAGCGGACCCGAGACCTGGAGGTAGATGCGCATCCCGACCCGGCGGTCGACCCGGACGTTGTTCCCCTTCGAGTCGAGCGCGGTGCTCGACGAGGAGGCCACGATGCCGCCGACATGGAATCCGGGAGTGGCGTTGCGCGGCGCGGCGATGGTGAACGGGATGATGACCGTCGAGCGGGCCGGGACCCGGACCGCGGTCTTCGCCAGCCGGATCCAGCTGCCCACGTCCACGTTCTTCTGGGCGGCGGTCAGTACGTCGAATCCACCGGTCTCGGTGTTGAAGGCGTCACTCGGGTACACCGTCAGATCAAGCGGCTTGGCGCTGAAGTTGTCGACCGCGACGAAGTCCTCACGCGCGGTTCCCGGCTTGAAGTCCTGATACGTGAAGGTCGGCCGGGTGTCGACCTTGTGCTTGCCGGCCCCCTGGATCGACCAGGCGACCGCGTTCGGCGAGGGCTTGCCGGGTGCCGTCGTGCCGGTCGGCGGTTGCCCCGGCGACTCGCTGGTGGACGGGGACGGCGACGTTGGTGCGGCGACCGCAGCGTCCGTCGATATTGCTGTCGCGAGCAGCAGGGCCAGCAGCGCGGCCAGGCCCGCCGCCAGCCGCCGGAGGCGGCGACCCTTCGGACGATTCGTGTCGGCAATCCGCTGTACCAGCATCGTTGCCCCTTCGTTCTCGTGATCGGTGGGTCCGGCCGGGCGTCGAATGCCCGCCCGGCCGGACCGTTGTGCGGTGGCTCAGATGGCGGTGAGCGTCATCGTGGCCGTGTAGTTGCCCACCTGGGTGCTGGTGGGGGCGAGCAGGTTGAGCGTGGCGCCGACGTGGGCGGTGCCGTTGGCGGAGCCGGCGCCGGCGGTGGCGAGCTGCTGGGACTTGCCCAGACCGCCGTTGGTGCCGGGGGCGACGACCGCGCCGGGGGTGACGACCTCACCATTGGCGAAGTCGAGCACCTTCGGCGTCCAGCCGAGGTATCCGGCCGAGATCGTGCCGCCGGAGCCGTTGCTGAAGTTGCCGACCTGGCCGACCACATTCCAGCCCGGGCTCTGGGTCCGGGTGTCGGTGACGGTGACCGGGTTGATGTCGCCGCTGGTGGAGAGCGCGGAGGCGTCGGTGGTCAGCGTCGGGGTCGGCAGCACGACGGCGGCCGAGTTGTCCACGCTGACCGTCAGGCCACCCTGCTGGGTGACATCGGTCTTGATCTGCTCGGTGGCAGTGCCGTAAGCGATCGTCACACCGACGGTGGTCGCGGAGACGGTCACATTGCCGGACGTGTCGGTCTGGGTCGCGGTCAGCGTGTGGCTGCCGGGAGCCAGGTCGGCCGAGGGGGTGCAGGACCAGGTGCCGTCAGCGGCCACGACGGCCGAGCACACGGTCTTGCCGGACTCGTCGGTCACCTTCACGGTGGCGCCGGCGGTGCCGGTGCCCGTGACGGTCGGGGTCTTGCCCCCGCTGATCGAGCCGTCCGTCGGAGAGGTGATGACCGGACCGTTGCCCGCCGCGGACTTCACGGTGAAGTCCGCGGTCTGCTGGAGCAGCATGCTGTTCACGGTGATGGTGTGCTTGCCGGCCGTGAGCGACTTGCCGTTCGGGGTGAAGGCGTAGCTGAAGTTGCCCGAGGTGTCCGCCGTGACGGTGGCCAGCGGGTTCCCGTCGAGGGACAGCTTGACCGGGTGGTCGGGGAGGAAACCGGTGGAGGTGATGTTGACCATGCCGGTCGGCGCCACGGTGGTGGACGGCGACAGGGCGATCGTGTTCTCCAGGTCGTGCTGGGCGGCCTTGGCCTGAGCGGTCATCGGGTTGCCGTCCGCCGCGGCGGCGGCGAGCGCCGGCACGAACTTGCTGGCGTCGACCGTGCCCCAGCCCGAGGCCACGTCGTAGCCCGGAGCCGCGTAGTAGCCCGGGATCGTCTTGTAGGTGTTGTTACCGGTGGTCACGTCCACGATGCCGTTGGCCGTGGGGTTCTTGGCCAGCTTCTCGTACAGCATCTGGTTGATGGCGCCGAGCGGCGAACCGTGGACCTGCGTCGCCAGGGCGACCACAGCGGCGAACAGCGGGGCGGCCTCGGAGGTGCCGTCCTGGCTGTTCATGGTGAGGTCGGGAACCGAGCGCATCTTGCTGCCGCTGATGTTGGCGATGCCGTCCTGGTAGCTCGGACGGGTGTAGATCTCCGACAGGCCCGCGCCCTCGATGGGGTCGAGGGGGAAGGTGTCGTTGGCGCACGGCGGGCACGGAGCGGTGTGCGACGGACGGACGCCACCGATCGCGGTGATCCAGGGCGAGTCACCCCAGGTCGCCGACGCCGGTCCGGAGGAGACCGTGCCGCACTGCTTGGTCGCCGTGGTCAGGTTCTGCGCGGCACCGCAGTCGCCGGTGGCGTTGATGATCGGGACCTCGTTGGCAGCGGCGATGATCCCGCCGATGTCCTGCGCGGTGATCTCCGCCTTGCCGCGGCTGTAGTCCGTCTCGCTGCTGCCGTCGCTGATGGACATCACGTCGGCCAGGTGGTTCTGGCTGACGTACTCCATGCCCTTGACCATCTCGGGCATCGCGACCTCGCTGGAGGCGTCACCGACGATCTCGCTGTCGGACGGCGTCGCGACGATCACGATCTTGGCGTACGGCGCCAGCATGTGCGCCGCCTGGACGTCCAGGCGGAGTTCGCCCTGCCAGGCGCTGCACGAGCCGTACGAGCCGAGCGCCACCATGCCCGCGGGACAGGTGGCGGGCAGCGAGCCGCTCGGGTAGACCGTGGAGATCTCGGCGTGCGGCAGCCCGATCACGTCGTCGAGCGCGTTCATGCTGGTCTGGATGTTGGGGTCTTCCCAACCCTCCATGAGCGCGATCGTGGTGCCCGCGCCGTCGACTCCCTGCTTCCACAGCGAGTCGATGTGGTGGGAGAAGATGTCCCGCAGGTCGGTGTTGCCGTACGCCTGCGGGTTCTTGCCGCCGGCGGCGAGCTTGGCGGTGATGTTGCTGAGCGCGGTGGTGAGCGTGGCTATGCGCTGGTCCTTGCTCGGACTGTCGCTCACCACTGTCGCGCTGGTGGTGCTGCTGGCCAGGGCAACCGGTGCGCTGGACAAGAGCATGCCTACCGCGACTGCGGCACCCACGGCAGGCGCGATCGCCTTGCGTGGAATTTTACGCATTCATTCCTCCGAAAGAAGTGAACTGCTCGGGCTGCACTTTCGCGCTCCCGGGCGCCGGATCTGGTGGATGCGCGACGGCCCGGGAGGCGGAAGACATCTGTGCGTGGTTTCGCCGGCTGGTTGTCAGCGGGCGTCGTCCAGGTCTCGCGTCAGACGGGGACGTTGCCGAGCCGATGGCTTGCGGCAGGGGTCCGGCCGGGTGTCGGGTACCCGCCCGGCCGGACCGTTGTGCGGTGGCTCAGATGGCGGTGAGCGTCATCGTGGCCGTGTAGTTGCCCACCTGGGTGCTGGTGGGGGCGAGCAGGTTGAGCGTGGCGCCGACGTGGGCGGTGCCGTTGGCGGAGCCGGCGCCGGCGGTGGCGAGCTGCTGGGACTTGCCCAGGCCGCCGTTGGTGCCGGGGGCGACGACCGCGCCGGGGGTGACGACCTCACCGGTGGCGGAGTCGAGCACCTTGGGCGCCCAGCCGAGGTATCCGGAGGAGATGCTGCCGCCGGAGCCGTTGCTGAAGTTGCCGACCTGGCCGACCACGTTCCAGCCCGGGCTCTGGGTCCGGGTGTCGGTGACGGTGACCGGGTTGATGTCGCCGCTGGTGGAGAGCGCGGAGGCGTCGGTGGTCAGGGTGGGGGTCGGCAGCACGACGGCGGCCGAGTTGTCCACGCTGATGGTCAGGCCACCCTGCTGGGTGACGGTGGTCTTGATCTGCTCGGTCGCGCTGGAGTACGCGATCGTGACGTTGACGGCGTTGGAGACGATCGAGCCGGCACCGCTGGCGTCGGTCTGGGTCGCGGTCAGCGTGTGGCTGCCGGGCGTCAGGTCGTCGGCCGGGGCGCAGGACCAGGTGCCGTCACCGGCGACCACGGCCGAGCACACGGCCTTGCCGGACTCGTCGGTCACCTTCACGGTGGCACCGGCGGCGCCGGTACCGGTGACGGTGGGCTTCTTGCCGCCGCTGATCGAACCGTCCGCGGGAGACGTGATCGCCGGGGCGTCCGGAGCCACGTTGCCGTAGACGATCTGGGTGAACTCGTTGCCGCTGACCGTGAGGTTCAGCTTGACGTCGATCTCCCAGGTGCCCGCCGCCGGGTTGGCGACGTGCAGGGTGCCCGTGGCCTTGGTGACACCGTTGACGGTGGTCGCCGCCGAGGTGACCGAGGTGGAGAGCTTCCCGCTCGGGTCCACCAGGTAGAACGAGAACGGGTTGTCGGCAGCCGCGTCGTCCGTCTGGAACGTCACGGTGAGGTCCTTGCGGCCCGCCGCGACCGGGAAGTTGAACGTGCTGGTCTGACCCTGGTCACGACCGACCGTGCTGCTGATCAGGGTCTGGAACGCGCCGCCCGCCGCGGGGATCAGGGTACGGCGGGAGATGGGCAGCGAGGTGACCACACCGTTGTCGGCGGTGAACTGCACCGACTCCGGGTGGTCGCCGGGGGCCGTCGGCATGGCGATGTGCAGCGGGACCGCGGCGCTGGAGTGCGCCGGGATCGTCACCGCGGACGAGGCGGCCGAGGTGACGTAGTGCCGCCCCGACGCCTTGAAGGAGACCTTGCCGGTGTAGGTGCCGGGCACGTTCGGCGGGTCCTGGAGGTGCGAACGGCCGTTCGCCCACAGGATCTTGGCCGTCCACTTGCCGGCCTCGGGGTGCGCGACCTCGGTGTGCTGGAGGTTGGGCACCTTGCCCAGGCTTCCGGCCTTGGTCGCGGGGGTGCCGTAGTCGTACGAGATCTGCCGCAGCCGGCCCTGGGGGTCGACGAGCGTGAACGACAGGATGGCGCCGTTGGTCGGGTCCGGCCAGATCATGTCGGCGTCGAGGCGGTCGAGACCGGCCGGGACGTCGAAGGTGACCGGGGGAGCGGCGGTGGCGCCTTCGGCGGCCACCGGCAGGCTCGGGTCCGGAGCGCTCACGTTCTCGGTGACGACGTCACCGATCTGCGAGGGCGAGCCCAGCGAGCGGTAGGTACCGGTCACCGAGGTGGCCGTGTCGCTCGTGTTGTACAGGTTCACGGTCTGGTCGTTGGTCGACCCGCCGTTGCCCGAGACGTCCAGCTGCGACGGGTTGGCCACCAGGGACGGCGAGTCGCCGGGACCGGTGGTCAGGGTGCTGCCGGGCATCTGCTGCGCCGCCTTGGTGGCGTGGTAGATGTTGACCAGACCGGCACCCTGCTGGTCGGCCGGAGCACCGGTGTCGGTCGCCGTGCTGGTCAGGATCTGCTTGACCATGGCGGGCGTCGGGCTGGTGCCGTTGTGCGAGTCCCGGTACGCCTGGATGACGTCGGCCGCGGCGCCCGCGATGAGCGGAGCAGCCTGGCTGGTGCCACCGAACGCCTCGGTCGCCGTGTTGGTCGGGCAGCCGCTGCCGGTCGGGTTGCAGGCGGCCTCGCCGCCGTAGCCCGGAGCGACCAGGTCGACGAGCTTGCCGTTCGTGGTGGTGCCGCCGGAGGACAGCGGCGTGATGTCGTCGTTGACCCAGCCGGAGTAGCCGTAGGCCTGGGCGTTCAGACGCAGTGTGTTGGTCGCGCCCGCCGCGATGACCTGCGGGTCGTCCGCGGGGGAGGAGACGGTGCCGGAGACACCGCTGTCACCCGAGGAGACGACGACGGTCACACCCGCGGCGACCGCCGCGTCGTTGGCCGCCCAGTGGGTCTTGTAGCTGCCGGGCTTGGGCGAGTAGCCGTAGGACTCCGAGAGCACGTCGACGTGGTACTTCGTGACCGCGGCGTCGATGCCGGCCACGATCTGCGACTCGGTCTTGACGTTCGAGTCGGAGTGGGAGTTCCCGGAAACGCTCTCCGGGGTGTCGGCGTTGCTCGCGTCGACCAGCGACGCGTCCGGGGCGTCGCCCTTGAGGACGAAGGTGCACCCGGTGGGCAGGCCGGAGTACGGCAGCTCCTTGGAGAAGTCGTAGACGACCGTGCCCTGCGCGGCCACCGACGACGCGTCGCCGTAGGCCTCGTCGTTGCTCTTGTCCTTGGTGTAGTCGGTCGCGCCGACGACGACGTGCGAACCGTCCGCGCGGGTGAAGTTCGGGTTGCCCGCGAGGCTGTTCATCCCGTCGATCCCGACCAGCACACCCTTACCCGTCGCGATCGAACTGCCCATCCCCGGGGTGTTCGGGTCGTCGCTCTGGAAATGGATGTCCGAAAGAGCTTCCGGCTCAAGCAGCGGCTTGCTCGGATCGGTCGGGCAAACCGCCGGATTCAGCGGAGTGGGGTCATCCACAGTGGCGGATGCGGTAGGCTTCAATATCTCAACTTGCGAGTCGGGAACGATCTTGTCGACCCCGGAGTTGAGACTGAGCCGCTTGACCTCGTCCGCAGACAGGTGCGCGGCGACGGCGTTCACACTGACGAGCTGTGTGATGTCCGTGCCGCCGTGGCTCTTGATGTCCGACACGATCGATGCCTGATCCGAGTGCGCCGCGGCAATGCGCTGCTTGCCCTGCGTTCTGAGATTCAGGTTCGTGTGCTGGTTCTTCAACCAGACGATCACCGAGCCGCCCGAACCGGCACCGTCAAGCACCGGGGCCGGGGCTACTGTGGCTGGAGCGGCGACCGCGGAGGGCATCATCGATGCGCCCCATGCCGTCGCCAGAGCCGCGCTCAACGAGATGACCGTCGCAGTTCTGAGGATACGACGGCGCTCAGGTGGTGATGCTGGCATAATCGGCGGTGCTTTACGCACTGCTTGTGTCCTTCCGTCAGCTGGATCTTCAAGTCGCGCGAAAAGCACGACAAATTAGCCTGTGGACATGTCAGTCCACGGCATTTGTTGGAGCGGGAGTCCGGCCGCCTTGGGCGGGCGCCAGGAAGTCGAATTTCCTGGCCGTCCAAGTCGGCGTGACGTGTCGCGACCCGGCAACCGGAGGGGGTCGGGCTCCTCGCTTCGTCGGTCGCCGCCCTGCGTTTTGAGCAGGGTTGTTGCGTGTACATCCCCCGGGCTTGCGGATCACGGGCGTCAACGTACACCCGCTCAGGCGCAGGTGGTTAGGTCTTTGCGATACGTAGACCTTCCATCTGGCGAGACCCCCGTCGGCCGGGGTCGCTCCACCCGGACCGGCGATCCACTACCCGTCAGTCGGTTACCCGAGCGTAAGCGGAATGTCCGGACCCCGCTTCGCGCGGGGGTGAACGCTGTGGTCGTGGGCGTGTGGACACGACAACTGGAGTTGCGCGCAGCCGAGATGAGACCGGTGGCAAGACCATCGACTCCGGCCCGGCGCGGTCGTCGGGATGGCCTGATATCCCCCTTGTGCGACCCCTGGCCGAAGTTCGCGCACGCCTCCGATCCCGGTGTCCGGTTCCGCAGTGCCGAACACACCAGTATCGGAACCACCATACGCCACACGTTTGACGGGTAGTTCGTTTACTCCCACAGGTTCGTCCACTCCCATGAGTGCGCGTTCATCCCCACGGGTCATTCGCCCGCTCCGGTGGCCCATTCGTCCGTCCACTGGTTCTCCGGCGCAGTCCGATCAGCGGCACCAGCGCGGTCGCCGGCCTGCGGCTCTCTTGTCCGGGAGTCCTCTTGACTAGAGATATTCACGTAGTCAGGATGTGAATAGATCACACCACGGCGAGGAGAACCCCACCGATGACCGGATCGAGGCCCGTACGCGCACCACGCGGCACGGAACTGAGCGCTCAGGGATGGCAGCAGGAAGCAGCGCTGCGCATGCTCCAGAACAACCTCGACCCGGAGGTGGCCGAACACCCCGACAAGCTCGTGGTCTACGGCGGCACCGGCAAGGCGGCCCGTGACTGGAAGTCCTTCGACGCCATGATCCGTACCCTGCGCGGCCTCAAGCAGGACGAGACGATGCTCGTCCAGTCCGGCCGGCCGGTCGGCGTCATGCAGACACACGAGTGGGCCCCCCGGGTGCTGATCGCCAACTCCAACCTGGTCGGCGACTGGGCCAACTGGGAGGAATTCCGCCGTCTGGAAGCCCTCGGCCTGACCATGTACGGGCAGATGACCGCCGGTTCATGGATCTACATCGGCACGCAGGGCATCCTCCAGGGCACCTACGAGACCTTCGCCGCCGTCGCCGAGAAGCGCTTCGGCGGGACCCTCGCGGGCACCATCACGCTCACCGCCGGGCTCGGCGGGATGGGCGGCGCGCAGCCGCTGGCCGTCACCATGAACGGCGGCGTCGTCATCTGCGTCGACTGCGACCCGCGTGCCATCGACCGGAGGATCGAGCACCGCTATCTCGATGTGCGGGCCGACTCCCTCGACCACGCGCTGCGGCTGGCCACCGAGGCCCGTGACGCCCGCCGCCCGCTGTCCATCGGCGTGCTGGGCAACGCGGCCGAGGCCGTTCCCCAACTGCTCGCCCGCCAGGCCCCGATCGACATCGTCACCGACCAGACCTCCGCGCACGACCCGCTGGCGTATCTGCCGACCGGTGTCGACTTCGCGGACATGGCCGACTACGCGGCCGAGCAGCCCGCCGAGTTCACCGAGCGGGCCCGTGAGTCCATGGCCCGGCACGTCGAGGCGATGGTCGGCTTCCAGGACGCCGGCGCCGAGGTCTTCGACTACGGCAACTCGATCCGCGGCGAGGCCCGACTCGCCGGTTACGCCCGGGCCTTCGACTTCCCCGGGTTCGTCCCCGCGTACATCCGCCCGCTGTTCTGCGAGGGCCGCGGCCCCTTCCGCTGGGCCGCGCTCTCCGGCGACCCCGCGGACATCGCGGCCACCGACCGGGCGATCCTCGACCTCTTCCCGGAGAACGAGTCGCTGGCCCGCTGGATCAAGCTGGCCGGCGAACGCGTCCACTTCCAGGGCCTGCCGGCCCGTATCTGCTGGCTCGGCTACGGCGAGCGGGACCGGGCGGGCGAGCGCTTCAACGAGATGGTCGCCGACGGCACCCTCAAGGCGCCGATCGTCATCGGCCGCGACCACCTGGACTGCGGCTCCGTCGCGTCGCCCTACCGGGAGACCGAGGCGATGCTCGACGGGTCCGACGCGATCGCGGACTGGCCGCTGCTGAACGCGATGGTCAATGTGGCCTCCGGCGCGTCGTGGGTGTCCATCCACCACGGCGGCGGGGTGGGCATGGGCCGTTCGATCCACGCCGGCCAGGTGACGGTCGCGGACGGTACGGCGCTGGCGGGCGAGAAGATCCGCCGGGTCCTGACCAACGACCCCGGGATGGGCGTGATCCGGCACGTCGACGCCGGGTACGAGCGGGCCGACGAGGTCGCGGGCGAACGCGGCGTACGGGTTCCCATGCGCGAAGGCACCGCCCTGTGAGCGAGCCCGTACCCGCGTCCGAGGGGGATCCCACCCCTTCACCTTCTCTCTCCGGTACCCCTGACCCCTCTTCCGGTTCCGGCTCCGCGAAGGCCGATCCCGCCCCCTCCTCCGGCGCGGCCACCTCCTTCCACGAGATGTGGCGGGACCTGGCCGCGATCGGCCGCCACCCCGGCAGCGGCGGCTACCGCCGCTACGCCTGGACCGCGCAGGACCGCGACTGCCGGGCCTGGTTCCGCGACCAGGCATCGGTCCGCGGCCTGAGCTACGAGACCGACCGCAACGGCAACCAGTGGGCCTGGCTCGGTGACCCCGGGCAGGGCGACGCCGTCGTCACCGGCTCCCACCTGGACTCCGTCCCCGACGGCGGCGCCTTCGACGGTCCGCTCGGCGTCGTCTCCGCCTTCGCCGCCCTGGACGAACTGCGCGCCCGCGGCGCCCGGCCGCGCCGCCCGCTGGCCGTCGTCAACTTCGGCGACGAGGAGGGGGCCCGGTTCGGCCTGGCCTGCGTCGGGTCCCGGCTGACCGCCGGTCAGCTCGACCCGGCGCGGGCACGGGAGCTGCGCGGCGCCGACGGGGTCACCCTGGCCGAGGCCATGGAGACCGCCGGCCACGACCCGGAGGCCATCGGCCCCGACCCCGAACGGCTCGCCCGGATCTCCGCCTTCGTGGAACTCCACGTCGAACAGGGCCGCGCCCTGGACCTCCAGGACCGGGCGGTGGGCGTCGCGTCCTCGATCTGGCCGCACGGCCGCTGGCGGTTCGACTTCCGCGGCGAGGCCAACCACGCGGGCACCACCCGCCTGGAGGACCGGCACGATCCGATGCTGACCTACGCCAACACCGTGCTCGCCGCCCGCAAGAAGGCCCGGCTGGCCGGGGCGCTGGCCACCTTCGGCAAGGTCGCCGTGGAGCCCAACGGGGTCAACGCCATCGCCCACCTGGTCCGCGGCTGGCTCGACTCGCGCGCGGCCGACGAGGCGACCCTCGCCGAGGTCGTCGCCGCGATCGAGCAGGCCGCCAAGGAGCGCGGCGACCGCGACGGCGTGCGCGTGGAGGTCGTCCCGGAGTCGTTCACCCCCGTGGTGGAGTTCGCGCACGACCTGCGCGACCGGCTCGCCGCCCTGGCCGGTGACGGCGCCCCGCTGCCCGTCCTGCCGACCGGGGCCGGCCACGACGCCGGAATCCTGTCCGCGGCCGTGCCGACCGCGATGCTCTTCGTACGCAACCCCACCGGCGTCTCGCACTCCCCCGCGGAGTCCGCGGCCGAGGACGACTGCGCCGCGGGCGTGACGGCGCTCGCCGACGTGCTGGAGGACCTCGCGTGCGCGTGACGTACTGGCTGGAGCACGCCTGGCTGGGCGGCCGGGTCGCGTCGGAGGCCGTCCTGACCGCGGCCGACGGCCGGATCACCGGGATCGACACCGGGACCGGCGGCCCGCCGCAAGGGGCCGTCGTGCTGCGCGGACTGACCCTGCCGGGCCTGGCCAACGCCCACAGCCACGCCTTCCACCGGGCCCTGCGCGGCACCGCCCAGGCCGGCGGCGGGAGCGGACGGGCGGGGGAGGGCACAGGCGGCGGCCAGGGAGCGCCCAGTTCGTTCTGGGCCTGGCGCGAGGTCATGTACGCGGTGGCCCGGCACCTCACCCCCGACGGCTACTTCGCCCTGGCCCGGGCCGTCTACGCCGAGATGGCGCTCGCCGGGATCACCTGCGTGGGCGAGTTCCACTATCTGCACCACCAGCCGGACGGCACGCCGTACGCCGACCCCAACGCCATGGGCGAGGCGCTGATCGCCGCCGCGTCCGAGGCGGGCCTGCGGATCACGCTGCTCGACACGGCGTATCTGCGCGGCGGTCTCGACCGCGGCGGCTACCGGCCGCCAGAGGGCCCGCAGGCACGGTTCGGCGACGGCACGGCCGACCGCTGGTACGACCGCTGGAGCCGGCTCAAGGGCGGTGACCGGGTCAGGATCGGCGCGGCGCTGCACTCGGTACGGGCCTTCGCCGAAGAAGACGGCTACCGGACCTTCGCCGAGCGGACCCGCGGTGTCCCCACCCATGTGCATCTGTCCGAGCAGCCGGCGGAGAACGAGGCGTGTCTCGCCGTCCACGGCCGCACCCCCGCCCAGTTGCTCGCGGACAGCGGTTTCTGGGGCCCGCACACCACCGCCGTGCACGCCACCCACCTCACCGGCGAGGACATCGCGCTGCTGGGCGCCGCGCGCACCACGGTCTGCATGTGCCCCACCACCGAACGGGACCTCGCCGACGGCATCGGCCCGGCGCCCCAACTCAGCCGTGCGGGAAGCCCGTTGAGCCTGGGCAGCGACAGCCACGCGGTCATCGACCTGTTCGAGGAGGCGCGCGCGATGGAGCTGGACGAGCGGCTGCGCACCCGGACCCGCGGCCACTGGACGGCCGCGCAACTGCTGCGCGCGGCCACCGAGGACGGCCACGCCTGCCTGGGCTGGCCCGACGCGGGCCGGCTGGCGGTCGGCGCGCTCGCCGACTTCACCACGGTCGCGCTGGACTCGGTGCGCACGGCCGGACCCAGGCCCGAACACGGCGCCGAGACCGCGATCTTCGCGGCGACCTCGGCGGACGTCCGGCACACGGTCGTGGCGGGCCGGCAGATCGTACGGGACGGGCGGCATCTGCTCGTCGAGGACGTACCCACAGCGCTGGCCCGGGAGATCACCGCCGCCACGAGCGGCGGATGACCCCCGGGCTCCCGGTCCGCACCCGTTCCCGATCGGCGGGCGGAGTCGCGGGCCACCTCGGGGCGGCCCCGCCCACCACGGCGGGCGCCGCCCCGGAAATCCGACCTTTGGAGAACCCCATGACGGACAGCACCCCCGGCACGGCGGGCGGCCCCAGCACAGTGATCACCGGCATCGGCGCCCTGGTCACCAACGACCCCGACCGGACCGGCCCCGACGACCTGCTCGGGGTCGTCCACGACGCGGCGGTCGTCATCGAGGGCGACCGCGTGGCCTGGGTCGGCGCCGCCGCTCAGGCACCGCCCGCCGACCACCGGTTCGACGCCGGCGGCCGTGCCCTGCTGCCCGGCTTCGTGGACTCCCACTCCCATCTGGTCTTCGCGGGCGACCGCACCGACGAGTTCGCCGCCCGGATGTCCGGCCGGCCCTACACCGCCGGCGGCATCCGCACCACCGTGGCCGCGACCCGGGCCGCCTCCGACGACGAGCTGTCCGCCACCGTCGCCCGCCATCTGGCAGAGGCGCTGCGGCAGGGCACCACCACCCTGGAGATCAAGTCCGGCTACGGCCTGACCACCCACGACGAGGCCCGCGCGCTGCGCATCGCGGCCCGGCACACCGACGAGGTCACCTATCTCGGCGCCCATGTGGTGCCGCCGGAGTACGAGGGCGACCCGGCCGGATACGTGGACCTGGTGACCGGCGCGATGCTGGACGCCTGCGCCCCGCACGCCCGCTGGATCGACGTCTTCTGCGAGCAGGGGGCCTTCGACGGCGACCAGGCCAGGACGATTCTCGCGGCCGGGCTCGCCCGGGGGCTGACCCCCCGGGTCCACGCCAACCAGCTCGGTCCCGGCCCCGGGGTGCGGATCGCCGTCGAGCTGGGCGCCGCCTCGGCCGACCACTGCACCCACCTCACGGACGCCGATGTCGACGCCCTCGCGAGCAGCGGCGGCGCGGACGGCCCCGGGACCGTCGCCACCCTGCTGCCCGGCGCCGAGTTCTCCACCCGCGCCGCCTACCCCGACGCCCGCCGGCTGCTCGACGCGGGCGTCACCGTGGCCCTGTCCACCGACTGCAACCCGGGGTCGTCCTTCACCACCTCGATGCCGTTCTGCGTCGCGGTCGCCGTCCGGGAGATGGGCATGACCCCGGACGAGGCGGTCCGCGCGGCCACGCACGGCGGCGCGCGCGCCCTGCGCCGTAACGACATCGGTACGGTCACCGTGGGCGCGCGCGCCGATCTGCTGCTTCTCGACGCCCCCAGCCATGTCCACCTCGCCTACCGCCCGGGGGTGCCCCTGACGGCGGGGGTGTGGCGGCGCGGGGTACGGGTGCCGATCGGGTGGGGGACCCGCGGTGCGGGGCCGCGCATGGGCCGATCGGGTGACCCGGGGGCGGGCGGCGGGCTATTCCTCGGCCATCAGCCCGCGGCGCAGCCGTGACAGGGTGCGACTGAGCAGCCGCGAGACGTGCATCTGGGAGATGCCCAGCTCCTCGCCGATCTCGGACTGGGTGAGGTTGCCGACGAAGCGCAGCGACAGAATCGTCCGGTCGCGCGGCGGCAGCCCCGCGATCAGCGGCTTCAGCGACTCGACGTACTCGACGCCCTCCAGCTCGTGGTCCTCGTAGCCGATCCGGTCGGCGAGCGCGCCCTCCGGGTCGTCCTCGGCGGGCTGGGCGTCCAGCGAGCTGGCGGTGTACGCGTTGCTGGCCGCCATGCCCTCGATGATCTCGTGCTCGGGCAGGTCGAGCCGGTCGGCCAGCTCGCAGACGGTGGGCGAGCGGTCCAGTTGCTGGGCCAGCTCGTCACCGGCCTTGGCGAGGTCGAGCCGCAGCTCCTGGAGCCGCCGCGGGACCCGTACGGACCAGCTGGTGTCGCGGAAGAACCGCTTGATCTCACCGACGATCGTCGGCATCGCGAAGGTCGGGAACTCGACCCCGCGGGCCAGCTCGAACCGGTCGATCGCCTTGATCAGGCCGATCGTGCCGACCTGGATGATGTCCTCCATCGGCTCGCTGCGGGAGCGGAACCGGGAGGCGGCGAACTTCACCAGGGCCAGATTCAGCTCGACCAGGGTGTTGCGGACGTACGAATACTCGCGGGTGCCCTCCTCCAGGGACTGGAGGCGGGCGAAAAGTGTCTTGGACAGGGCGCGCGCGTCGACCGGTCCGATTTCCTCGTAGGGGGGAATCTTCGGGAGTCCCTCAAGACCCTCAAGCTGTTCCTGCGCATCTTCCAGGCCGAGCCGGGGTGTCATGTGCTCTCCCTCTCTCGCGGCTGTTGGCTGTGCCTCTGCCGTATCTCCACCCCTACCCCCTTTTCGGCCACTGGCGCAAGCGCGCGGGTAAAGTCCACACAGGTTCCCCGCGGCGAGTCGTCGACTTCCGCGGGATCCGCCGAACGCGTAGGGTCGGTACCGCATCATTGGCGGTGCGTGACGTGTCGTGTCACCAGGGATGCAGAAGGAGCGCGGATGGACCAGGAAGCGGTGGGGACGGCCGGTCTGGGCCGTCTGCGGGTCGCGATCAGCCGGTACGGCCACACCGCGGTCTTCGCCCCCGCGGGAGAGCTCGACCACCACACGGCGGACGTACTCGCCGAACCGCTGGGCGCGGCCGTGGACGCGGGCACCGTCCGGCTGGTGATCGACTGCTCGGATCTGGAATTCTGCGACTCCACTGGGCTGAACGTGTTGCTCGGCGTCCGGCTGAGGGTCGAGGATCTCGGCGGCGCGGTGCACCTGGCCGCCATGCGGCCGACCGTCGCCCGGGTCTTCGAGATCACCGGTGCCGAAGCGGTCTTCACCGTTCATGACACCCTTGACCAGGCACTCCAGGAGTAGCCCGATGCGAACGGGGGGCAAGAGGCATGAGAGGTGTGATCCCGGACGCGCGAGCTTTCGTGACGCTCCGGACGTGTTCCCGGGGAGCGACCGGGCAGAAGACAGTCGGACCCCAGTCGGACATCCGTGAGGTGAGGCCTTGATGAGCACCACCCGGCCCTACGCCGCGGATGACCGTGGCCCGGACACGGGCGATTCCGACGGCGAGCCCGGCGTGGAAGCGCTCGCGGAGCCGGTGCGGCGGCTGGTGCTCACCGACGAGAGCGGAATCGTGCCCCGGGCCCGCGACTTCACCAGGCAGGCCCTGCGCGACTGGGGCTGGCTGCCCGCCTCCACCGCCGACCGCAGGGCCGCCGCCGAGGATGTGCTGCTGGTGGTCTCCGAGTTGGTGACCAACGCGTGTCTTCACGCGGGCGGCCCCGAGGAGTTGCGGCTGTGGCGCAGCAACAAGGCGCTGCGCATGGAGGTCGTGGACGGCGGCGCCGGTGAGCCCGCGCCCCGCACCCCGCACCGGGCGGGCCGCCCCGGCGGGCACGGCATGTTCATAGTGCAGCGGCTCTGTCTTGACTGGGGTGTGATCCACCGCGGCGACCGGCCGGGCAAGACCGTGTGGGCCGAACTGGCGGCGCCGTCCTAGCCGGACCCGGGAGCCCGGTGTGAGCTGTCGCACACCCGGGCCTATCACCACCAGTCGGGACAACCCTCCCAACGGCGCCGAACGGGCCTGTGCGTACCACCGGGCCGCAGGTGTCCCGTGCGGACTACCATCAAGCCCATGACCCGCGTACTTCTCGCCGAGGACGACGCATCCATCTCGGAGCCGCTGGCGCGCGCACTGCGCCGCGAGGGCTACGAGGTCGAGGTGCGCGAGGACGGACCCGCCGCGCTGGAGACCGCGCTGCTGGGAGCTGTCGATCTGGTGGTGCTCGATCTGGGCCTGCCCGGGATGGACGGCCTCGACGTGTGCCGCCGGATCCGTACCGAGGGGCACACCTTCCCCGTCCTGGTGCTGACCGCCCGCGCCGACGAGGTCGACACGGTGGTCGGCCTCGACGCCGGCGCCGACGACTACGTCACCAAGCCCTTCCGTCTCGCCGAACTGCTCGCCCGGGTCCGCGCGCTGCTGCGCCGCGGCACCACCGAGCCGGCCCAGCCCTCCACCCACGGCGTGCGGATCGACGTCGAGTCGCACCGGGCCTGGATGGGCGACGACGAACTCCAGCTCACCGCGAAGGAGTTCGACCTGCTGCGGGTGCTGGTCCGGGACGCCGGCCGGGTGGTGACGAGGGAACAGCTGATGCGCGAGGTCTGGGACACCACCTGGTGGTCGTCCACCAAGACCCTCGACATGCACATCTCCTGGCTGCGCAAGAAGCTCGGCGACGACGCCGCCAACCCCCGTTTCATCTCCACCGTCCGGGGCGTCGGTTTCCGGTTCGAGAAGAACTGACGCCCGCCGCCCGTGCGTCGCCGTCTGATCCAGTCCACGCTGGCCGTGGTGCTCGTCGTCATCGCCGTCTTCGGGCTGTCCCTGGTGTTCGTGGAGACCAGGAGCATCGAGAGCACCGCGAGCGAGGGCGTCGAGTCCGAGGCCGTACGGCTGGTCGGGATCGTGGAGAACCGCATCCTGGCCGGTGAGAGCATCGACGCCAAGGGCCTTGACCGCCAGGTCGCCGACAACCGCTACGCCCTGGTCCGGGTCCCCGGCCACCCCGAGGTCCATCTGGGCAGGCGGCCGACCGGCAAGGTGATCACCTCCACCCAGGACGGCGAGCACGGCGAGTCGGTCACCGTCGAGGAGTCCCGCTCCACCGTCAGCCAGGAGATCGGCCGCACCCTGCTGGTGATCCTCGCGGTGGCGCTGCTGGCCGTGCTGGCCGCGGTGGGGCTCGCGGTCCGCCAGGCCCGGCGGCTGGCCAGCCCGCTCACCGACCTCGCCGAGACCGCGGAACGCCTCGGCTCCGGCGATCCGCGGCCCCGGCACCGCCGCTACGGCGTGCCCGAACTCGACCGGATCGCGGACGTGCTGGACGCCAGCGCCGAGCGGATCGGCCGGATGCTGACCGCCGAGCGGCGGCTGGCCGCCGACGCCTCGCACCAGCTGCGGACCCCGCTGACCGCGCTGTCGATGCGCCTTGAGGAGATCGTGGCCACCGCCGACGACCAGGAGGCGGTCAAGGAGGAGGCGACCATCGCGCTCAGCCAGGTGGAACGGCTCACCGCCGTCGTCCAGCGGCTGCTGACCAACGCGCGCGACCCGCGGACCGGCTCTGCGGTCGACTTCCGGCTCGACGACGTGATCAGACAGCAGGTGGAGGAGTGGCGGCCGGCCTACCGGAGCGAGGGCCGGTCCATCGCGCTGTCCGGCACCCGGTCGCTGCGGGCGGTCGGCACCCCGGGCGCGGTGGCCCAGGTGCTGGCCACCTTGATCGAGAACTCGCTGATGCACGGCGCGGGCACGGTCACCCTGCACACCCGGGTCACCGGCAACCAGGCGGTGGTCGAGGTGACCGACGAGGGCCCCGGAGTGCCGCCCGACCTCGGCGCGCGGGTCTTCGAGCGTACGGTCAGCGGCCGCAACTCCACCGGGCTCGGGCTCGCGGTGGCCCGGGACCTCGCCGAGGCGGACGGCGGGCGGCTGGAACTGCTCCAGCAGCGGCCGCCGGTCTTCGCGCTCTTCCTGGCCCAGGAGATCCCGCCGCAGCCGCCGCAGGAGAAGGTCATCGGCTGAGCGGGCGGTCGTACGGTCCGGGTGGGCCGTACGGTCCGGGTAGGCCGTGCGGGTGAAAGACCCGGTCAGCCGATCCGGTCGGCCGACCTCTTCTTCTGCTTGCCGACGTTCACGGCCTCGCCGCCCTTCTCCCCGGTCAGGAAGGACTCCGCTTGTTCTACGGCCTCCCGGGCGGGAAGCGAGCGGAAGACCCAGGTGCGGTAGGACCAGAAGCGGAAGAGCGTGGCCACCCCGATGCCGAGGAACTTGAAGACGTTGCTCTGCAACTGGCTGTCCCAGCCGAATCCGTACGTCGCCGTGTAGAGCACACCGTTCTCGATCACCAGGCCGATGGCGCTGAAGAACAGGAACAGGCTCAGTTCCTTGGTGCGGCCCGCACGGTCGCGGTCACGGTAGGTGAAGTACCGGAATCCGACGTAGTTGAAGGCGATGGACACCATCGTGGCCACGATGCTGGCGCGTACGGTCTGCAGCCCGGTGTTGTGCCGGACCAGGTTGAACACCCCGATGTTGACCAGGACGCCCGCACCGCCCACCGCGCCGAACTTGGCGATCTCGCGGTACAGCAGGGCCAGCCTGGAACGCAGCGTGCGCAGTCCGCTCATGTGATCGCTCGGCCCTGTCTGTGGGGGGTCGGGGGTCGGGTTCCCGGTGTCTGGTGGGGTCCGGGTGTCATCAGTGGGCGTATCCACATCATGCTAACCGCGCCGTGCGAAAATACGCCGGGCCAAGGCCGTTATTCGTGCGGTCGTACGGCGGATACCCTGGTAGTGCCATCTTCCGGGGCCCGGCCCCGTACAGCCACCGCGCACCTCCGGCAGGAAAGAAACGTGACATTCCCCGTAGTCGGCATGGTCGGCGGCGGCCAGCTCGCCCGCATGACCCACGAAGCGGGCATCCCGCTCGGCGTCCGGTTCAGGCTTCTGAGCGACACCCCGCAGGACTCCGCCGCCCAGGTGGTCTCCGATGTCACCGTCGGTGACTACCGCGACCTCGACACCCTGCGGGCCTTCGCCGCGGGCTGCGATGTGATCACCTTCGACCACGAGCACGTGCCGACCGGCCATCTGCGGGCGCTGGAGGCCGACGGCATCGCCGTACGTCCCGGCCCCGACGCGCTCGTGCACGCGCAGGACAAGGGGGTCATGCGGGCCAGGCTGGCCGAGATCGGGGCACCCTGCCCGCGCAACCGGATCGTCGCCGACCCCGCCGACGTGACGCGCTTCGCCGCGGAGCTGGGCGGCTTCCCGGTCGTCCTGAAGACCGTGCGCGGCGGCTACGACGGCAAGGGCGTGTGGATCGTCCGGTCCGAGGCGGACGCGGCCGAGCCCTTCCGGGCCGGGGTGCCGGTGCTCGCCGAGGAGAAGGTCGACTTCGTGCGCGAGCTGGCCGCGAACGTGGTCCGCTCGCCGCACGGACAGGCCGTGTCGTATCCGGTCGTGGAGTCCGTGCAGGTGGACGGCGTGTGCGACACCGTGATCGCGCCCGCGCCCGGGCTGCCGGACGAGCTGTCCGCCCAGGCCCAGCAACTGGCCCTGACCATCGCCCGCGAACTGGGCGTCGTCGGGCACCTCGCGGTGGAGCTGTTCGAGACCCGCCAGGAGGACGGCACCCCCGGCATCCTCGTCAACGAGCTGGCGATGCGCCCGCACAACAGCGGCCACTGGACCATGGACGGCGCCGTCACCTCGCAGTTCGCCAATCATCTGCGGGCCGTGCTCGACCTCCCGCTCGGCGACCCGCGCCCGCGCGCCCGCTGGACGGTGATGGCCAATGTCCTCGGCGGCGACTACCCCGACATGTACGCGGCCTATCTGCACTGCATGGCCCGCGACCCCGGTCTGAAGATCCATATGTACGGCAAGGACGTGAAGCCCGGCCGCAAGGTCGGCCATGTCAACACCTACGGCGACGACCTGGCGGACGTGCGCGAGCGCGCCCGCCACGCGGCCGACTACCTGCGAGGAACGATCGATGAGTAGCTCCACGGCCGCGGCGCCGCTGGTCGGCATCGTGATGGGCTCCGACTCGGACTGGCCCGTCATGGAGGCCGCCGCCCAGGCCCTGGACGAGTTCGAGGTGCCCTACGAGGTGGACGTGCTCTCTGCCCACCGCATGCCGCGCGAGATGATCGCCTACGGCGAGCAGGCCGACGAGCGGGGTCTCCAGGCGATCATCGCGGGCGCCGGCGGCGCCGCCCATCTGCCCGGCATGCTCGCCTCGGTCACCCCGCTGCCGGTCATCGGCGTGCCGGTGCCGCTGAAGTACCTCGACGGCATGGACTCGCTGCTGTCCATCGTCCAGATGCCCGCCGGGGTGCCGGTCGCCACGGTCTCGGTGGCCGGCGCGCGCAACGCGGGCCTGCTGGCCGTACGCGTCCTGGCCGCGCACGACCCCGAGCTGCGCGGCCGGATGCGGGAGTTCCAGGCGTCGCTGAACGAGCAGGCGACCGAGAAGGGCAAACGGCTGCGTGCGAAGGTGAAGGGGACGGCCGGCTTCGGCTTCTAGTGCGGGACGCCCGACCGGCGTCCGGCGCCGGCCGCGGCACCCCGCACGGAAGGCGAACCCTCCTCCATGTCGTCCATGTCCTCCAGCCTCAGCACCGAACCGCCCGCGGACCTGCTCGGCCGCGCCCGTGAGCTGCTCGCCGCCCACCCCGTCGTGGACGGTCACAACGATCTGCCGTGGGCGCTGCGCGAGCAGGTCGACTACGACCTCGACCGGCTCGACATCGCGGCCGACCAGAGCGCGCTGACCCACACCGACCTCCCGCGGCTGCGGGCGGGCGGGGTCGGCGCGCAGTTCTGGTCGGTGTACGTGCCCAGCTCGCTGACCGGGGGAGCGGCGGTCACCGCGACCCTCGAACAGATCGACGTCGTACGGCGGATGACCGAGCGGTACGCCGGCGACCTCGCCCTCGCGCTCACCGCCGACGACATGGAGGCCGCGCGGGCGTCGGGCCGGATCGCGTCCCTGATGGGCGCCGAGGGCGGCCACTCCATCGACTGCTCGCTCGCGGTCCTGCGCTCGCTGTACGCCCTGGGCGTCCGCTACATGACGCTGACCCACAACGACAACACGCCGTGGGCCGACTCCGCGACCGACGAGCCCGCCGCCGGGGGCCTGACCGCCTTCGGCGAGGAGGTCGTGCGCGAGATGAACCGGCTGGGCATGCTGGTCGACCTCTCGCATGTCTCGGCCGACACCATGCGGGCCGCGCTGCGGGTCGCCGAGGCGCCGGTGCTCTTCTCGCACTCCTCGGCCCGGGCGGTCTGCGACCACGTGCGCAACATCCCCGACGACGTGCTCGCCGCGCTGCCGGCCAACGGCGGCGTCGCCATGGCCACCTTCGTCCCCAAGTTCATCCTCCCGGCCGCCATCGAGTGGACCGTCTCGGCCGACGAGAACATGCGCGCCCACGGACTGCACCCGCTCGACACGACCCCCGCCGGGATGACCGTCCAGCGCGCCTTCGAGGCCGCGCACGCGCGTCCGAGGGCCACGGTCTCGACGGTCGCCGACCACCTCGACCACATGCGGGCGCTGGCCGGCATCGACCACATCGGCATCGGCGGCGACTTCGACGGCACGGCCTTCACCCCGGACGGCCTCACGGACGTCTCCGGCTACCCCAACCTGGTCGCCGAACTCCTGCGCCGCGGCTGGTCCGAGCTGGATCTCGCCAAGCTCACCTGGCAGAACGCGGTCCGGGTGCTGCGCGACGCCGAGTCCGCCGCGGCCGCCCTGCGCGCCGGGCGCGGCCCTTCGGTGGCCACCCGCGGCGCGCTCGACAGCTGACGAAGCCGGCGGCCGCCGTACTGCCGGCCGCCGTACCGCCGGGCGCGCGGACGGCGGCGGTCAGCAGGCGCAGAGGCAGAAGGGATGGCCCGCGGGGTCCGCGTAGACCCGCCAGTTGCGGGCGCCGTCGTCGGACTCCAGCAGGGTCGCGCCGAGGGCGAGCACCCGGGCCTCGGCGGCGTCCCACTGCTCGCGGGGCACCTCGATGTCGAGGTGGAACTGCTGGGGGCGTTCCGGGTCGGGCCAGACCGGCGGGCGGTGGCCGGGTGCCTGCTGGAAGGAGAGCAGTTGCTGCCCCTCACGCTTGAGGTCGACCCAGGTCTCGTCCTCCGCGTCCAGGGTGCCGCCGAGCACTTCGGCGTAGAAGGCGCCGAGGGCCTTGGGGTCGGGACAGTCCAGGACGACCGCGCCGAGGGTGCCGATCATGACGATTCCTCTCCGAGAAGGGCGTTGCTCCGGGCGTACCGCGTTACCTCTATAGGGGCACTTGGCGGTAACCGTTACTCCATGATGGCGGTGCGGCGGTAACGTGGCAAGCGTGGAACAGCCCGGAGTACGCGATCCCGCCCCCGAGCCGCTGCGGCTGGTGCAGGATCTGGTCAACACCGTGGACCTGGAGAGCGGTCCCGATGAACTGGCCACGCCGGACGCCCTCACGGCATGGCTGCGGGCCCGCGGTGTCGACAGCCCGGATCTCGGCGCGGACGGGCTCGCCGACGCGCTCGCCCTGCGGGAGGCGCTGCGGGACGTGTGCTCGGCGCACGCGGGCGCGGACCTGCCCGCGGAGACCCTGGAGACGCTGGACCGGCTGCTCGCCCGCGGGCCCCTGCGGCTGACGTTCGACCCGCTGGGCGCCGCCGCCCTCCACCCGGTCGACGGGCTGACCGGTGTACCCGCGCTCACCGCCCGGGTCGCCGCCGCCGTCGCGGCCGCGACCGCCGACGGCACCTGGCAGCGGCTCAAGGCGTGCGCCGCCGACACCTGCCGGTGGGTCTACTACGACCGCAGCCCGGCGGGCCGCAGTCGCTGGTGCTCGATGGCGATCTGCGGCAGCCGGGCGAAGATGCGGACGTACCGGAAGAACCGGGTTTCGTAGCGGCGGGCGGCCGGACCGGGGCCCGGCCGCCGCAGCGGATCAAGCGCTCAGGCGGTGGGGCGGCCCATCGCGCGGTACGTCCAGCCGGCCTTGCGCCACAGCTCGGGGTCCAGCGCGTTGCGCCCGTCGAGCAGCGAGCGCCGGCCGGCGACCTCCGCCAGCGCGGCCGGGTCGAGTTCGCGGAACTCGCGCCACTCCGTGAGGTGCAGGACGACATCGGCGCCGCGGACCGCGTCCACCGCGGTGGCGGCGTAGCCCAGGGTGGGGAACAGGGCGCGGGCGTTGTCCATGCCCTTGGGGTCGTAGACGGTGACCTGACCGCCCTGGAGCTGGATCTGGCCCGCGACATTCAGTGCGGGGGAGTCGCGTACGTCGTCGGAGTCGGGCTTGAAGGTCGCGCCGAGCACGGCGATCCGCCGGCCGAGGAAGCCGCCGCCCAGCGCCTCGCGGGCCATCTCCACCATGTGGGTGCGGCGGCGCATGTTGATCGAGTCGACCTCGCGCAGGAAGGTCAGCGCCTGGTCGGCGCCGAGTTCGCCCGCCCGGGCCATGAACGCGCGGATGTCCTTGGGCAGACAGCCGCCGCCGAAGCCGATGCCGGCCCGCAGGAACTTGTGGCCGATCCGGTCGTCGTAGCCGATCGCCTCGGCGAGCTTGGCGACGTCGCCGCCCGCGGCCTCGCTGACCTCGGCCATGGCGTTGATGAAGGAGATCTTGGTGGCCAGGAAGGCGTTCGCGGCGGTCTTGACGAGTTCCGCGGTCGGATAGTCGGTCACCACGAAGGGCGTGCCCTCCGCGACGGGCGCGGCGTACACCTCCCGCAGGACCGACTCCGCGCGCTCACTGGCGACACCGACCACGATCCGGTCCGGGTGCAGGGTGTCCTGCACGGCGAAGCCCTCCCGCAGGAACTCCGGGTTCCAGGCCAGCTCGGCGCCCTCGCCGACGGGGGCGAGTTCACTCAGCATCGCCGCGAGCCGGGCCGCGCTGCCCACCGGCACGGTGGACTTGCCGACCACCAGGGCGGGCCGCCGCAGATGCGGGGCGAGCCAGCTGAAGGCGTTCTCCACATAGCTCATGTCGCAGGCGAACTCCCCGCGCTTCTGCGGGGTGTTGACGCACACGAAGTGCACGTCGCCGAAGTCCGCCACCTCCTCCCAGGAGGTGGTGAAGCGCAGCCGCCCGGTGGAGCCCTCGATCCCGGCCACATGCCGGGCGAGCAGTTCCTCCAGGCCCGGCTCGTACATGGGGACCCGGCCCTGCGAGAGCAGTTCGATCTTGTGCGGCTCGACATCGAGTCCCAGCACCTCGAAACCGAGTTCCGCCATCGCGGCAGCATGCGTGGCGCCGAGATAGCCGGTGCCGATGACAGTGACCTTCAGAGGCATGCGCAGAGCATAGTCGTCACCGGCTGAACCAAACCCGGGGTGGGGGCGTGGCCATAGGTCCACAATGCGTCCATAGATCTGCTGGTCTCAGGGGCGGGGTGCGATCGTGTCCGACGACGGTGACAACGACCGCGTGAGCGGTGGGGACAACGCGGACAGTACGGACCGCGCGGTCGGTACCGGTGGCGCCGGTGGTACGGGCGGTGCGGGCGGGGAGCGTGAGCACCCCGGAGCCCTCGACGACCTGCTGGCGACGGGAGCGCCCGGGGACGTACGGCCCGAGGCGGCCCAGGCGAAGGAGGACCCGAACGACTTCGCCGAGAACCCCGACGACGTACCGCCGCCGGTCCCCGACCGCCGCGCCCGGCGCCGCCGACGTACCCGCCGGGTGCTCTACGCCGCCCTCGTCCTGCTGTGCACGGGCGCGCTCCTGATCGCGGGCACCACCTACTGGGCGTACGAGCACTACACCGGCCGGGTCGAGCGCATCCCTCATGCCTTCCCCACCGACGTGCCCAAGGCCGCGTTGCCGCCGCCCTCCAAGGACGGCAGTCAGACCTTCCTGCTGGTCGGCGTCGACGCCCGCTCCGACCTGCCGACCACCGGCAAGGACGCCAAGGCCCCGGAGTGGAAGCCGGGCGCCCAGCGCAGCGACACGATGATGCTGGTGCACCTCCCGGCCGACCACAAGAACGCGTATGTCGTCTCGCTGCCCCGCGACTCCTGGGTGAGCATCCCCGGCCACGGCAAGGCCAAGCTGAACGCCGCCTTCTCCTGGGGCGGCCCGCCGCTGCTCATCGACACCGTGCAGCGGCTGGCCAAGGTGAAGATCGACCATCTCGCGGTCATCGACTGGAGCGGCTTCAAGAAGCTGACCGACGCGGTCGGCGGCGTGGACATCACGGTCGACAAGACCGTCTCGCGGCGCAACGGCCCCGGCGGCGTCTGGACCGCCGGCCCCCATCACATGAACGGCAGCGACGCGCTCGACTACGTGCGCGAGCGCTACGGCCTGCCGCGCGGCGACCTCGACCGCACCCACCGGCAGCAGAACTTCCTGCGGGCCGTGCTGAGCAAGATGCTCTCCGGCGGCACCTTCACCAATCCGCTCAAGCTCAAGCGCACCCTGGACCAGGTCACCTCGGTCGTCAGCGTGGACGACCGGCTCTCCGACGGCGATCTGCGCGGCCTGGTGTGGAACATGCGCGGGGTGCGTTCCTCGGACATGGTCTTCATGAACGCGCCCGTCGCCGGATTCGACACCATCCAGAAGCAGTCGGTCGTCCTGCTCGACCAGAACGGCACGTCCGAGCTGTGGGAGGCGATACGCAACGACACCATGGCCGACTACGTGGCCACCCACACCCTGGACACCCTCGGCGACAAGGTGTCGTGACCGTCGCGCGCCCGCCGGACGGGGGGTGCGCCCGGCGTTTCCCGGACCCACTCGTAGGGGACAACTCCATTTTTAGGACGGTCAGTTGACGTGTATGACCGGCACTTGACCGCGATCTACAGTGCTGTTCCCCATCGGCACGGAGCGGGACGGTTCCGGGTGAGCCTCTTCGAACAGGATCGGCCCTTCCTCGACGCCCTGGGCGCGAAGGCACGGGCCGAACTGCTCGCGCTGGGCACCCCGCGCGACTACGAGCCCGGAACGCTGCTGCTGCGGGAACGCTCCGGGACGTCGTACGTGATCGCGATCCTCGACGGCTGGGCCGCGGTGACCACCGGGACCGAGCGCGGCAACCGGCTGATCCTGGCGTTGCGCGGGGCGGGCGCGATCGTCGGCGAGATGGCCGCGCTCGACCGGGGCACCCGCAGCGCGACGGTCGGCGCGCTGGACCGGGTACGGGCGGTGGTGCTGACCGGCGACCGCTTCCGCCGCTATCTGGCCGGTCACCCGGCCGCCGGTGAACTGGTGCTGCGGCAGCTCAGCAACCGGCTGCGCGGCGCCGACGCGGAGCGGCGGGCGCTGGCCTCGGAGACGGTTCTTCAGCGGCTGGCCGCGCGTCTGGTGGAGCTGGCCGACCGCACCGGCCGGCCCGGCGACGGCGGGACCGTCATCGACCTGCCGCAGTACGACCTGGCGGCGGCGGTCGGCGCGACCCGGGAGGCCGTCGCCAAGGCGCTGCGGCTGCTGCGGGAGCAGGGTGTCGTCCGCACCGCCCACCGCAGGCTGACCATCGCCGACCCCGAGCCGCTGCGGCTGCTGGCGGCCGGACGCGGAGAACCGCCCTCCCCGTATGTGTAAGCGGCTACATACAGCCCGGGTCCCCGGCGGGATCCTGACGTCTCCGGCGCAGCACGCGGGGGGTAGGGGTGAGCAGTCCACAAGCCGTCCACCGGCTGGTGATCAGCGGGGACGTCAAGGGGTCGGGACGCCTCGGCCACCTGGCGAAGCCGCTGGTCCGCAAGGTGATGTACGAGATCTTCGTCGCCTCCGCGTCGCCTCCGCGCCGCCACCGAGCCCGAGTCGGCCCGCCGGGTGCGCTACTGGGAGACCGGCGAGGGGCAGGACGGCGCCGGCGCGCCGGGCGACGGTGACGCGCCGGACCCGGGCACGCGGTGACGCGTCGCGGCGTGACGGGCCGTGAGGCAGCGGATCGGGACGGGCAGGGGAACACGCGCTGAACCGTACGGCGCGGGGGAGAGGGGGAGCCATGGCCGAGGGAACGGGCGAAGCGGCGTCGGCCGGGGCGCTGTTGGTGGCGGAACGGCTGCTGGGCGCGGTGCGGGAGGAGATCAGCCGGGCCGACTCCAAGGCGTCGATCCTGCTGTCCGGCGCCGTCGCGGTCCTCGCGGTGCTGGCCGCGGGGCCGCAAGGGGCGGTCGGGCACGGGCCGTTGGTGGTGCTGGGCGCGGTGGCGTGGTGCGCGGGCATCGTGCTGCTGGTACTCGGCGTGCTGCCGCGTACCCGTCCCTCCACCGGGCACGCCTCGCTGAGCGTGCTCCAGGCCGGCACCGATGTGGAGCGGCTGGGCCCCGCCGTACGGGAGGCGGGCGGCGATCCCGGGCGCTGGCTGCTGGAGCAGGCGTGCGACCTCGGCGTCATTCTGCACGCGAAATACCGCTGTGTGCGCGGGGCGATGGCCTGTCTCGCGGTGGCCGCCGCGCTCGTCGCGCTCGGCCGGTGGTGACCGGAAATCACCGGCCGGTGGTGGCCGCGAGAGCCGGCCGGTAGGCAAACCTGCTTTCGTCCCAAGTCTGTAATAAGCGCGAGCCGAACCGCGCGGCCACGGACGTACTTTGGGCCAGTGGGGAGGTTTAGAGTGCGGTTTGCGCTCAATTGACAAGCGCTTGCGGGGACTTGTAGAGGTGTGAGGGCCGTCAGCGGGGACGGGGGGCGATTCGTCACCTGCTGGACGGCCTTCCACGCTTCTGCTCCGAGTCACGTGAAGGGCAAACGTGTCCATATCCCGCCGCACCTCTCTTACGGTGCGTTCCATCGGCGTTGCCTCCGCCGCAGCCGCGCTCGCGCTGGGCGTCGCAGGCAACGCGTTCGCCTGCTCCATCACCGAGTTCACCGCCGCCGCCTCGTGCGACGACGGTCATGGCGTCATCACCGTGACCGACAAGGACACCACGACCTTCGTCACGATCACGGTCTCCCAGGGCAAGAACCAGGTCGGTTCCCAGACCCACGTCAAGGGAACCAAGGCCGGTCTGCCCGTCGCCTTCTCCGTGGACTGGCAGCCGAGCACGACCTACACCGTGCGCGTCGTCAAGGAGAACCAGCGTCACGACGTCGTCGGCACCAAGCAGCTGAAGACGCCCCGCCAGGCGTGCGTGACCACCCCGCCGGCCGACAACGGCGGCAACCCGCCGGCGGACGACAACCCGCCCGCGGACAACGGTGACAACCCGCCGGTCGACAACGGTGACAACCCGCCTGCGGACAACGGCGATAACCCCCCTGCGGACAACGGTGACAACCCGCCGGCCGACAACGGCGACAACCCCCCTGCGGACAACGGTGACAACCCGCCGGCCGGCAACGGGGACAACCCGCCCGCGGACAACGGCGACACCCCGGTGGACTCCACGACCACCAGCCCGGCCACGGCGGACACGACCAGCCCCGCGGCGGTCGTCGACGACACCAACTCGCCGTCGCCCTCCGGCGCGACCAACCTGGCCGAGACCGGTGGCGGTTCCAGCACCGGGATGATCGCCGGTATCGCCGGCGCCCTGGTGGCCCTCGGCGGTGGCGCGGTCTTCATGCTGCGTCGTCGCACCCCGGCCGCGCGTCACTGATCGGTCACATACGTCACGGGTCTGTACCCGGCGCGTACCTGTCACCTTGAAGGCGATACGCTGCGACGCCGCCGTCGCTCCATGACGGCGGCGTCGCACCATTCGCAAGTCAAACAGGGGGCACCCATGGCCATTCGCAAGTCCACCATGCAGGAGCAGGTGGCGCAGGCCATCGCGCAGATCAACCCGGGCGACAAGCCCATCGTCACGATCCACACCGTCACCGGCCCCAGCCCGTGGCTGATGGACAACCTGGGTCTGCTGGGCCAGGCGTTCGTCAAGTACTACTTCGTCACGGTCACCGAGCAGGCCGTGGTCTTCCACAAGGCCGGCCGGATGACCGCCCGCCCCAAGGAACTGGTGGCCGCGATACCGCGCGCCGAGGCGGCCGGCCTGGTCAGCGACGTCCGGCGCAAGGCGCTGTGGAGCTCGCTGCGCTTCCAGCTGCCCGGCCAGACCAAGCCGACCCGGCTGAACGTGGGCCGTTACTGGCGCACCGAGCTGGACCAGTGGGTCCCGGCCGTGACCGGCACCGCCATCGCTTCCTGAACCGCCCGCGCGGTTCGGCGACCGGCAAGGAACGTACCCGGGGATACCAGGAAACGGCCCCGGCCCCGCGCGGTGAGCGCGGTGGCCGGGGCCGTTTCCCGTACGCGGCCGGGGCCGCTCCGGTACGCCGGTGGCCGGCCTACGGGCCGGCCGACCGTCCGGAGCGGGGCCCTGGGCTACTGCGTGATCGTCACCTTCTGGTCGTTCTTCAGCTCGTCGAAGAGCTTCTTCGCCTTCGTCATGTCCCACTTCACGGCGTCGCCGTCGTTCGGCGTCAGATAGTTGGCGCTGGCGATCGGCACCGTCATCTGGTTGCCGTCGCCGCCGGTCACGCCCTTCATCGCCCAGAACATCGACGCGAGGTTCGACAGGCTCATCTTCTTGTCGACGATCAGCGTGTCCAGGCCGGACCCGATCACCGGGTAGAGCTTGAACGGGTTGAGGATCGTGGACGGCGAGGCGGCCTGGTGGGCCAGGGTGGACAGGAACTTCTGCTGGTTCCGCATCCGGCCCAGGTCCTGGTCGGCCTCCTGGTGCCGCTGCCGTACGAAGGCCAGCGACTGCTTGCCGTTGAGCTCCTGGCAGCCCTTGTCGAAGTCCGCGCCGGACGCCTTGTCGTGCAGCGGCTTGTCCAGGCACATGTGCACACCGCCGAGCGCGTCGACCAGGTTCACAAAACCGGCGAAGCCGATCTCCGCGTAGTGGTCGATGTGGATGCCGGTGTTGTACTCGACGGTCCGGGTGAGCAGTTCCGGGCCGCCGTCGGCGTACGCGCGGTTGAGCTTGTGCGTGGAGGCCGCGTACCGCTTGCCGGACTCCTTGCCGGTGAAGGCCGGGATCGTGACGTACGAGTCGCGCGGCAGGCTCAGCATCGTGGTGCCGTTGCCGCCGGTGTGCAGGATCATCATCGAGTCGGTGCGCTGGCCCTCGGCGGCGCCGGTGTGCAGCTCCTTCTCGTCCTGCTTGGTCAGACCCTCACGGCTGTCGGAGCCGACGATCAGATAATTGGTGCCCTTGCCCGCCGCCGGCCGGTCCTCGACCTTGCTCAGGTCGACCTCGCGGCGGACCTTGGAGTCGGCCCAGAAGTACGTCGACACGGACACGACCAGCAGGACGACGACCAGCCCGAGCGCCGTCCAGCCGATCTTCTTGCGCATGCTCCAGCGCGGCCGCCGGGGCCCGCTGCCGCCGTTGCCGCCCGTGGCCGGAGGCCACGGACCGCCGCCGGAACCGCCGCCCGGCTGGGCCCGGCGGTCGGACTGCGGCGGAACTCCCCCGGCGGCCGCGGCGGCGCGGCGCGGCGACAGCTCGGGGGGCAGCGGGGGCTCATTGAGCCTGCGCTGCTCGGTGTCATCGCTCCAACCGTTCATGTCGGCAAGTGTGCCCGGCCGCCGGGGACGACCGGGAATCCAAGGCGGTTCTGTAGCAGATCCGATGCATTACCTCAACCACCACGGCGGTTCCGTAACGGACATAAGGTGGAGGACATGATCGAGTCGTCCACTTCGCAGGGAACGCCGGACCCCCTGCCCACTCCGGCCGTGCCGGTGACCCCCGGCAAGCCCACTTCCGTCTCCCGCATCACGCTCTCCCACATCATGAGCGCCCACGACACCAACCTGATGGGCACGGTGCACGGCGGCGTCGTGATGAAACTGGTCGACGACGCGGCGGGCGCCGTCGCCGGACGTCACTCCGAGGGCCCGGCGGTCACGGGCGCGATGGACGAGATGGCCTTTCTCGCGCCGGTCAGGGTCGGCGACCTCCTGCATGTGAAAGCCCAGGTCAACTGGACCGGCAAGACCTCCATGGAGGTCGGCGTCCGGGTCGTCGCCGAGCGCTGGAACGAGTCGGGCCCGGCCCAGCAGGTCGCCAGCGCGTATCTCGTCTTCGTCGCCGTGGACGCGGAGGGCAAGCCGCGCCCGGTGCCGGAGGTGATCCCCGAGACCGAGCGGGACCAGCGCCGCCGGCAGGAGGCCCAGATCCGCCGTACCCACCGCCTGGCGCGGCGCCGGGCGATCCTCCAGCTCCGCGAGGAGCGCGCCGCGGAGGGCCTGGACGACTGAGCGGGGTCGCCGTCCCCGGCGGATCTTTGCCCGTACGGCCCGGGCGTGTCGCCGACCTGCGGGTACGCCGGGGCCCGGCTGCCCGTTACGTGCTCGCCCGGCGCCCCCGCCCGCCCGTTACGCGCACTGCACCTCGTCCCCGCTGACCGCGCCGTCGCCGGACGCCTTCGGCGCCGGGGGAGGCCCCGTCACCGGGCTGACCTTCGTGTAGTCCGCGCCCAGCGTGATCCGCAGCACCGCGCCCAGCCCGGGCGCCGCTTCGAGCCGGGTCCCGGGCAGCGCCACGGCCAGCGCCTTCGCCGAGCGGTCCCACCGGGGGTCGTAACGGATCACGGTCCGCGCGCTGTGCCGGTCGGCGGTCGTGGGCATGCCCGGGGTGACAAAGCCGCCGGCGTGCAGGGCCTGCTGCGCGGAGGCGGCGAGGCCGCTGATCCCGGTGGCGTTCTCCACCGCGACCCGGATCTGTGACGGCGCCACGTCCACCTGGGTCCCCTTGGGCCCGGACGGGGACGAGGGCGCGGGCCGCGGCGCGGTCAGCGGCTTGTCGGCGCGGATCGCCGCCCACAGCCGGCCCGCCTTCTCGTTGTCCCACTTCACGGTGGAGCCGACGCCCGGCACAGGGAAGTTCGGATTGCTCAGCGGCACCGTGGCGAACTCCGAGGAGTTGTTCGAGAAGCCCTTCATGCTCCGGGCCAGCGCGATCAGGTCGGTCGGATCGAAGCCCTGGTCCGCGCGGACCGACCCCAGTACGGTGCTCGCGACCCGCTCCAGCTTCACCGGGTTGGTCAGTGTGCCCCCGCTGGTGATCTTGTGCACGACCTGCGCCACGAAGCGCTGCTGCCGCTGCATCCGCCCCAGGTCCGCGTCCCCGTCGATGTGCCGCGACCGTACGTACTGCAACGCCTCGCCGCCGTTCAGCGTCGTCGTACCCACCGGGAGGTCCAGGCCGCTGTACGCGTCCTTGAGCCGACGGGAGGTGCAGACCGGTACGCCGCCGAGCACGTCGACCGTCTTCATGAAGCTGACGAAGTCCAGCTCCAGATAGTGGTCGATGTGCACACCGGTCAGCTGCTCGACCGTGCGGACGGTGAGCTTGGGACCACCGTCCGCGTACGCCTCGTTGATCTTGGCGGGATGGGCGGCCGGAGCCGACGCGGCCTGTTGGGTGCCGGTACCGGGGACGACCCGCGGCAGCATCACATAGGAGTCGCGCGGGATGCTCACGACGGCCGCCCGCTGCCGGTCCTCCGAGAGGTGGACCAGCATGATGGTGTCCGTGCAGTGGCAGGGCGCGCCGCCCAGGTGGTACTGCTGCTTCTCCATCGGGTCCAGCCCGTCGCGGCCGTCGGTGCCGACCACCAGGAAGTTGGTGCCCTTGGAGCCGCCCGGACGGTTCTGCATGCCGCCGAAGGCGTCCACCCGGTTGATCGCGCCGTCCAGACCGGCCACCACCGCGTGCCCGATGCCGCTCGCGGTGATCACCAGCAGGGCGAGCCCGCCGGCGATCCGGGTGCTCAGCCGGACCGGCGGCCGCCGCTTCGGACGCCGGCCGGCCGGCTGCCGGGGGTACGGCCCGCGCTCCGCGGACCGCCGGACCGGAGCGCGCGGCGCGGGTGTACGGGGGGCCGGTGGCAGGGCTGTCGGCGGGCGAGGTGGGGAGAGCCGCCCGCTTCCGGGCGGAACGCGTCGGGTGGGCGGCACGGGGACCTCCGAACGGCGGGGTGCTGAACCCGTTCAGGCTAGGGACAAATAGGACTGTCAGTCTTGCCCCCACGCACCGGGGTCCCCCGATCGCGGTAACGTTTCCCACGATGAACGCCGCCACTGACCCCGCGCTCCCGGCCGTCTCCGTGATCATGCCGGTGCTCAACGAAGAGCGCCATCTGCGTAACTCCGTCCGGCACATCCTGGAACAGGACTATCCGGGCGAGCTGGAGGTCGTCATCGCGCTGGGTCCCTCCCAGGACCGCACCGACGCGATCGCGGCCGAACTCGTCGCCGAGGACCCGAGGGTCCACACCGTGCCCAACCCCACCGGACGGACGCCCGCCGCGCTCAACGCGGCGATCAGCGCCTCCCGTCATCCGGTCGTGGTACGTGTCGACGGTCACGGGATGCTCTCGCCGAACTACATCGCCACCGCCGTACGCCTGCTGGACGAGACGGGCGCGGCCAACGTCGGCGGCATCATGCACGCCGAGGGCGAGAACGACTGGGAGCGCGCGGTGGCCGCCGCGATGACCTCCCGGATAGGCGTCGGCAACGCGGCCTTCCACACCGGAGGCGCCGCCGCCCCCGCCGACACCGTCTACCTCGGCGTCTTCCGCCGCGAGGTGCTGGAGCGGCAGGGCGGCTACAACGTGGAGTTCATCCGCGCCCAGGACTGGGAGCTGAACTACCGCATCCGCGAAGCCGGTCATCTCATCTGGTTCTCGCCCGAGTTGCGGGTCTCCTACCGGCCCCGGCCGAGCGTGCGCGCCCTCGCCAAGCAGTACAAGGACTACGGCCGCTGGCGCCGGGTCGTCACCCGCTACCACCGTGGCTCGGTCAACCTCCGCTATCTCGCCGCCCCCGCGGCCCTGCTCGCCAACGCGCTGGGTGTCGTCGTCGGCGCCGCCCTCACCCCGTGGGCGCTGCTGGTCCCGGCCGCCTATGTCGCCGGCATCACGCTCGGCTCGCTGCCGGCCGGCCGCGGACTGTCCTTCGGCGCCAGGCTGCGTATCCCACTGGCGCTGGCCACCATGCACATGTGCTGGGGCTACGGCTTCGTCACCAGCCCCCGTTCGCTGGCCCGCCGGGTCATCGCCAGCCGCCGCC
Source organism: Streptomyces sp. NBC_00223 (assembly GCF_036199905.1). Lineage (NCBI taxonomy): Bacteria > Bacillati > Actinomycetota > Actinomycetes > Kitasatosporales > Streptomycetaceae > Streptomyces > Streptomyces sp. NBC_00223. Next base: position 2,864,516 of record NZ_CP108109.1, on the reverse strand, counting down.
GGGCGGTCACCGAGGAGACGGCGGAGACGACGCCCGCGTAGCCGAGCGGACACCGGACATACGAGCGGGCCCGCCGGAAGTTCTTGGGTTCTAACGGTCCTCGCAACACCTGCGATCTGTGGGAGTTGCGGGGACTGTGGGCGTTGAGTGTGGGGATCGTGTGGGGTTGCGGGAGCGTTTCCTTGCGCGGCTGGATGCTGTGGGGAACGTGACGGTGGTGGCCCGTGAGCTGGGGGTGAACCGGAACACTGCTTTCGGCTGGGCCCGGAAGGCCGGACAGGGCTCGGTGCGCCTGCCGCGGCGGCATCCCGGGCGGGATGAGTACGAGCGGCTTCGGGCCGCCGGTGTCGCACGCCGGGTGGCGGCCCGGCAGGTCGGTGTGAACGAGCGCACGGCCAAGGACTGGGACTGGGGCGTCAAGAAGAGCGGCACCACACGCACCTATGCCGACGGCCGCCGTGTCGACTACACCACCGGGACCGTCACGATGGGCGGTGTGACCACAGTACCGGTGGGCCTGCCAGCCCTGGAAAAGCAACTGCATCCGCGATTTCTGACACTGGCCGAGCGCGAACAGATCCGCGATCTGCGTGCGCTGGGCTGGTCGCTGCGGGCGATCGGGCGTGCCCTGGGGCGGCCGGCGAGCACGGTCAAGCGGGAGATCGACACGAACTCCGGCACCGGGGGCTACCAGCCCTACGCCGCCCACCGCGCCGCTGCCGCGCGCAGGCCCCGGCCCAAGGACCGCAAACTACTGCGCGAGGGACGGCTGCGCCGCTTCGTCCAGGACGGACTGCGCAGGCGGTGGTCACCGGAGCAGATCTGCCACGCTCTGTTCAAGGAGCATCCCGACGACCGGAGCATGCGGGTGAGCGTGGAAACGATCTACCAGGCACTGTACTTCCAGGCCCGTGGCGGCCTGAGGCGGGAAGTGCAGGCCGCCGTCCGTTCCGGCCGGACCCGCCGCAAACCACGCCGCGACCCGCAGCGGCGCACACCACGGTTCACCGACCCGATGGTGATGATCAGCGACCGCCCCGCCGATATCGAGGACCGGGCGGTGCCCGGCCACTGGGAAGGCGATCTGATCATCGGCGCGGGCGGGCGCTCCGCGATCGCCACCCTGGTCGAGCGGACCACCCGCTACACCATGCTGGTCCACCTGCCCGGCGCAGCCCACGACGCCGAAACCGTCCGCGACGGCCTCGTCGCCACGATCCAGACCCTGCCCGCCCACCTGCGCGGCTCCCTCACCTGGGACCAGGGCAGCGAGATGGCACGCCACCAGCAGTTCACCATGGCCACAGGCATGCCCGTCTACTTCTGCGACCCCGCCTCACCCTGGCAACGCGGCTCCAACGAAAACACCAACGGCCTGCTCCGCCAGTACTTCCCGAAGGGAACCGACCTCAGCATCCACAGCCCCGAAGACCTCGAACACGTCGCCCAGGAACTCAACGGCCGCCCACGCAAGACACTCGACTGGGATACCCCAGCCGAGCGCCTACGTGATCTACTCACCACCTGAAACCAGGCGGTGTTGCGACGACCCCATGAACCCAAGGTTCTCCGGCGGGCCCGCTCGCGTGCGAGGCGGCGACGGCCTCAGTTGCCCCTGTAGCGGTACGGCCCGTACACCGGCATGCACTTGTCCTCGTCGGCGCCGTTGACCGCCTGGGCGGTCTTCGGGACCGAACCCGCGTCCGGCAGCGTCTTGCTGAAGTCGGTGCCTTCCTTCCAGTCCGCGCCGACCGTCAGGGTGATCGACTGCACGTCCGCCGACGCCTTGACGTAGGAGGACGGGATCTTCATGGCCTTGGCCACCGCCGTCGCGTCGGCCTTGCCCTGGTCGCCGTCGGCCTTGGGGTAGGTGAGGGTCGTGCCCCGGCTGGGCTTCTGCTCCTGGCTCGTGGCGGCCTGGGTGAAGCCCGCGGTCTTCAGCGCGGTGGCGATGTCACCCGCGCGGCCGGAGGTCGCCGTGCCGGTGGCGTCGCCAGCCGTGCCGTTGACCACCGTGACCGGGATGGTCGCGGAGTCCGCCGCGGCCGGACCCTTCGGGGTGGGTCTCGGCTTGGCCTTCGAGCCGCCGGGGGCCTTCGGCTTGCCGTTGGCGTCCATGGCGATGTCGTTGCGCAGCAGCGACCAGACCTGGCCGGCGTCCGGAGCGGGCAGATAGTGCGCCTTCGGGTTCTCCGGGTCCTCGATGAACGGCATGGTCAGCATGGTGATCCGCTTCGGCGGCACGGTCTTGAGCTGCATCCCGAGGTCGTAGAGCTTCTTCGGGGTGCCGATCTCCTCGGACACCTCGAAGGCCGACATCGCCGTCGTCGCGATGTTGTTGAGCTTGCCCGGGTCGGTGAAGAGGTTCTGGCTGCGCAGCTGCCGGATCAGCGAACTCATGTACATGTGCTGGGCCTCCGACCGTCCGGCGTCGGACTCGAAGGCGTGCCGGGTGCGCAGCCACTGGAGCGCGACCTTGCCGTAGACCTTCTGCTTGCCGGCCTTCTTCAGCAGCAGTCCCGAGCCGCCGGGCTGCTGGGGCGTCGGGTGGTCCCACACGGGGTACTCCACGCAGACCTCCACCCCGCCGACCACGTCGGCCATCTTCACCACGCCGGAGAAGTCGATGGTCAGCCAGTGGTCGATGTAGACGCCGGTGAGGTTCTGTACGGTGGCCAGGGTGCAGCCCGCGCCGCCGCGGCCCAGCGAGGCGTTGATGATGTCGTTGGTCTTGGGGAAGACCTTGTGGGTCTTGGGGTCGGTGCACTCGGGTATGTCGACCCGGGTGTCGCGCGGGATGCTGACCACCGACATATTGCTGCGGTCGGCGGACAGATGCGCGATCATGATCACATCGGCCCGGGGCGCGTCCCCCACGGTGGACTTGGCGCCGCCGAGTTTGAGGTCCGCCGGGTCGTTGCGGCTGTCGGACCCCAGGATCATGATGTTCATCGCCGTCTTGCCCGCGGCGTTGGCCTTCGTCTTGGCCACATGGGTGTCACCGCTGCTGCGCTCGCCCTTGCGGATCTTGCCGGCCAGATACTCGTAATATCCGTACGCGGCGCCGGCCGTGCCCAGGACGGCGACCGCGGCGACTATCGCCACCCAGCGGAACACCTTGCGTTTTTTGCTCTTGTGGCCCCGTGGACCGCCCCGCCGGTGACCGCCGCCGCTCGTCTGACCGCCTCCGCCGCCGCCGGCCCGGTGCGAGCCGGGCCCCGAGCGCTGCTCGGGTACCGCCTCCGAGCCGGAGCCCCGCCCCTCGTCCCGGCCGCTGTCCGTGCCGGGGGCGTACGACCTGCCGCTTTCGTGGTGGAGTCCCTGGTCCCAGCCCAGGTCGTCGGCGTTCGAAGCGGCCCCGTAACCGTTGCCCCCGACCGTTCTGTCACGCACTCGAACCCCTCTCCACCGATCCGGGCTTACTTTCGGCCATCCGACTATCAGACGGCTACGGGTGGCGCAGAGTTGCACACCTGGCGCACATCATTGCGTACGTCATACAAGGTTCGGAATCAGCGGCCTAACCTACGCATGCCGTGCTGTTCGCCTCGGTCTTGTCGACACCGTCCGGCAGCGTCGTGGGCGGGGCGATCGCGGTGCCGGGCTTGGTGAAGTCCTTGCCGAGGGTCAGCGTCATGTACGCGAGCGGCGCGGCGTCGACGGTGCCGGGCTTGAGGGCGGAGGCCGGCAGGCCCATCATCGCGGCCAGCGAACGGGCCTGGTCGGCCTGGTTCGGCGCGTACACCAGGGTCGTGCGCTCTATCGGCGTGGGCGCGTTGCCGCCGTTGTCCGAGCGGTTGACGCCCTTGTCGTTCTGCAGCCAGTTGACGGTGTCCTGCGCGGCGCCGAGGACCCCGCTGCCGTTGAGGACATTGACGCGCGTGTCGTGCGGGGTCGCCTTGGGGCCCTTCAGCTTGGCGTCGGACGCGGCCGCCTTCTTCTTCTTCACCTTGGTGAGCGAGACATCGTTCCTGATCATCGAGAACAGCTGAGGCGCCCTGGTGTCGTCGACGACGACGGTCGCGCGCACCTTCTCGTCGGGATTGTCGACCACCGGCACCGTGATGAAGCTGATGTGCTTGGCGTCGACCTTGCTCAAGTCCTTGGCCAGGCTGGTCAGCTTGCTGACGCTGCCGATCGCGGTGTCCACGGTGAGCGCCTTCGTGGCGGCGTCGCCCAGTGTGTAGAGCTTCTTGGGGTTGGTCAGGGTGCCGCTCGACTTGATCTGGCGGATCATCGCGCTGAGGAAGTTCTGCTGGAGCTGGATCCGGTCCAGGTCGCTCTGGTTGCGCAGCGCGTGCCGGGTCCGTACGAACTCCAGCGCCTGCTCGCCCTCCAGCTTGTGCGGGCCCGCCGACAGGTTGAGGTGCGACTTGGGGTCGACCAGCGGGCGGTTCAGACAGACGTCCACGCCGCCGACCGCCGTCGAGAGAGTCTTGACGGCCTCGAAGTTGACCATCATGAAGTGGTCGACCTGTATGCCGGTGAGCTGCTTGACCAGACGCATCGTGCAGCCCGGGTCACGGCCGTCCTGTCCCAGGGACTCGTTGAACTTCGGGCTGCTGAGCCCCTGCGGGGTGCCCGGAATGGTCCTGGTGCTGCCGTCCTTCTGCTTGGTCGGGCAGTCGGGGATCCCGGTGACGATGTCCCGGGGGATGCTCAGCGCGGTCGCGTTGCTGCGGTCCGCGGAGACATGGAAGAGGATCGTGGTGTCCGCGTGGCCCACGCTGCCCGCGTCGCCGTACTTCTTGCCCAGGCCCTCACGGCTGTCGGTGCCGATGACCAGGATGTTCATCGGCCCGTCGTGGGTGACGCCCTTGCTGCCCGCGTCGCCGACGTCCACGGTGGTGATGTTGTTGTTGAAGTGCTCGTAGACCAGATAGCCGCCGACGGTGGTCGCGACGAGGACGAAGCCGATGACGCCGCCGGTCCAGGTGAGCGCCTTCCGCTTGCGCGACATCCCGGGCTTGGCCCGGCGGCGGCCGCGTGCCCCCGCAGCCGCAGCCGCGGCCGAGGCGGCGGCGGTACGGGCGGCCCGGCGGCCCCCGGGGGCGGGTACGGTGGGCCCGGCGGGCGAGCCGGCCGGAGTGTCGGCGCCGGAGGAGCGGCCGGTGCCGCCGGACTTCGCGGAGTCGCCGTACTGCCCCTGGGCCGGCACACCCGGTGACGCGTCGAGGTCCGGGTCCAGCCGCAACTGGTACGTCCCCGTGGCCGGGTCCAGCACCCACTGGTCCGCCGGGTCGATGTTCCTACGGCCTTGCGTGTCCACGGTCCCTCGGGTCCTCCGTCCGGGGTCAAGCCGGATCGCTCACATTAGCCGCCCAGTTCAGCGCCGATATGCGTCCGTGACAAATTCCGCATCCCTACAACCGGACAAAACCTGCCCAATCTGTCCGAGGTTTGGCCGGGGCTTTCAGCGGGTTTTCACCGGTCTTTGCCGCAGATGTCACGATCGACGGTCGTCCCCGGGTACGTGGGTCCGGTTGTCGCGCCGGCGGAGGGAGTACCCGTGGACGAGGTGCCGGGGGAGGGGGTGCCGCTTGTGACGTTGACCGCGCGGTCCGCCTGGAGCGCGGCGAAGAGCTGGTCGGCCTCCGGCTGGAGAAGCTGGTCGCGGTTGCGGTCCGCGGTGTACTGCTCGCGCGGCAGGGTGAGGAAACGTATCGCGTCCGACGGCGTCTTCTGCAGGCTGTTGACCAGGCTGTACAGCTCGCTGAGCGAGTCGAGGCCGGGGTCCGCGGTGAGCGCGCTCGTGGCGGCCTGCAACAGCGGGTAGAGCTTGAGGGGATTGAGCAGGACCCCGTTGCCGCGCACCTTGCTGATCAGCGAGGCGAGGAAGTCCTGCTGGCGTTCCATGCGCTGGGTGTCGCTGCCGTCCCCGATGCTGTAGCGGGCGCGGACGAAGCCGAGCGCCTGCTCGCCGTTGAGCTTCTGCCGGCCCGCGGGCAGGTCGAGGTGCGCCTTGGTGTCGTGCACGGGCTCGGCCACACAGACCTCCACCCCGTCCACCGCGTCGACCATCTTCTTGAACCCGCTGAAGTCCACGATGAGGTGGTGGTCGATCCGGACGCCGGTCATGTCCTCGACGGTACGGATCGTGCAGGCCGCTCCGCCCCCCTCGAAGGCCCAGTTGAACTGCTCGAAGCGGCCCGGCCTGGTGCTGCCGTCCGGCCGGGTGCAGTCCGGCACGTGGGCCATCAGGTCGCGGGGGATGCTGACGGCGGTGGCGCTGCTGCGGTCGGCCGACAGATGCAGCAGGATCGTGGTGTCGGAACGCTGGGTGCCGCTGTCCTCGCCGTACTTCTCGTTGCCGTCGCCGCGGTTGTCCGATCCGATGAGCAGGATGTTCTCGGCCTTGGTCGGGCCCTCGGTGGGGCGCTCCGAGGCGTGGATCATGAGCTGGTTCTCGGTCACGGTGTCGGTGGTGATGTTGCCGTCGAGGCGCTGGTAGAAGTACCAGACGCCGCCCGCGAGCGCCAGCACGAACAGCGCGGTGCAGGCGGCGACGACCCGCAGCCAGCGAAAGCGGCGCGGCGCCGCGGACCCGGCGGACGCAGCGGGGTCCGGGGCGTCCGGGGCGTCCGAGGTGTCGGAAGCGGAGTCGCCGCCCGGAGGCTCTGCTGGCGTGGTCACGTCGGCCGCCTGTCCCTTTGTGGGTCACCTGATACCGGTTGGCGCCGGAGAGGGGACCCGAATACCAGACCGGCATTCGTTCAGACAGTCGAATGGGCTTCTTGGTTGCCCGAGGAATCGATTCTGCCGAGGAGTTCCCCGGCGGGCGGGTCGCCGGGCAACTCCCGTGACTAGAGGGCGGTGTGGGTGACGCGCTCGGCGGCCCTGCGCTGGTCCAGGCGATCGGCCGGGAGTTGGTCGAGGTGACGGCACAGCACGACGGAGGCGTCGGCGGCGAGCGGCGCGAGCAGACCCGCGGCCAGCCCCTCCCACCCGTCGTACGGCAGCCCGGACAGCAGCCGTGAGCCGCTCTCCAGGCCGAGCCGGCCGGCCTCGTCACGTGCCCGGGACACCACGTCCCCGGCCGTCAGTACCTCACCGCCCGGCAGTTCCAGCGCGGGCGCCTCCGGGCCGATCGGCACGTAGGGCGCGAACCGGTCGCCCTGGCCGGGTACTTCGACCGCGTAGTCGGCGAACCCCGGCGGCGGCTGCGGAAAGCGCCCGCCCAGCGGCCGCAGCGCGAGCGCGATCCGCTCACCGCCGCACGCCCGGGCCGCCTCCAGCGTGTCCGGCCCGCTCACCACGAGGTCGGCGCCCGCCGGATCGCCGCCCGGCGCCACGACCACCCCGGTCGAGAACGCGGCCAGCAGCCACACCGCCGTCTGCCAGTGCGCGGGCAGCAGCAGCGCGAGCCGGTCACCGGGCTGCGCCCCGAGGTCGTCCTGGAGCAGATTCGCGGTCTTCGACACCCAGTTGCCGAAGGTGGCCACCGACAACTCGACCCGTTCACCGGTCGCGTCGTCGTAAAAAGTGATCAACGGACGGCCGGGGTCGGTACGGAGGGCGTCGGCGAGCAGTCCTGCGGGGGTCTGGGCGCGGGGGGTCACAACGGCCAGGCTACCTGGCATGATCGGGGTGGCCGCGAAGGGCCGTACGGGGACGGCGGGTTGGCCTCGGGGTCGATGGACCGTCACGGCGCTATTCTTATGTTTTGCGGCTTATGGGACCATCTTTGCCATGCGTGCACTGGACAGTCTTCCGGCGACCGAAGCCATCCTCCTCGTCGGAGGCAAGGGCACCCGGCTGCGGCCGCTCACGGTCCACACGCCGAAGCCGATGATCCCGGCGGCCGGTGTGCCGTTCCTCACCCACCAGCTGACCCGGGCCCGCGCCGCGGGCGTCGAGCACATCGTGCTCGCCACCTCCTACCTCGCCGAGGTCTTCGAACCGCACTTCGGCGACGGCTCCGCGCTCGGGCTGCACCTGGAGTACGTCACCGAGACCGATCCGCTCGGCACCGGAGGCGCGATCCGCAATGTCGCCCACCTGCTGCGGGCCGCGCCCGGCGACCCCGTACTCGTCTTCAACGGCGACATCCTCACCGGCCTGGACATCCCCGCGCTCGTCGCCACCCACCGCCGTGACGGCGCCGATGTCTCGCTGCACCTGACGAAGGTCGAGGACCCCCGCGCGTTCGGCCTCGTGCCGACCGACCCCGACGGCAGGGTCACCGCCTTCCTGGAGAAGCCGCAGACGCCCGAGGAGATCGTCACCGACCAGATCAACGCGGGCGCGTATGTCTTCACCCGCTCGGTGATCGACACCATCCCCACCGGGCGGCCGGTCTCCGTCGAACGCGAGACCTTCCCCGGACTGCTCGCCGCCGGCGCGCGGCTGCGCGGCATGGTCGACTCCACGTACTGGCTGGACCTCGGCACCCCGGCGGCGTTCGTCCGCGGCTCGGCGGACCTCGTGCTCGGCCACGCGCCCTCGCCCGCCGTCCCGGGCCGGCGCGGCGAACGGCTGGTGCTGCCCGGCGCCGAGGTCGCCGCCGACGCCAAGCTCTCCGGCGGCACCTGCGTCGCCGAGGGCGCGGTCGTCGGCCCGGGCGCGCGCGTCGAGGGCAGTACGGTCCTGGCGGGCGCCCACATCGAGGCCGACGCGGTGGTCCGGGACTCCCTGGTCGGCGCGGGCGCCCGGATCGGCAGCCGTACGGTGCTGGACGGCGCGGTCGTCGGCGACGGGGCCGTCATCGGGGCCGACAACGAACTGTGCCGGGGCGCCCGGATCTGGTGCGGCGCGCGGATCTCGGCGGGCGCGATCCGCTTCTCGTCCGACCAGTAGGCCAGGTAAGCCGGGCAGGCCGGGCAGGGCCGGCAGGTGCCCCGGGGGCCGCGCGGGCGCCCCGGGGGCCGCGCGGGCGCGCCGGGTACGCTTCGCCGGGTGCACCCCCCTCGAACGCGTACGAGCGCCGGCGCGCCGCGTACCCGGACCTGGGCACCCGACGGACCGCTCGACGTCCGGCTCACCCTCATGCCGCTGCGCCGCGGCGGCGGCGACCCCGCGTTCCGGATCACGCCCGACGGCACGGTCTGGCGGGCCAGCCGTACGCCCGAGGGTCCCGGCACCCTGCGGATCACCGGCAGCCCGGCGGCGATCGAGGCCCACGCGTGGGGACCGGGCGCGCAGTGGCTGCTCGACACGCTGCCGGGGCTGCTCGGGGCCGACGACGACCCGTCCGCGTTCGTCCCCCGGCACCGCGTGGTGCACCAGGCCCACCGGCGCAACCCCGGGCTGCGGCTGACCCGTACCGGACTCGTGCTCGAGTCGCTGATCCCGTCGGTCCTGGAGCAGAGGGTCACCACGGGGGAGGCGTACCGGGCCTGGAAGCTGCTGCTGGCCCGGCACGGCGAACCGGCCCCCGGACCGGCCGACCGGATGCGGGTCATGCCCGACGCGCGGGGCTGGGCGCTGGTGCCCTCCTGGGACTGGCACTGGGCGGGCGTGGACGACAAGCGGGCCTCCACGGTGCTCAGGGCGGTCCGCGTCGGGTCGCGGATCGACGCCCTGGCCGGGCTGGACGCGGCGCGGGCGGCGGCACGTCTTCGGACCGTCCGCGGCATCGGTCCGTGGACGGCCGCCGAGACGCTGCAACGCAGCCACGGCGCCGCGGACGAGGTCACGGTGGGGGATCTGCACCTGCCGCACCACATCGGCTACGCGCTGACGGGGGAGCGGCGGTCGGACGACGAGACGATGCTGCGGCTGCTCGAGCCCTACGCCGGGCAGCGGCACCGGGCCGCCCGGCTGATCCTGCTGGGCTCCCCGACGCCGCCCCGCCACGGCCCGCGCCTGGCCCCCAACCCGCCGCCCCGCGACGCGTGACGCCGGGGGCGGCGGGTCGCGGGCAAGGGGGCGACCACAAGGCCCAGGCCGGTCGCGGGGCCGGCCGACCCGGCCCCGCGCCGGTCAGCGGACGGTCAGGAAGGCGTCGACCGGGCGGTCGACGCGGGCCGCCGGCACCGCGCGGGACCGGCCGATGGCCACCGCCCCCATCGGGTCCCAGTCGTCCGGCAGGTCGAGCACCTCGCGCACCACGTCCCGGCAGAACATCGTGGACGACACCCACGCCGACCCCAACTGCTCCCCGGCCAGCGCGACCAGGAAGTTCTGCACGCCCGCCCCGGCCGCGACCACGAACATCTCCCGCTCGGCGGCGGCCCGCCGCGCGTCCGGGTAGGCGTGCGCGCCCTCGGCGACCAGACACGGCACCACCAGGTAGGGCGCGCGCCGCAGCACGTCCCCCCGCCGCAGCCGCTTCGCGACGCTCTCCTCGGAGAAGCCGTCCCGCCGCAGGTCCGCCGCCCAGGCGTCCCGCATGGCGTCGAGCAGCCGGCCCCGTACCTCCGCCGACTCCAGCAGCACGAACCGCCACGGCGTGGTGTGGTGCGGCGCGGGCGCGGTGACCGCGAGCGCGACCGCCCGCCGTACCGCCGCCGGGTCGACCGGGTCGTCGGTGAACTCACGGACCGTACGCCGCAGCGACACCGCCTCCCGTACGGCCTCGGACGTGCCGAGCCGGAACATGTCGTCGGCGGCCCGCCGTACCAGCGGCCGGGCGCCCGGGTCGTCGGCCGCGGGCTCCGGGAGGACCGCGCCGGGCAGCCCTCGGACGACCGCCACGGGCACGCCCGACGCCTTGCCCTTGACGAGATCCCCCGCCGCGGCCAGTTCGTCCGCCGTGGCGGTGACGGTCACACTCAGCGGATTGCCGTACGCGTCCCGCCCGCCGCGCAGGTCGTAGAGCACCCGTACCCCGGAGGCGCCGATCGCCACGTCCGTGAGGCCGGAGCGCCAGGGCCGCCCGAAGGTGTCGGTGACCAGGACGCCGACCCGCACGCCCAGGGTGTCGGCCAGGCCCTCGCGGATGCGCCGGGCCGAGGCGTCGGGGTCCTCGGGCAGCAGCAGTACGGTGCCGGGGGCGGTGTTGGACGTGTCGACGCCCGCCGCGGCCATCACGAAGCCGTGCCGGGTCTCCACGATCCGGGTCGGCCCCCGGCGCGCCACGAGCCGTACCGCCTCGGCGTCTATCGCGGCCTCGCGGTCGTCGGCCCGCAGGATCCGGCCCTCGGCCTTGCTGACGATCTTGGAGGTGACCAGCAGGACGTCCCCGTCGGCGAGTGCGACGCCGGTCGCGGCGATCAGCTTGGCGAGGTCCTCGCCCGGCTGGACCTCCCCGATCCCGGTCACCCCGAAGACCTCGTAGCGCGGCGCGGAACCGGTGGCGGCCGCCGGGCTCATGCCCGTACCTCCTCGGCGAGCGTCAGCGCCTGCCGGGCCATCTCGGCGGTGGCGTCCGCGCTGTCCATCAGCAGCGGTACGGCACGGCAGCGGATGCCGGCGGACTCGACCTCGTCGACGGCGGCCGCGTCCACGGTGTCGACCAGCCAGCCGTCGAGCAGCCCGCTGCCGTAGTGCGCGGCGACGGCCGCGGCGGTGGACTCCACGCCGACCGCGGCCAGCACCTTGTCGGCCATGCCGCGCACGGGCGCGCCGCCGATGACCGGGGAGAGACCGACGACCGGCACCCCGGCCTCGGCGATGCCCTCGCGGATACCGGGCACGGCGAGGATGGTGCCGATGCTGACCACCGGGTTGGACGGCGGGAAGACGATCACATCGGCGGCGGCGATGGCTTCGAGCACGCCGGGCGCGGGCTTGGCGCCCTCCGCGCCGACCGGCACGACGGCGTGCGCCGGCACCGCGGCCCGCAGCCGTACCCAGTACTCCTGGAAGTGCACGGCCTTGCGCTCGCCGTCGAGGTCGACCAGGACATGTGTCTCGATCCGGTCGTCGGACATCGGGATCAGCCGCACCCCGGGCTTCCAGCGGGCGCACAGCGCCTCGGTGACGGCGCTCAGCGGATAGCCGGCGCCGAGCATCTGGGTACGGACGATGTGGGTGGCGAAGTCCCGGTCGCCGAGGCCGAACCACTCCGGGCCGACGCCGTACGCGGCCAGTTCGTCCTTCACGGCGAAGGTCTCGTCGGCGCGGCCCCAGCCCTGCTCCTCGTGGATGCCGCCGCCGAGGGTGTACATCACGGTGTCGAGGTCGGGACAGACCTTCAGCCCGAACAGATGGATGTCGTCTCCGGTGTTGCCGACGACGGTGATGTCCGCCTCCGGCGCCGCTGCCTTGAGGCCGCGCAGGAAGCGCGCTCCTCCGATACCTCCGGCCAGAACCACGATTCGCATGCGCACCAGTCTGTCAGCCCGCCGCGGCGGGCCGGGCCGCTATGTCCCGGCGGGGGCCGCCGCGGGGAGGTCCGCCGGGCCGCCCGCCGTACGGCCGCCCGCCGTTACCGCCGGCCGGTCCGCCGCCGTGCGCCGGTGCGGCGCGGCTCCGTCGGCCGCGTGGCCCGTGGGCAGGCAGGCGTACGGCGTCATCTCGGTCAGGCCCGGGAAGTAGATGTGCAGGCTGACGGCGGGCTCCAGCGAGTCGTTGACGACCTCGTGGACATAGCCGGGGGCGAAGACGCGCTGGTGTCCCGCCGCCAGGGTGCGGCCGGCCTCGCCGCGGGCGGTGAGGGCGCGTTCGCGCAGGGTGCCGTCGAGGACGGTGAGCACGCCGGAGGAGCGGCCGTGGTCGTGCAGCCCGCTGCTCTGCCCGGGCAGCCAGCTCAGCAGCCACACCTCGTAGCCGGGGCCGGTCCGCAGGCGCGCGTACCAGCGGGTGGTGGCGTCGTAGCGCACCAGGGGAGCCCAGTGCGCGCGGTCGGCGGCGAGGGAGCGGGCGAGGCCGGCGAACTCCGCGACGGTGCCGGGGTGTTGCGGCACCGGGGGGAGCAGATGGGGCAGGGCGAGCGGGTCACCGGCGATGGAGACGTCGGAGTACATGGGGAGGAGTTCCTCGAAGATGCGCGTGAAGCGGGCGATGCCGGGACCGGACGCGGTCCATCGGCGTGGGCTCAGCGGCAACGACAGGAACAACAACAGCTCTGCGCGAGCGCGACGCAGCAGAACTCGGGGCGACGAGTCCTGACATGCGAAGGGCGCTCTGCGGGCATGCGGTCAAGGAGACCGGTCGGAGCGGTTGTTTGTCAACTTGATGTCCGGTATGTCGCTCAAGTTTCACCTGATCCGGCAACCTCCTTTCTCGAAAGGTTTGTGCATGGAAGTCTGCGGATAAGTGGTGCGGCATCCGTGCAGATCCGATGCAGATCGGTTTCCGGTCTGGGAGAACACGCCGCCCGGTGTGACGTTGTACTCCCGTGATCGAAATGTGATCCACAACGCTTCGGTCGAGCGGGCGGAACGCGGCCCGCCGCCGTGACGTCTGACGAGATGTGAACGTGGTCCGGCGGGACCGTGGTCGACGGATGCGGTCTTATGGGCCGATATCAACACTATCTGTCACTCCTTGGTTCAGCGGAGTGAATAACGGGCCCAATAGCAGATCTCGGCTTGACTGGCCCGGATCGGCACACTTGTAATTTCACTCGTGTCGTTCAGCCGGACATGGTGACGGCAGGCACAACACGGGGAAGCACGACAGACAGGGGCGCGCATGACCGAGCAGTTCCAGTTGCTGCTGGCCGAAGAGGCCGACGAGGAACTCGGCTGGCAGGAGCGCGCGCTGTGTGCGCAGACCGACCCCGAGTCGTTCTTCCCCGAAAAGGGCGGGTCCACGCGTGAGGCGAAGAAGGTCTGCCTCGCCTGCGAAGTCCGCTCCGACTGCCTGGAGTACGCCCTCGCCAACGACGAGCGCTTCGGCATCTGGGGCGGCCTGTCCGAGCGGGAGCGCCGCCGTCTGAAGAAGGGCGTCGTCTGAGATTCCGCTCCGGATCTGAGGCCTCCGCGCACGTCCACGACCCCACGCGCCCAGCCCGTCTTCCGTGCCCACCGGCACGGCAGGCGGGCTGCCGTTGTTCCCGCACCCGGACGGAGGCTGCGGTTTGAGCCGTTAGTGTGGGGGCCCGTCCGAGATGCGTACCCGCCACAGCGCGGGCTCACGCGTCCACCGCAGTCCAGCGAACCGGGGCCAGAACCTCGATGTCCGTGAACAGCCCAGCACCGGCCTACTTTCCGGCCGGCATCCCTGAGTTCCCGCGCCATGTCGTCACCGCCGTGCTGGTCGCGCACGACGGCGCGCGCTGGCTGCCCAAGGCCCTCTCCGGGCTGCTCGGCCAGGACCGTCCGGTTCAGGACGTCGTCGCCGCCGACACCGGCAGCGCCGACGACTCCGCCCGCCTGCTCGCCGAAGCCCTCGGCGACAAGCGCGTGCTGCACCTCGCCCGCCGTACCGGCTTCGGCGCCGCCGTCGAGGAGGCCGCCCGGGTCGCCGCGCCGCTCACCGCCGAGCAACTGCCGTATCTGGCCCGCCGCAGCGGCTGGGACCCCGCCAGCCGCACCTGGAACGACGACGCCTACGACGAGCCCGAGCAGCCGCACGGCGAGCCCGTCCAGTGGCTCTGGCTGCTGCACGACGACTGCGAACCCGACCCCGGCGCCCTCGCCGCCTTGCTGCGAACCGCCGACTCGTCACCATCAGCCGCGATCATCGGTCCCAAACTCCGCAGCTGGTACGACCACAGGCAACTGCTCGAAGTCGGCGTCACCATCGCCCGCAGCGGCCGCCGCTGGACCGGCCTCGAACGCCGCGAGCAGGACCAGGGCCAGCACGACCAGGTGCGCCCGGTGCTCTCGGTCTCCTCCGCGGGCATGCTGGTCCGCCGCGACATCTGGGAGGAACTGGGCGGCTTCGACCGCCGGCTGCCCCTGATGCGCGACGACGTCGACTTCTGCTGGCGCGCCCAGGCCGCCGGACACACCGTGCTCGTCGCCCCCGACGCCGTACTGCGGCACGCCGAGGCCGCCTCCCGCGAGCGCCGCCCGGTGGACTGTGCGGGCCGCTCCGCGGTCAACCCGCACCGCGTCGACAAGTCCGGCGCCGTCTACACCCTGCTCGCCAACACCCGCGGCCCGATGCTGCCCTACGTGGCGCTGCGGATCGTCGTCGGCACCCTGCTGCGCACCCTGGCCTACCTGGTCGGAAAGGTGCCGGTCCAGGCCGTCGACGAGATCGTCGGCCTGCTCGCGGTGCTGCTGCGGCCCGGACGGCTGCTCGGCGCCCGCCGCGCCCGCTCCCACGCCGTCGTGCCCCCCTCGGAGCTGCGCCCGCTCTTCCCGCCCCCGGGCGCGACCGTACGCGCCACCGCCGACCAGGTCGTCAACAACTTCTCCGGCCGCGCTGACGCCGCCACCGCGGCCGCCGGACGGCACGGCGGCGGCGTCGAGTCCGGCCCCGGCGACGAGGACGGCGACTTCCTCGAAGTCGAGCAGTTCGCGCGCCTCAAGCGCGTCGCCCGCAAGCCCGGCCCGGTGCTCTTCGCCGTGCTGCTGGTCTTCTCGCTCGCCGCCTGCCGCGCCCTGCTCGGCGGCGGCGCGCTGGCCGGCGGCGCCCTGCTGCCCGCCGACCCCGGCGCCTCCGACCTGTGGGGCACCTTCGCCGGCTCCTGGCACGCGCTCGGCACCGGCGGCACCCAGGTGGCGCCGCCCTACCTCGCCGTCCTGGCGATCTTCTCCACCGTGCTCTTCGGCTCGACCGGGCTCACCCTCACCCTCTTCCTGGTCGCCTCGGTGCCGCTGGCCGGCGTCACCGCCTACTTCGCGTCCCGCCCGCTGGTCGAGTCCCGGCTGCTGCGCGCCTGGGCGTCGGTCGCGTACGCCTTCCTGCCCGCCGTCACCGGGGCACTGGCCGCCGGGCGGCTGGGCACGGCGGTGCTGGCCATCCTGCTGCCGCTGATGGCCCGCGCGGCCGCCGCCGCGGCCGGCCTCCAGCTCGCCGACTCCGCCGTCGAACGCGGCGCGCGGCCCGGCTGGCGCGCCACCTGGGCGCTCGCCCTGATGCTCACCTTCACCACCGCGTTCACCCCGGTCACCTGGCCGATCGCGCTGGTGCTCGCCGCGGGCGTGCTGGCCTGGCGGGTGGTGCGCGGACAGCGACAACTGCTCGTACCGCACCTGCTGCGCTTCGCCGCGGTGCTCGTCACCCCGATGGTGCTGCTCGCGCCCTGGTCACTGACCCTGCTCGGGCACCCCGGCCGGATGTTCAACGAGGCCGGGCTGCCCTACGGCACCAAGAGCGCCTCCGGGATCGACCTGCTGCTGCTCGGCCCGGGCGGCCCCAAGGCGTCCGGCGGGCTGCTGCTGACCGGTGTGGTGCTGGCCGCGCTCGCCGCCCTGATGCGCGACTCGCGCCGCAAGGCCATCGCCGCCGCCTGGGCGGCCGCCGCGACCGGTCTGCTCTTCGCCGTCGTGCAGAACGGCAAGGACTGGGCGGGCCCGGCCACCCTCGTCTACGGCCTCGCGCTGCTGGCCGCCGCCGCGATCGGCGCCGAGGGCGCCAACGAGCGGATCGCCGCCAGCGGATTCGGCTGGCG
Organism: Streptomyces sp. NBC_00223; assembly: GCF_036199905.1. Taxonomy (NCBI): domain Bacteria; kingdom Bacillati; phylum Actinomycetota; class Actinomycetes; order Kitasatosporales; family Streptomycetaceae; genus Streptomyces; species Streptomyces sp. NBC_00223. The sequence goes on along the minus strand of NZ_CP108109.1, from coordinate 2,848,123 downwards.
GCAGCCCGTCGCGGGCCTGATCGCGGTCGCCGCGGTCGCCGCCCCGCTGCTCGCCGCCTTCACCTGGGTGGTGGACGGCGCCGACGGTCCGATCAAGCGCCGCGACCCGCAGCAGGTGCCCGCCTTCATCGCCGAGGAGACCACCACCGGCGACCAGCCGCGCACCCTGGTCCTCGACGGCACCGCGGGCCGGGTCACGTACTCCCTGGTCCGCGGCTCCGGCGCCCGCCTCGGCGACGCGGAACTCGCGGCCGAGGCGCCGCGCGACCGCGCCCTGGACACCGTGGTGGCCAACCTGGTCGCCGGTTCGGGCGCCGACCAGGGCAGCCGCCTGGCCGGATACGCCGTCCGCTACGTACTCGCGCAGAAGGGCTCCCCCCGCTCCTTCGGCCGCGTCCTGGACAGCACCCCGGGCCTGTCCCGGGTCAGCCAGGCCGACGGCAGCTCCCTGTGGCGGGTCGACGCGCTCGTCTCCCGGATGACCCTCACCAGCAAGGGCGCCGAGCCCGTGGGCGTGGCCTCCGGCCGGATCGAGGCGCACACCAAGGTGCCCGCGGGGCCCGCGGGACGCGTGCTGCGGCTCGCCGACTCCGCCGACCCCGGCTGGCACGCCACCCTCGACGGCAAGCCGCTCACCCCGGTCACGATCGACGGCTGGGCGCAGGGCTTCGAGACGCCCGCGAACGGCGGCCGGCTCGACGTCACCTTCGAGGAACCGGTCACGCACATCGGCTGGCTGGGCGCCCAGGGCTTCCTGCTGCTCGTCGTGATCGTCCTCGCCCTCCCGGGCCGCCGCCGCGAGATCGACGACGACCTGCCGGAGGCGGAGGCCCCGGCCGCCGCGGAGATCCCCGCGCAGGCCCCGGGCGAGGGCCGGAGGGCCCGCCGGCTGCAGGCCGCCGCCGAGATGGAGGCGGAAGCCGAGACCTCCGCCGAATCGGAGGCAGACGCGGCTCAGGACGCGGCGCCGGTCCCGCAGCAGCGCGACGCGGTGTACGAGCAGGTCCCGTACGACCCGGCGGAGAGCGGCGGCTACGACCCGTACGCGCCCCCGGCGGGCAACGGCGAGAACGGCTACGGGTACCAGGCCCCCGAGTACCAGGAGGCCGGTTACCAGGAGCCCGGCTACCAGGACCCGGGCTATGCCCAGGGCGACCAGGCCCAGCAGTGGGACGGGCAGCAGTACCCGGCGGAGACGGCCGGATACGAGCAGACCCAGGGCTACGGCGACGCCTACGGCTATGTGCCCCAGCAGCCCGGCTACGACCCCTACGCGCAGGGCGGCGGCCAGAGCGGCCCCGGTGAGCAGCCCGTGTACGGCGCCGGGCCCGGCTACGAAGGGCAGCAGCAGTACGGCGAGCAGGCGTACGGCGACCCGGGCGAGTACGCCGACCCGGCCACGTACTACGCAGAAGGCGACCAGCGCCGCGACGGGAGCGACCACCAGTGAACCGCAGCACCCTCTCCCTGGCCGGCGGCGTCGTCGTGCTCGCCGTGCTGACCGGGGCCGCCTCGCTGTCCGGCGGGAACGACTCGGCCGCGGTCCCCACCGGATCGGCCGTCCGGCTGCCGGTGCAGCGCAGCACCCTGCTGTGCCCCGAGCCCTCGCCGTCGGACTTCGCCACGACCACGTACACGTCCTTCACCCCGCAGTCGACCTCCGGCGGGGGCGCCGGCGGCAGCGCCCGGCTGGTGCCCGCCACGGCCAAGCCCAAGGCGCTCACGCCCCTGACGGCGACCGGCAAGCCCGTCACCGCCACGACGGGCAAGACCGGCGCGCCCGCGCTCATCGGCACGGCGGACGGCGTACTCGCCCCCGGCTGGACCGTGCAGCAGTCCACGGTCGTGGACGCCGGCACCGGGCGCGGGCTGCTGGGCGCCTCGTGCGTCACGCCGGACAGCGAGTTCTGGTTCCCGGGCGCGAGCACCGCGGGCGGCCGCCAGGACTATCTGCACCTGGTCAACCCCGACGAGACGCCCGCCGTGGTCGACGTCGAGCTGTACGGCAAGGACGGGCTGCTCAAGGCGTCGACCGGCGACGGCATCACGGTGCCGGGCGGGAGTTCGAAGCCCGTGCTGCTGTCCACGCTGGTCGTGGACAAGAACCCGGACCTGACGGTGCACGTCGTCGTCCGCAGCGGCCGGGTCGGCGCCGCCGTCCAGGTCACCGAGACCAACAACGGCACGGACTGGCTGCCGGCCGCCGCGGAACCCGCCACCGGCCTGGTGCTGCCGGGCATCCCGGCCGACGCCACCGACGTACGGCTGGTGGCGTACGCGACCGGCTCCGACGACGCCGACCTGACCCTCAAACTGGCCACGCCCACCGGGACGATCACCCCGGCCGGGCACGAGACGCTGCACGTCAAGAGCGGGATGACGGCCGCCGCGGACCTGGGCGACCTCACCAAGGGGGAAGCGGGCTCGCTGATCATCGGGTCGAGCGACGCGCACCCCGGTGTGCCGGTGGTCGCCGCCCTGCGCGTCACCCGCGGCAAGGGCGCGAACAAGGAGCTGGCGTTCCTGCCCGCGACCGCCCGGATCGACACGCGGTCGACGGTGGCCGACAACCGGGGGAAGAACTCGACGCTCTCACTGACCGCCATGGGCGGTGACGTCAGCGTGCGGATCACCTCGTCGGCGGGCTCCTCCGGCGGCACACCCGCGACCCAGACGGTGACCGTCAAGGCGGGCTCCACCCAGGCCCTGACTCCGCCGCAGCCGGCCGGTCTCAAGGGCTCGTACGCGGTGACCGTCGAACGGCTCTCCGGCGGCACGCTCTACGCCTCCCGGATGCTGGCGCTGCCGCAGGGCGGGGTGCCGATGTTCACCATCCAGCCGATGCCGGACGACCACGCCCTGGTGGAGGTGCCGCAGGCGGCTTCCGACCTGCGGATCCTCAACCGGTAGGGGTCGGGGCGGACGGTTCCGCCCGGGCGGGGGCGGCGGCCGGTGAGTCGGCCGACTCCCGGGACCCGGACGGCATGCGGTGTCCGGCGTCCTGCGGGGTCAGTCCTCGCCGTACTTCGGGTCGACGTTCTCCGGGGACAGGCCCAGCAGCTCGGCGACCTGCTCGACCACGATCTCGTGGACGAGCAGCGCGCGCTCGTCGCGGCTCTTGGCGCGGATCTCCACCGGGCGCCGGTAGACCACGATCCGGCTCGGCCGGTCCTTGGCCGCGCCGATCAGCCGGCCGAGCGGCACGGGTTCGCCCTCCGTCGCCTGGCCGTCCTGCGGCCACGGCACCTCCTGGACGGCGAACTCCACATCGGCGAGCTGCGGCCAGCGCCGTTCCAGTCGGTCGGCCGCGTCGCGCACCAGGTCGTCGAAGGCGTCGGCCCGGCTCAGCGCCAGCGGCACCTGCGGAGGCGCGATGGGCCCGCGCATCCCGCGCCCATGACGGTCGCGGTGACGCGGCCGTGGTGCGGAAGGAGGCGGAGGAGGCGGAGCCGAGCTGTCCATCAGCGTGAGCCTAGTCCTCGCAGGGGGTGCGCACAGCAGAAGATCCCGTCCTTAGTCGCCGAACGAGCGAACACCGCCTCCTTCTCTCCGCCGCGCGCGGGCCGTGGGACCGCATCAGGCCACAGAAGTGATGGTTATCCGCCACCTGGCGACCGGACTCGCGGCCGGGGCCGACCACGCCCGCTGCCTTACCTTCGGTATACCCACCCGATGCCTTCCCAGTCACCGCAGGTCAGGGCGGTGCGGGCGGATCGGTTGATTCCGGTCGGTGTCCGGCGACACGAGCGGGTGAGTCGGCGGAGAGTCGTCGCGGCCCGCTCAAGAGTGCGGTACCGTCCAACGTCGTGAGCCCTGTACGTCGCTGTTCGCGCACCGCTTGCGGCCGTCCCGCCGTCGCGACGCTGACGTACGTCTACGCGGATTCCACGGCCGTCCTCGGCCCTCTCGCCACCTACGCAGAACCGCACTGCTACGACCTGTGCTCCGAGCACTCCGAGCGGCTGACCGCGCCGCGCGGCTGGGAGGTCGTACGGCTGGCGACGGACACCGGGCCGGTGCGTCCGAGCGGTGATGACCTCGAAGCCTTGGCCAACGCTGTTCGGGAAGCCGCCAGGCCCCAGGAGCGCAACCGGGGCGGGCGGCCTGGCGCGCGGGACATCGACCCGCTGGAGGTCGCCCGGCGCGGACATCTGCGGGTGCTGCGCTCGCCGGAGTCGTAGCGGGCGCGAGTCCGCGCCTCAGTGGGCGGTGCAGTCGGGTAGGCCCCAGGCGTCGGCCGGGCGGAATCGTGGGCCCGGACACGGTCGCGGCGCGACGCCCGGTTCTCCTCGGCGTGATGTGCGCACCCCTCGGGATAGGTTGTGCGGGACCGTGCCGCCCCCCAGGCGGCGCGGCGGCGTCCGAACACGTCCGAACCGGGTCAACAGAGGTGTGCAGTGGCCGATTTGTCGCAGATCGTCAAGGCCTACGATGTGCGCGGTGTCGTCCCCGACCAGTGGGACGAGCCGCTCGCCGAGATCTTCGGGGCGGCCTTCGCCACGGTCACCGGCGCCGACGCGATCGTCGTCGGCCACGACATGCGGCCCTCCTCGCCCGGTCTGTCCCGCGCCTTCGCGCGCGGCGCCGCGTCCCTGGGCGCGGACGTCACCCTGATCGGCCTGTGCTCGACCGACGAGCTGTACTTCGCCAGCGGGCGGCTGGGCCTGCCCGGCGCGATGTTCACCGCCAGCCACAACCCGGCGCAGTACAACGGCATCAAGATGTGCCGCGCGGGCGCCGCGCCCGTCGGACAGGACACCGGGCTCGCCGACATCCGCGCGCTCGCCGAGAAGTGGCTCGACTCCGGGCGGCCCGCGGGCACCGGCACCCCCGGCGCGATCGCCGAGCGCGACGTGCTCGGCGACTACGCCGGCTTTCTGCGGTCCCTGGTCGACCTGTCCGGCATCCGGCCGCTGAAGGTCGTCGTGGACGCGGGCAACGGCATGGGCGGCCACACCGTCCCCACCGTCCTCGACGGCCTGCCCGTCGACCTGGTGCGGATGTACTTCGAACTCGACGGCACCTTCCCGAACCACGAGGCCAACCCCCTCGACCCGAAGAACCTCGTCGACCTCCAGGCCCGGGTCCGCGAGACCGGCGCCGACCTCGGGCTGGCCTTCGACGGTGACGCCGACCGATGTTTCGCCGTCGACGAGCGCGGCGAGCCCGTGTCGCCGTCCGCGGTCACCGCGCTGGTCGCCGCCCGCGAACTGGCCAAGCACCCCGGCGCCGTGATCATCCACAACCTGATCACCTCCTGGTCGGTGCCCGAGGTCGTGGCCGAGCACGGCGGCATCGCCGTCCGCACCCGGGTCGGGCACTCCTTCATCAAGCAGGAGATGGCCTCCTCGGGTGCCGTCTTCGGCGGCGAGCACTCCGCGCACTACTACTTCCGCGACTTCTGGAACGCCGACACCGGCATGCTCGCCGCCCTCCACCTGCTGGCCGCGCTCGGCGCCCAGGACGGCCCGCTGTCCGCGCTGGTCGCCGAGTACGACCGCTACGCCTCCTCGGGCGAGATCAACAGCACCGTCGACGACCAGGCGGGACGCACCGCCGACGTACGCGCCGCCTTCACCGGCACGGAGGGCGTGACCTTCGACGAGCTGGACGGGCTCACCGTCAGCGCGGCCGACTGGTGGTTCAACCTGCGCGCCTCCAACACCGAGCCCCTGCTCCGGCTGAACGTCGAGGCCCGCGACGCCGCCACCGTCGGCCGACTCCGTGACCAGGTGCTCGGGATCGTCCGTGGGTGAGCCTCGGCGATAGGCTGAGGACACGGGGAGGACGCCACTGGTCCAGCGGGCGGCTCGCCGCCCGCCTTACCCGGTCACCGGCACCCGGTCACCGGCCCGCCCGGCCGCCCACGCCCGCCGCACACCTCCGGAGGACACCGCCATGCCGCTCGTCGAACCCAGCCTGCTGGAGATCCTCGCCTGCCCGGCCTGTCACGCGCCGCTGGGCGAGGACGCCGAGGCCAACGAGCTGGTGTGCGCCTCCGACACCTGCGGCCTCGCCTACCCGGTCCGTGACGACATCCCCGTACTTCTCGTCGACGAGGCCCGCCGCCCCTCCTGACCAGGAGCCCTACGACCACGCGGTATTCGCGCCGCATCCGACCGGGAGGTCGTGTTGTTCGACGAGTCGCTGCTGGAGGACCCCGACGCGCTGGCCCGCGCCGACGTCCACGGGCTGCTGCGCGCGGTCGCCTCCGCGGGCGCCCGGGTACGCACCGCACTGCGGCTCGCGGAGGAGGCCGGGGTCACCGAACTGCGCCCGGACGGCCGCCCACGCGCCCTCCTCGTCGCCGGCAGCGGTCCCGAGGCCGCCGCGGTCGCCGATCTGCTGGCGGCCCTCGGCTCCGGCAACTGCCCGGTGGAGCTGCTGCACCCCGCAGGGCCCACCCCGCAGCAGTCCCGCTGGACGCTGCCCGGCTGGGCAGGACCGCTCGACCTGCTGCTCCTGCTCAGCCCGCAGGGCACAGAGCAGGGTCTGACCGACCTCGTGGAGCAGGCGTACCGCAGGGGCTGCACCGCGGCCGCCGTCACCGCCGCCAAGGCGCCACTGGCCGAGGCCGTGGAACAGGTCCGCGGCATGGCGCTGCCCTTCGCCGCCCCCGGCGGCAACGGGCACGGCGACGACACACCCGCCGCCGACACCGGCGCCTTCTGGGCCCTGATCACCCCGCTGCTCGCCCTCGGCGACCGCATCGGCCTGTTCGCCGCACCGCCCACCGCGCTGCGCGGCGTCGCCGACCGGCTCGACGAGGTCGCCACCCGCTGCGGGCCCGCGATCGCCACGTACTCCAACCCCGCCAAGACGCTCGCGGCCGAACTGGACGACTGCCTGCCGCTGCTGTGGAGCCAGGGCCGGATCGCGGCCGCCGTGGGCCGTCGCTTCGTGAACGTCCTCGCCACCCGGGCCGGCCGCCCCGCCCTCAGCGCCGACCTGCCCGCCGCCCTGATCGCCCACGGCCCCCTCCAGGCCGGTGTACACGCCCGCGCCGCCGATCCCGACGACTTCTTCCGGGACCGGGTCGAGGAGTCCCAAGGGCTGCGGCTGCGCATCGTGCTGCTCCAGGAGGCGCCCGACCAGCCGGGCTCGGCCGCACCGGCGGCCCGCGAACAGGCGTACGCCCACGGCACCCCGCTCAGCGAACTCACCGCTTCCGGCGGCACGCCGCTCGACGTCGCCGCCGAACTTGTCGCCCTCACCGACTTCGCCGCCGCATACCTGGCCGTCGCCTCGACCGAGAGAGCATGATCGGCATGAACCGCCTCATCAACACCGTCCGCCCCTACGCCTGGGGCTCCACCACCGCCATCCCCGAACTGCTGGGCCAGGCGCCCACCGGTGAACCCCAGGCCGAGCTGTGGATGGGCGCCCACCCCGGTGCCCCCTCCCGCGTCGACCGAGGCGCGGGCCCGGTTCCCCTCGACGCCGTGATCGACGCCGACCCGGCCGCCGAACTCGGCGAGGCCACCGTCAAGCGCTTCGGTCCCCGGCTGCCCTTCCTGCTCAAGGTGCTCGCCGCGGGCGCGCCCCTGTCCGTGCAGGTCCACCCCGACCTCGCCCAGGCCAGGGAGGGCTTCGCCGACGAAGAGGCCCGCGGCGTCCCGCTCGACGCCCCTCACCGCAACTACAAGGACGCCAACCACAAGCCCGAGATGCTCGTGGCGCTCTCCCCGTTCGACGGCCTGTGCGGCTTCCGCCGTCCCACCGAGGCCGCCGACCTCCTCGACGGCCTCGGCGTCCACGCCCTCGCCCCCTACGCCGACATCCTGCGCGCCCACCCCGAGGACCGGGCCCTGCGGGAAGTGCTCGCCGCCGTGCTCGGCGCGGACCCCGGGGCGATGGCCGGCACCGTGCACGACGCCACGGAGGCCGCCGCCCGGCTTGCCGCCTCCCCCGGCACCCCGTACTCCGCCGACTACGCCGCCTACGCCAAGGCCGCCCACAGCTTCCCCGGCGACCGAGGTGTCATCGCCGCGATGCTCCTCAACCATGTGCGCCTTCAGCCTGGGGAAGCCCTCTACCTGGGGGCCGGCGTCCCGCACGCCTACCTCGACGGGCTGGGCGTCGAGATCATGGCCAACTCCGACAACGTGCTCCGCTGCGGCCTCACGCCCAAGCACATCGACGTCCCCGAGCTGTTGCGCGTCGTCCGCTTCGAAGCCGGGGACCCCGGGGTGCTCCGCCCCGAGGCCGCCGCCGACGGCGAGGAGATCTACGCCGCCCCCATCGACGAATTCCGGCTGTCCCGCTACGTGCTCGCCCCCGGCGCCGACGCCCGCGTCCTCGACCGAGGCACCCCGCAGATCCTGCTGTGCGTCGACGGCGAGGCCCGGGTGCGCACCGCGGACGACACCGCCCTCACCCTCACCAGCGGCGAATCCGCCTACCTTCCCGCGGGCGAAAGCACCGAACTCACCGGCGAGGGCACCGTCTTCCGTGCCACTGTGGCGGCCTGACGAGGCGGCACAACACGGGGCTGCGAGAATGTCCGTCCGCCACGTCCGTAAAGACGAGGCAAAGGCCCGGGCCGATCGAAGGGACACCCAGCACCTATGAGCGCGACAGGCGGAACCAGGGCGATCGTGGCGGCGCTGAGCGCCAACCTCGCCATCGCCGCGTCCAAGTTCGTGGCATTCGCCTTCAGCGGCTCCTCGTCGATGCTCGCCGAGGGCGTGCACTCCCTCGCGGACTCCGGCAACCAGGCGCTGCTGCTCCTCGGCGGCAAGAAGGCCAAGCAGGCCGCCAACGAGGAACACCCGTTCGGCTACGGCCGGGAACGCTACATCTACGCCTTCCTCGTCTCGATCGTCCTGTTCTCCGTCGGCGGCATGTTCGCGCTGTACGAGGGCTACGAAAAGGTCCGCCACCCGCACGCCGTCGAGCACTGGTACTGGCCGGTCGGCGTCCTCATCTTCGCGATCGTGGCGGAGGGCTCCTCCTTCCGTACCGCCATCAAGGAGTCCAACCACACCCGCGGCACGATGTCCTGGACCGAGTTCATCCGCCGGGCCAAGGCCCCCGAACTCCCCGTCGTGCTGCTGGAGGACTTCGGCGCCCTCATCGGCCTTGCCCTGGCCCTGGCGGGCGTCGGGATCGCGCTCGCCACCGGCGACGGTGTCTGGGACGGAATCGGCACCCTCTGCATCGGCACCCTGCTCATCTGCATCGCGCTCGTGCTCGCCGCCGAGACCAAGTCCCTGCTCATCGGCGAAGGCGCCGGCCCCGAATCCCTCGCCCGGATTCGCTCCGCGGTCGTGGACGGCGACACCGTCACCGGCATCATCCACATGCGCACTCTCCACCTCGGCCCCGAGGAACTGCTCGTCGCGGCCAAGATCGCCGTCCGCCACGACGACACCGCCACCGAGGTCGCGGCCGCCATCGACGCCGCCGAGGAGCGCATCCGGGCCGCCGAGCCGTTCGCCCGGGTGATCTACCTCGAACCGGACATTTACAGCGAGGCCGCCGCCGCCGCGGGCCCCGACCCCGCCCAGACTCCCGGTGGCCGCTGACCGGGCGCCCTGAGGCTCGCACGCCGATCGGTGTAGATTCGTTTTCAGCCAGACGTCGCTGCTGATGGCGGTCGGGCGGTCGCTCCACAACGACCGGCCGAGGGAGAGAGGGCCTCCGACGGATTGCGCTGCCGCAGGGGAAGAGGTGCGTCCGCACGACGTGCCGCTCCACGCCTTGCCCCGGCCGCGCCATGTCCCTTTCCGCCTCGATCCCACCGAGGAGCAGCCCGTATGACCACCACCGTCAACGACTTCAAGGTCGCGGACCTCTCGCTGGCCGTTTTCGGCCGCAAGGAGATCACCCTCGCCGAGCACGAGATGCCCGGCCTGATGGCCCTCCGCGCCGAGTACGGCGCCGCGCAGCCGCTGGCCGGCGCCCGCGTCACCGGCTCCCTGCACATGACCGTGCAGACCGCGGTGCTCATCGAGACCCTGGTCGCCCTCGGAGCCGAGGTCCGCTGGGCTTCCTGCAACATCTTCTCGACCCAGGACCACGCCGCCGCGGCCATCGCCGTCGGCCCCCACGGGACCGTCGACAACCCCAAGGGCGTCCCCGTCTTCGCCTGGAAGGGCGAGACGCTCGAAGAGTACTGGTGGTGTACGGAGCAGGCCCTGACCTGGCCGAACACCCCCACCGGCGGCCCCAACATGATCCTGGACGACGGCGGCGACGCCACCCTCCTGGTCCACAAGGGCGTCGAGTACGAGAAGGCGGGCGCAGCCCCGGACCCGTCCACCGCGGAGAGCGAGGAGGAGCAGTTCGTCCTCCAGCTGCTCAACCGCACCCTCGCCGAGACCCCGCAGAAGTGGACCCGGCTCGCCTCCGAGGTCCGCGGGGTCACCGAGGAGACCACCACGGGCGTCCACCGCCTCTACGAGATGCAGCAGGAAGGCACCCTGCTCTTCCCGGCGATCAACGTCAACGACGCGGTGACCAAGTCGAAGTTCGACAACAAGTACGGCTGCCGGCACTCCCTCATCGACGGCATCAACCGCGCCACCGATGTCCTCATCGGCGGCAAGGTCGCCGTCGTCTGCGGCTACGGCGACGTCGGCAAGGGCTGCGCCGAGTCCCTCCGGGGCCAGGGCGCCCGCG